>JBAVDD010000435.1:0-3867 GCA_049587035.1 Acidobacteriaceae bacterium | reverse complement strand
GTGGATGAGAACGACGAGCGGCTGGTGCGTAGGAATGCTGCGCTGGAGCGGGTGCCGGTGGGGGAGCGAACCCCGCGGGTGACGAATGCGCTGGTGGTGTCGCTGATGCAGGACGAGGCTGAGGTTGGGGTGTTGGAGGCGGTGAATCGCGCGGGTGGACGCGCGTTCGATGAGGACGATCAGTTCTTTCTATCGGCGATGGCGGAGACGGCTAGCAATGCGTTGAAGAATGCCAGCCTGATGCATGCGGAGCGGAAGCTGGAGATTCTGGAGACGCTGGTGCATGTGAGCTCGGAGATTACTTCGACACTGCGGCTGGACCGGCTGATGCAGATTATTGTGAACAGTCCGCAGAGTGTGCTGCCTTATGAGCTGTGCGCGATTGCGCTGGATAGCAAGGGGAGTTTGCAGTTGAAGGCGGTGTCGGGGATGGCGTCGATCCCGATGGGTGATGTGGGGGTGGACCGGTTGCAGGAGCTGGTGCGGTGGTTGAGCACGGAGAGCTCGGCGCTGCATGTGCGGCAGACGGCGGAGACGCGCGAGGAGATTGCTGAGGCGGTGGCGCGGTACTTTGAGGGCAGCGGATATCGCGCGCTGTATGCGCTGCCGCTGGTCGATGACCAGGGACGCGTGGGGATGCTGTTGTATGCGGCGGCCGATCCGGATTTTCTGGATACGGCGCAGATTGAGATGATCAAAATTCTTGCGGGACAGGCTACTGTCGCGATACGGAATGCGCTGCTGTATCGCGAGGTGCCGTTGATTGGGCTGCTGGAGCCGTTGATGCAGAAGAAGCGCGCGCTGCTGCGGACCAGTGGGAAACGCAGGTTGGTGTATGGCGTTGCCGCGGCGGCGGTGGTGCTGTTCCTGGTGTTCTGTCCGCTGCCGATGCGGGTTGTGGGAGTGGCGGTGGTGGAGCCTCAGCAGCTGGTGACGGTTGCTGCGCCAGCAGACGGGAATGTGGCTTCGGTGACGGCTCGCGAGGGTGAGAGGGTGGCGGCGGGCGCGGTGCTGGGGACGATGAACGACTGGCAGTGGAGAGCGGACCTGGCGGCGGCGGAGGCGAAGTATAAGACTGCGGAGTTGACGATGGAGGGGAGTTTGGCGCGGGGATCGGCGGCCGCGGGTGAGGAGCGGGCGCAGGTGGAGTTTTTGCGTGCGGAGGCGGCGCGGGCGGCTAGCAAGGTGGAGAGTGCGGAACTGCGGTCTCCGATTGATGGGATTGTGACGACGCCGGCGTTGCAGAGTGCGGCGGGGGAACATTTGAATGCGGGCGATACGTTTGCGAAGGTGCTGGATGTGTCGTCGGTGGTGGTGGATGTGCAGGTGGCGCAGAGGGATGTGGCGCTGGTGCGGCCGGGAGCGGACGCGGTGATCAAGCTGGATAGTTATCCGCAGCGGACATGGAAGGGTGCGGTGGGGGTGGTGAGTCCTGTGGCGGTGGTGGGCGACGATACGCGGACGTTTGCGGCGAGGGTGCCGCTGCCGAATCGTGAGGCTATGCTGCGGGCCGGGATGAGTGGCCGGGGGAAGATTTTTATTGGGTTTCGGCCTGCTGGATATGTGCTGCTGCGCAAGCCGGCGATGTGGGCTTGGCAGACGTTGTGGAACTGGATTGGCTGGTGATGCGATGAAGACTGCTTGGTGTTGGCGTGGTGCGGTATGTTGCGCGGTGATGGCGGTGAGCGCGGGGTTGTGTGGATGTGATTCGCGGCCGGGGCCTGAGGCGACGGTCGAGGCTCAGCGGATGGCTTCTTCGCAGCCTGTGGTTGCTGCGAAGACGGTGGCTGCGATGCCGGGGGCGAAAGTGTTCAGCACTACGGGGCCGCTAGTGGCAGCGCAGCAGGCGGATATTGCGGCGCAGCGTGGGGGGCGCGTGGCGGAGATCATGGTGGATATTGGCGACCATGTGCGGCAGGGACAGGTGATGGCGGTGCTGGATGATCGGGAGCTGAAGGTGGCCTGCGCGGAGCAGACGGCGAAGGTGGCGTCGTTGGCGGCGCAGGTGAAGGAGTGGCAGTCGCAGCAGTTGGTGGACGAGGCCGACCTGCGACGCGCCGATGCGCTGCGCGCGGATACGATTTTGAGCGAAGAGGATTGGGAGCATGTGAAGTATAAGCTGGTGGAGACGAAGTCGGAAGTGGCTCGATACCAGGCGGATGAGCAGGGCGCGCAGGCAGACTTGCAGGCGGCGAACTTGCAGCTGGCACAGACGCGGATTGTGGCTCCGTTTGCGGGTGTGGTGGGGCGGCGCGAGCTGCGGGTGGCGCAGGAGGTGAAGACGGGCGATGTGTTGTTCTGGATTACGGCGGTGGCTCCGCTGCGGGTCTTGTTTACGGTGCCAGAGGCGGAGATGGGTGCGTTTGAGCGCGGGTCGAGGTTGGAGTTGACGACGGCGGATTATCCGGAGCTGCGGCAGAGGGCTCGGGTTTATCGGGTGAGCCCAGTGGTGGATCCGGCTAGCGGGAGCGTGCAGGTGATCGGGGAGGTGATGGATGCTTCGCCGCTGTTGAAGCCGGGGATGACGATGCAGGTGCGAGCGCGATGAATCTGAGTGAGGCGCTGGATGCGGCGCTGCCGGAGATTCCCAAGGCGCGGCTCTCGCGCACACGGCCACCGCGGCTTGATCCGGAGCTGGTGACGCGTGAGGACATGCTGGATGGTGAGCCGATCGTCGGAATCCTGCAGCGGAGCAAAGGGAGCTTTTTTCGGTTTCAGCCTTCGCAGTGGCAGCTGGCGCAACTGTTCGATGGCGTGCGCAACTATGAGGAGATTGCGCGGGAGTTCAACGAAAAGTACAGCGGGTCGCTGACGATGCGTGAGGTGGAGGAGTTTGCCACCAGCCTGGATGAGGCCGACTTCTGGTTCAAGACACCGCAGGAGAAGAACCTGGCGTACGGCGCGAGGCTGAGGGCGCAGCGCGGACGGAAGGCGAGCCGGACGTCGAAGATTAATCTGGCGCACATTAGTTTTTCGGCGTGGGATCCGGATAAATATTTGACTTGGCTGGATGGGGTGGTGGGGCGGTTCGTCTATAGCCGGTGGTGTGTGCTGGCGGTGGTGCTGCTGTTCTGCTTTGAGGCGGCGGTGTTTGTGGTGAAGTGGAAGGACTTTGGGCCGGACATACCGCTGTACTACAACTTCACGCATAAGACGTTTGCGGACTTTGTGGAGTTCTGGGTGTTGCTGTTTGGGCTGGGGTTCATTCATGAGTCGGCGCATGGGCTTACGTGCAAACACTATGGCGGCGAAGTTCATAATATGGGGCTGATGTTTTTGTATCTGACGCCGGCGTTCTTTGTGGATGTTACGGAGACCTGGGTTTCGGCTACGAAGATTCAGCGGCTGGCGACGATCATTGCGGGGATATGGATTGAGATGGTGGTGTGTGGGATCGCGATGATTGTTTGGACGAACACGCAGCCTAGCGCGGTGGTGCATGACTTGGCGTACAAGGTGATTTTGATTACCGGGCTGGCGGTGATTGTGATGAATCTGAATCCGTTGCTGAAGCTGGATGGGTATTACTTTTTGACTGAGGTCATTGGGATTCCGGATCTGAAGGAGCGGTCGACCAGCTTTGTGTCGGCTTGGTTTCAGAACAGTGTGCTGCGACTGCCGGCCGAGGTTCCTGCGGTGCCGAGACGGCGGGCTCCGCTGTTTATTGCGTATGCGGTGATCTCGGGCGCGTATAGCTACCTGGTGCTGTTTTTTGTGGTGCGGTTTTCGTATAACGTGGGCTCGAAGCTGATGGCGGAGTTTGCGCTGATTCCGGCGGGGGTGCTGGGGTTGGCGATCTTCCGGTCGCGACTGAAGTCGTTGTGGGTGGTAATGAAGCAGTTCTGGAATACGCATTTGAGTGGAGGG
>JBAVDD010000434.1:0-3855 GCA_049587035.1 Acidobacteriaceae bacterium | reverse complement strand
ACGGCGACCAACACCAGTACGAACACGACTACGTCGGGGATTACGCTGAACACGCTGGGGAATTTGAATGCGACGAACTTTGCGGTTTCGATCACGGGCGGAACGGTGAGTGCGCTGCTGTCGGATTCAGACACGCGAATTTTGCAGAACCCGAGGGTTCGTGCGACCGATGGGCAGCATGTGACGTTGAAGATCGGATCGAAGATTCCGATTGCGACGGGGTCGTACTCGGCGGGTACGGCGATCACGACGGCGTCGCTGGGTGTGCAGACGCAGTTCACGTATCTGGATGTGGGCGTGAATATCGATATGACGCCGACGGTGCACTATGACGGCGAGGTGTCGCTGAAGCTGAAGGTGGAGGTGTCGGCGCAGACGTCGTCGGTGACGATCGATGGCGTAACGGAGCCGATCATCTCGCAGCGTATAGCGGACCAGGTGATTCAGCTGAAGGACGGAGAGCCGGCGCTGCTGGCCGGGCTGATGCAGGTGCAGGATACGAAGAATGTGGGCGGGACACCGGGCCTGGGAGAGATTCCAATCCTGAAGTACTTCTTTTCCAGCACGGATAAGACTCAAGAGAGCGACGACGTGGTGTTCCTGGTGATTCCGCACATTGTGCGCGAATCGATTTTGACGGACGAGAATACGAGGGCGATCTATACGGGAACGAGCCAGGCGGTAGAGCTGCTGCGGAAGACGCCGAGTGCGGCGCCGGCTGTGGAGAGCGCGGAGATGACGCCTGCGGCGAAGTCGCTGCCGGAGACCTCGGCTGCGAATGCGGCGCAGGCGATGATTGGCAAGATGGCTGAGGACACAAAGCCGGTGACGCAGGAGACGATGGCGGGGATGCGGATGCAGCCGAACGGGACGATGTCTGCGACGTCGATGACGCTGGCTGTGACGCCGTCGATGGAGAACCAGGCGGTGGGGTCGACGTTCCAGGTGTCGATTGTGGCGTCGGATGCACATGACCTGTTTGCGGTGCCGTTGCAGCTTCAGTTCGATCCCAAGGTGCTGTCACTGGTGAATGTGGATTCGGGCGACCTGCTGGGCAAGGATGGACAGCCGGTGGCGCTGGTGCATCGCGATGAAGGCAATGGAGCGGTGACGATCTCTGCTACGCGGCCGCCGGGGACCAAGGGCGTGGATGGGCACGGAACAGTGTGCACGCTGACGTTCAAGGCGACGGCTCCGGGAGATTCCAGCCTGGCACTGACCAGGATTGGCGCACGGGACAGCCAGCAGGGACGGATTGCGGCGGTTGGCGTTCAGGGTGTGGTGCACGTCAAATAACAGGGGACGGCTTAGTACTCAATAAGAGAGAAAGCTGAGGACGCGGGGAGAAGGAAGGAGGGGCGATGACGCAGTTGAGAGCAGCAGGAGTTCAGAGACCGCGTCAGGGTCCAAGTCAGGGGCTACGCCCGGGGGAGTTTGGCGTTACTCTGACGGAGTTGATCATCGTGATCGCGATCCTTTCGATCCTGGCGACGGCAGCGATTCCGGTGGTGAAGTTTGAGGTGAAACGCCGCAAGGAGCAGGAGCTGCGAGCCGATTTGTGGGAGATGCGGCGGGCGATCGATATGTACAAGGATGTGGCCGACCTGGGCGGCATCCAGACCAAGGCCGACTCGAATAACTATCCACCGGACCTGCAGACGCTGGTGGATGGGGTTACGGTTAAGGACAAGAAGATGCGGTTTCTGCGGGCGATTCCGGTGGACCCGATGACGGGGAATACGGATTGGGGCTTGCGATCAAATCAGGACGAGCCGGACTCGGACAGCTTTGGCGGGCAGGATGTGTTTGACGTCTACAGCAAGAGCACGGGCACAGGGCTGGACGGGACGAAGTACAACACTTGGTAGCAGTTGCCGAGGATAGCGGGACGGGATGATGCTGGAGCAGTCCATTCGACGGATGCAAGCGCGGAGGCGAAGCGGCGAGCGCGGCTTCACGTTGATCGAGTTGATTATCGTGATGGCGATCATCGCGATTCTGGTGTCGATTGCGGTGCCGATTTACGCGCGGATGGTGCAGCGCGCGAAGGAAGCGGTGCTGAAGGAAGACCTGCACACGATACGGACGGCGATAGACAGCTACACGATCGACAAACAGAAGGCGCCTCAGTCGTTGGACGACCTGGTGCAGGCGGGGTATCTGAAGTCGATTCCAGTGGACCCGATGACGAGCCGGAACGATACTTGGATCACGGGTGAGTCGGACACGATGACGGACATCAACGAGACCGACGGCGGGATGGATGATGTGCACTCGGGGTCGGAGGGGCTTGCGAGCGATGGTACGAGTTACAACACCTGGTGAGATCTGACCTGTAGGAGTTCGCATGCGTGTGCTGGCGATTGCGGCGGTTGTGATGCTCGGCGGGGCGCTGGCGCTGGGGCAGCAGAGTACGCCCGCGACAGGTGCGGCGGCTAAGCAGAGTTCGATTGCTACGCCGGGGCAGGATCTCGATGCGCACATCAAGAAGGGGTCGGAGCAGGATGTGGATGCGGTGGGGCTGCGGAAGCTTGGCGGACGGGGGGTGCGGAACTGGTACTCGCCGAGCTGGGAGCTGAGCGTGGGGCGGCAGTACTCGATGGAGATTGAGAAGACGTCGCACCTGGTGACGGACCCGGTGGTGGTGGACTATGTCAACCGGATCGGGCAGAACCTGGTGCGGAACTCGGATGCTAAGGTGCCGTTCACGATCAAAGTGCTGGACACCGATGAGATTAATGCGATGGCGCTGCCGGGGGGATATTTTTATGTGGACTCGGGTTTGATATTGGCTTGCGACAGCGAGGACGAGCTGGCGGGGGTGATGGCGCATGAGATTGCGCATGTGGCGGCGCACCATGCGGCGCGCGAGATGACGCGGATGGGATATATGCAGATTGGGTCGATTCCGATGGTTATCGTTGCGGCCGGTTCGTGGACGGGGTATGGCGTGTATGAGGCTTCGCAGATGGCGATGCCGCTGACGTTTCTGGAGTTCTCGCGCGGGTACGAGAGCGAGGCGGATTACCTGGGGATTCAGTACATGTATCGCGCGGGGTACGATCCGCAGGGGATGGTGACGATCTTTGAGAAGCTGGCCGCGATGGAGAAGCGCAAGCCGGGGGCGATCTCGAAGGCGTTCAGCGATCATCCGGCGACGCCGGAGAGGATTGCCGCGGTGGAGCGGGAGATTGCTACGATTCTGCCGGCACGGCCGGAGTATCTGGTGACGACGTCGGAGTTTGACCAGGTGAAGGCGCGGCTGCGCCGGATACAGGACAAGCGCGGGGTGCCGGGGAAGAAGTCGACGAAGGGACCTGTGTTGCGGAGGGTGGGGGCTTCGAATAATGCGCCGGTGGCGGGGTTGCCGGGGAGTTCGAACTAGTGCTGATGCGCGGCGACTGCGTACCGATGATTCAAGATTCGGGATGTCGGCTTTTTGGGATCTATACTTCTCTCCATGACGAAAACGCGGCTGAGAATCACAACCGTTGCCTTGGGCTTTGGACTGCTCCATTGGTCTGGCAACGGGGCGGCAGCTCAAGCTCGCGATCAAACGGCGGCGCAGGAGACAATTGCTGTTCGGCTGCCGCTTTCCGCAGAGGTTGATGGTATCGACGGGCACCTTGAGTTACGGCAAGATATGCGTCTTACTCCGAAACTGAGCAGCCGCTTGTGGGGCACCGGCGACGTCAACAGCGGTCTCGATCCGGCGTTGGACATGTTCAAGGATGAGCCTCCCCATGACGCACTGATCCAAGTAGTCGACCAAACGGGCAACGTGTTAGATGCGAAGAGTCTGGAGCAGCCGCTTGCCAAATTGCAGGTGGCGCAGTTACGAGGCGACTCCAGGCC
>JBAVDD010000433.1:0-2053 GCA_049587035.1 Acidobacteriaceae bacterium | reverse complement strand
ACACTGGGCTGCTTTGCCGCATGGAGCGATGAACTGCGCGCCAAGCACTATGACAATCTGTGCGCGATAGACGGCCGCATCGTGCTGGCCGGCGAACATGCGTCGCGGCTGCCGGCGTGGATGGAAGGTGCGATTCTCTCGGCGCTCGACGCCGTGCAACGGCTGCATCAACGGGTGATTGCAAGCTAGCTCGAAACCGCCGGTCGAGGGATAGTGGCAACATGAAAAGATCGATGGGATGCTCAATGGTCATCGTGCTTGCGCTGGCTGTCATCTGGCCGCCGGTGAGTCGTGGCGGTTCCGTGCCGGCACAACCCGGGTCATTCTGGTATTTCCCGGCACAGGGCGGCGAGGCGCTCTATAAAGAGATCTGTCAGGCCTGCCACATGCCCGATGCGAGGGGTGCAACTGGCGCCGGAGCCTATCCCGCACTAGCGCGGAATGCGAAGCTCGCCGGCAAAGCCTATCCGGTGTTCGTCGTGATCAACGGGCTCAAGGCGATGCCGTCGTTCGATCCGCTAAGCGACCAGCAGATCGCCGACGTCGTCAATTACGTCCGCAGCCATTTTGGCAACCGCTACACCGACGCGGTGACTCCCAACGAAGTGAAGGCGCTGCGGTCGAAATCGTCGAACGAAATGGAGAGTTTCAAAATAAACGAAGGACGCACGTGAGCAGCGCAATAAAGGAGATCGATGACCAGCGAACAGTGGGCCGAACGCGCGTCGTCGATCTCAGAAGCGACACAGTCACGAAGCCCACCTCCGCCATGTACCAGCGGACATTGGCGGCCCCTCTAGGTGACGACAGTCTGGACGGCGACCCTACCGCCCGTGAGCTGGAGGAAACGTGCGCGCGAATACTTGGCAAGCAGGCGGCGCTCTTTGTGCCGACTTGCACGATGGCCAACCTGCTCGCCACGCTGACGCATGTCCAGCGAGGAGAGCAGGTGGCCGTTGAATCAGAAGCACACATGTTCACCTCAGAACGAGGCGCGGCGACCTTTACAGACTCGTTCTATGTGCCCATCCGCGGCGCGGGTGGTGTGATGGACCTCGAGATGCTTGAGGACGTACTCAGCCAGAGTGCAGGCTCGCGCCTCAGGACGGGGATGATCGCGCTGGAAACATCGCATAATAACGCCGGTGGAACTGTGCTTCCTCTCCTACACATGGCGACTGTTCAACGTATGGGAGCCGAGCGCGGCGCGGCAATACACCTTGATGGTGCGCGTCTATTCAATGCGGCGGTCTATCTTCAAGTGGCGCCGGAGGAAATCGCCCGATATTGCGATACCGTTTCCATCTGTCTGTCTAAGGGACTGAGTGCCCCAATGGGCGCTATATTGGCTGGACGGGAACAAACAATTAAAAGGGCGCGCGGCCTGAGACAGATGTTGGGCGGCCAACAGCGGCAAGTGGGGATCGTAGCCGCAGCGGGTATCGAGGCCGTCACAGTCATGAGAGGCAGACTGCTGGAAGATCACGTTCGTGCAGCGAGTCTCAGTCACGTGGTGCGTCGGGCGCATGCAGTACTGAGGGTGTCGGAACCCCAAACCAATATCGTTCAAGTCGATGTGTCCGCTACCGAAAAGTCCTCAGTCGAATGGACAGAAGCGCTTTGCGACCAAGGATTGCTCGTGCGCCCTTGGGGCAAGCAGCGATTGAGATGTGTCACGCATCGCCATATAGATGATGCGGATATCGAGTATGCAGCGCAGGCGTTTTCCTCTGCCGCCTCCCGCTTAGGGGCGCCATATCCGCGAGCCTGATCGCACGTCGATTGCCGGCAATTCGTTCTACTACCTTGTAAAGGGAGATGTTCATGCCTATCAATCACTCACGCAGCGGCTGGATGGCGGCCTCGATTCTCGGTCTGACAGTGCCGGTGACATTTGCCGCGCCCCTCCCCTTCGAGCCGTGGAGGGCTGATTTCCACATGCATCTTCGCTCACAAACCGCGTATGACACCGAAGCCACCATGTGCGCCTCATTCGGGCCGGGCGCCTGTCATTTGGACACCGAGCACCCGGTTCGGGGCGGGAATGATGCCA
>JBAVDD010000432.1:0-13359 GCA_049587035.1 Acidobacteriaceae bacterium | reverse complement strand
CTGGCAACTTAATAGCAATTCTTTTCCAGAGTGGTAATTAACTTCAACTCTTTATCTGTCTCAGCAGAGTGGAAGCGGGTGTATGAGAACGTCACGTTAGCTATTCTGGAATAAAAGGACCAACGATTTTTCGGCTCGCTCTTTATTTTTCTCCTCAGGAAAATCTATAGAGAAGGTTGTTTCGTATATGGAAACGCAAGCAAATTTACGATTTTCTCCTTGTTTTATGCGGCTTTTCTCGTAGACGGATACTTTGGCACTGCGGTTGCTTCATGGATGGCAAAGGAGACTCACCATGAAACTTTTCATCCCGCTGTCTGTACTAGTTTTGCTTGGTATCTTCACTCCCAACTTGTGGGCCAATCCGGTTATCACCCTTACCAATGGTGTCGGTGCCGGCGCATTCGTTGAAACTCCTATTGCTGGGGGTGACGAATGGCTCTATGTCGATAACTCCACAACCGTCGGCCTTGGTGTTCCTCCCACTGTGCAAGCCGACACCGATGCACTCAACGTAACTTTCACAGATATCGCTGGCGTGTCGCTCTTGAACGTTACCGATATTTGCGCAAATGTAGGCGTGTTTACTCCTGCGAACCCTTGCGCCGGTTTCGCGTTTTCCGACACAGGCCTCGGAGCTCCTTACCTTATAAACGGTACGGGAGATCTAGCTGGGTTAGATCTGGCTGCGGCTGCCAATCTGAATGCAGGTGTGTTAGGAATCGAACTTGGCGGAGCCAGCATTGGAAGCGGCACTGCTCAGATTGGTTTCGGCGAACCTCCAAGCGTTACTCCGGAACCGCCAGCACTGACGCTGTTAGGAACAGGCCTGCTGGGAATAGCCGGTCTAATGAAGAAAAGACTCTTCGCTTAGAAAAAACGCCAGCGATGCAGAGATGTACCGAGAACACTCTAGCTGCCGATCCGTCGGCTGCAACTGGTGTGTCTTATGTTGGGTGAGTTTGCTCGACGTGTGCGCCACGGCAAGGTCTTAATTTGAGAGCCTCATTCCTTGTTGGTGGATGCACGGTTTATAGCAGCGGTCTAAATGCTGCAACGCCTGGGTAGGCGGAGTCACAGGTTTCTCCACTCCCATCCCCAGCGGGCCAGGAAAGCCCGTTGGGGGTCCCGGCAGCGCAGGATTGCTGAGATAGTGCTGCTCCGGTCAGGATGACTATTTTTATTGGATGACGCCATCTACGAGGCGATAACTCAATACCTGTGGGAGTATCGGTTTAGCGCTGGCGGCGAAGCAGCAGGGTTCCGGCGATGAAGAGGGTAGCGCCGGCGCCGCCGAGAAGGATGATGGCGTGGCGGTAGGCGGCTTGCACGGAGGGTGGCGTAGCGCGCGTGCTGTCGAGACATTGGGAACAGCCTTGGCCGAGCGCCTGGACGGCCATGCACATGGCGAAGAAGCCTCCAAGCCAGAGCCAGCGGAGACGGTTCTCCTTCAGGAGGTAGGCGAGCAGTCGTTTCATTGTCCGAACTCGAGCAGAAGGAAGAGGAAGACCCAGAGGGCACCCATCACGTGCCAGTACCAGACGGTGGTGTCGACGATGACCTGGCGTGTGGAGAGCGAGCGCGAGAATTGAAGCGCGGACAATGCAACGATGAGGCCGACGATCCCAAGCAGGAGATGTACAGCGTGGGTAATAGTGATGAGGTAGAAGAAGTGGCTGCTGGGGTTGGAGCGGAAGAAGACGTGCTGCACAGCTAGCTGGTCCCAGGCGATCCACTGGCCGGCGAGAAAGAGTGCTCCGAGCAGAAGCGTGAGAGAGAGCCAGATGGTGGCGCGATAGGAGACCGGGCGACCGAGACCGAACCATTCGTCCATTGCATCAACTTCGCGGAACATGGCCTGGCGCGCGATTTCGGCGGTGACGGTGCTGAGCAGGAGCACGGCGGTGTTGAGCCAGAGGATGGAGGGGATGGCGGTGGGGAGCCACTCGTTGATGTAGCGGTCGTAGGCATCGAAGTGGCCGGTGGCTTTGGTAACGAAGAAGACGCTGACGAGGGCGACGAAGAACATGAGATCGCCGCCGAGGGCGAAGAAGAGGCCGATACGGGCCTGGGAGATGCGTTCATGGGGTCCGCGATGGCCGCGTGGGCGGTTGTTCCAGTTCTCGCCGTCACCTTCGCCGTTGCCGCCGGTTCGCTTGTCGGTGGGAGGCCGTTGCCCGTTGTTGCCATCGCTGATGCGGTGGCGATCAATCTCCGGCGGTGTGATGGTGAAGGGCATGGCGCTGGGTGATCCTGTCGGACTGTGTTGACAGATTACTCTACTCCGGTTCGGTGTCGTATGCCTGGGCGGGGCTCCACTGGGACAAAAAATCTTTTCCGGAGTCACTATAGTGGCAGGGGCCGCGGTAGACGACTGGCAACTCCTCGGTTGGATGCGGATCGAAGGCGTGAGGTGCCCACTCCATCGTGGTGGCCTGCCAGGGGTTGGATTCGGCGGGGTCGTGGAGGGTTTCGATCGGCCGACGGAGGGTAAGCACGAGGTTTAGGAAGAAGGGGATCTGCGCGAACAGGAGAAAGATGGCCGATGCGGTGATGTAATGCTGCAGTGATAGCGTGGATTGGAGCAGCGTCGCGCTGGGGCCGGCGATGCCGGTGAGTTGGGCGTAGTGGCGGGGTTCGGCGGCCAGGCCCGTGAAGTGCATGGGGAGGAAGGTGGAGTAGGCACCGAGGAGCGTGCCCCAGAAGTGCAGCTTGCCGAGGGGTTCGGAGAGGACGCGGTGGAAGAGCAGCGGGGACCAATAATAGATAGCGCAGAAGAGGCCGAAGATGCCGGCCATCGCCATGATGAGGTGGAAGTGGGCGACGACGAAGAAGGTATTGTGGAGGTACTCGTCGAGGATGGGCTGGGCGAGGATGGGGCCGGAGAGACCGCCGGTGATGAACAGCGAGACGAAGCCAAGGGCGAAGAGCATGGGGGTAGTGAGGCGGGGGCGCGATCCCCAGGCGGTGGCGAGCCAACTGAGGACCTTGGCGGAGGCGGGAATGGCGATGGCCATGGTGGAGATACTGAAGGCGGTCCCGGCGAAGGGGTTGAGGCCGGCGACGAACATGTGGTGGCCCCAGACGAGGATTCCGAGAAAGCCGATGAGCAGGGTGGTGATGATCATCAGGCGGTAGGCGAAGACGCGGCGGTGGCTGAAGTTGGCGATGACCATGGAGGTTAAGCCCATGCCGGGTAGGACGGCGATGTAGACCTCCGGATGGCCGAAGAACCAGAAGAGATGAAGCCAGAGGAGCGGGCTGCCGTCGCCGCGGTGTTGCAGGAGGACGCCACTGACGAGGTCGTGTGCGGGAAGGAAAAAACCGCTGTGCAGATGGCGGTCGCAGAAGAGGAGCAGAATAGCCGCGAGGAGGACGGAGAAGGCGAGGATGCTAAGCAGGGCGGCGGTGAACCATCCCCAGACGGTGAGGGGAAGGCGCTGCCAGATGAGGCCTTCGCAGCGGAGCTTGACGATGGTGGTGAGGGTGTTGACGGCACTGAGCGTGGAGGCGATGGCGAAGAGCGCTATGCTGGAGAGCCAGAGATCCATGCCGAGGCCCTGGCCGGGGCCGGCGAGCGGGGTTGCGGAGAGTGGAGGATAGGCCGTCCAGCCGCCGATGGGTGCGCCGCCGGGGACGAAGAAGGCGGCTAGCAGTGTGAAGAGTGCGGCTGCTGTGAGCCACATGGCGCTAGCGTTGAGGCGGGGGAAGGCCATCTGCCGCGCGCCGAGTTGTGCGGGGAGGATCAGGTTACCGAAGCCGGACTGCGGCGCGACGGTCAGGACGAAGAAGAGCATCAGCGTGCCGTGCATGGTGACCAGAGCGAGATACTCTTCCGGCAGAACGGGACCGTGGAGGGGGACCTGCCATGCGGGCCAGGCCAGGTGCAGGCGCATGATCATCGACAGCAGTGAACCGATGATGACGGCGACGAGCGAGATGGCTAGATAGCCGAAGCCGATATTGCGATGATGGCTGGAGAAGATGGCGCGCGTGAGACGATGCAAGCGGCCGCGTGCGGAGATGGGTTCAGTGGAGATAGGTTGAGGCTTCATGGCTGGGCCTCGGATTGGGTTTCGGTTGGGGCTTCGGATTTGGCTTTGGCGGTTTCTTTGGCTTGCAGCCAGGCTTCGAATGCCGTGGGCGGGAGTACGCGGAGGGTGGCTAGCATGCGATAGTGGCCCATGCCGCAGACCTGGGTGCAGAGGATGGCGTAGTCGCCGGGTGTCTCGGGGGTGAAGTGGATGTGCGCGGTCTGGCCGGGAACGGCGTTCTGCTTGATGCGCATCTGCGGGATGGCGAAGCCGTGGATGACGTCCTGCGAGCGGAGGGTTAGGTCTACCTCGCGGTTGGCTGGGAGAACGAGTTCGCTGGTGACGATGTCGTCGCGCCCGGTCGGGTCGGTGGGGTCAATGCCGAGGGGGTTGGCGGCAGCGGGGTCGACGAGAGAGAGGCTGATGCGGCCAAAGGTGGCGTCGTGGCCGGGATAGCGGAAGTACCAGACGAACTGCTTGCCGGTGACCTCGACCTGCATGGCGGAGAGGTCGGCACCGGTGTAGCGCTGCGCGGCCCAGAGCTGCTGCGCGCGAAAGGCAAGGAAGGCGAAGAGGAGGACGAGTGCGGCTAGAGGGAGGTACTCGGCGAAGAGTTGGCGGGCTGGGCGCGGGGTGCGCTTGCGCATGACGATGCCTAGGAAAAGAACGAGGTGCGCGAGAGCTAGGAGGCCAAGTGCAATCCAGAGATTGAGCAGGAGGTGGGCATCCAGCGCGTGGCCGTGTCGGGCGGCGTCAACTGGCAGGTTCCAGAAGCCGTGCGTGGGCGGGATGGCCTGGGGTGCCTGCATAGGTTGATTGTAGAGGGATGCGTGAGGTTAGGCTTTGGCTTCGCGGACGATTGCTTCGCGCACGATGTCCAGGAAGAGCTGGTGGACGCGGGTGTCGTCGGTTAGTTCTGGGTGGAATGTTGCGGCGAGCAGGTGGCCCTGACGGATTAGCGTGGGGCTGTCGTCGCGTGTGGCGAGGGTTTCCACCGCTGGGCCTGTGCGAGTGATTCGTGGGGCTCGGATGAAGACCATCTCGAGCGGGCCGCCGGGGAGCGAGGTCTCGGAGGTGAGGATGGCGGAGTCGTTCTGGCGGCCGTAGGCGTTGCGCTCGACTGCGATGTCGAGGACGCCGAAGGAGGCCTGGTGTGGGTTGGAGACTTCTCTTGCGAGCAGAATGCAACCAGCGCAGGTGCCGAAGACAGGCTTGCTGTGGACGAAGGCGTTGAGGGTGTCGTAGAAGCCGGCGCGCTCGAGGTGCTTGAGGAAGGTGGTGGACTCGCCGCCGGGGATGACGAGGGCATCGAGGGAGTCGAGCTGGCTGGGTTTGCGGACGAGTGTGGTGACAGCGCCGAGTTGCGCGAGGCGGCGAGCATGTACGTCGAAGGCGCCTTGCAGTGCTAGAACGCCGATGGCTGGAGTTTTGGAATCCACTCTTCAATTTTAGGGCATGGACGATTTTGAATATGAGTTACGGCAGACGAAACGGCTTTGCGCAAGCGATAATGCAGACGATGAGCACAGAAATCAAAGAAGCAACGTATCCCAGTCTACAAACGCGCGTGGTGCTGGTGACCGGCGGGGCTAGTGGGATTGGTGAGTCGATTGTTGAGGCGTTTGCGCGGCAGCGGTCGCAGGTGGTGTTTCTGGATATCCAGGAAGACGCGGCGAAGCGGCTTGTGGGGCGGCTCTTGGAGGCAGGGCTGGATGCGCCTGGATTTCTCCCGTGCGATGTGACAGATTGCGATGCGATCCGGCGGGTTGTTGGTGAGGTGATACAGCGGTATGGCCGTGTGGATGTGCTGGTGAACAACGCGGGGAATGATACGCGGCATTCGGTGGAGTCGGTGAGCTCGGCGTCGTGGGATGCGGGGATGGCGGTCAACCTGAAGCACCAGTTTTTTATGGCGCAGGCCGTGGCGCCGTCGATGCGTGCGGCGAGGCGGGGAGCGATTATCAACATGGGATCGATTGCCTGGGTGATTCCGTCGAACAACGTTCCTGTGTATGTGACGGCGAAGTCGGCGATTGTGGGAATGACGAAGGCGCTGGCGCATGAGTTTGGCGCGGACGAGGTGCGAGTGAACTGCGTGATGCCGGGAGCGATCATGACCGAGCGGCAGAAGCAGCTGTGGTTCACTGCGGAGTATCAGAAGGAGATCCTGGCGCATCAGTCGTTGAAGCGCATGATTCAACCTGATGAGGTTGCGCGCCTGGTGCTTTTTCTGGCGGCGGATGACAGCTCGGCGATTACGAACCAGAGCTATGTGGTGGATGGGGGCTGGGTTTAGCGCGCACTTAGCGTGCAAAGAAAAGCCCCGCGTTCTGGTGACGATCGGCGGGGCTTTGGTTGATGCGGACGTTAGATGCGCTCTACCAGCCGCGTGTCTGCATGAGGTCCTTCTCTTCGATTGCAGCGGCGGCGAGACCCTTCATACTACCAATCACGGCCTCGGAGGCTTCGGCAACGATCTTGGGATCGTCGTAGTGCAGCGTTGCGAGCACGATGGCGCGGGCGCGGGAGATGGCTTCGGCGCGGTCGTTGGCGTTGTCCTCGATGTCCAGCGGGATGGCGCCCTCCTTCATAAAGATGCCGGAGCCTACGAAGACGGTCTCCGCGCCTAGCTGCATCATGAGCGCCGCGTCGGCGGGTGTGGCAATGCCGCCAGCGGAGAAGTTGGGCACGGGAAGCTTGCCGGCCTGAGCGACCATGCGGACTAGCTCGTAGGGCGCTTGAAGAGTTTTTGCAGCGGCGTAAAGCTCTTCCTCACCGAGGACAGTGAGAGCTTTCATCTCGCGCACGATGGTGCGCATGTGGGTGACGGCGTGGACGACGTCGCCGGTGCCGGGCTCACCCTTGGTGCGGATCATGGCTGCGCCTTCGGCGATGCGGCGGAGGGCTTCGCCGAGGTTCTTGGCGCCGCAGACGAAGGGAGTGGTGAAGGCGTGCTTGTCGATGTGATGGGTTTCGTCGGCAGGGGTCAGAACCTCGGACTCGTCGATGAAGTCGACGCCGAGGGACTGCAGGACCTGCGCTTCAACGAAGTGGCCGATGCGGGCCTTGGCCATGACTGGGATGGTGGAGACGGCCATGATCTGCTTGATGAGCTTGGGCGATGCCATGCGTGCGACGCCACCTTCGGCGCGGATGATGGCGGGCACGCGCTCGAGAGCCATGACAGCGACGGCTCCGGCTTCCTCGGCGATGCGGGCCTGCGCAACGCTCATGACGTCCATGATGACGCCACCCTTGAGCATCTCGGCTAGACCGGTCTTGAGGCGAAGTCCTGTGCCGTTGGTGTTATGCGTGCCGTTGCCGTTGCTGGTTGCCATGATGTACTCCTTCGACGCGGAGATCCTTTGCCACGCCTCAACTCTTTAAGTCTAGCAGTTTGATGTCTGGAGGAGGCGTTTTGATCCTAGGGTTAGAGGCCGGATTGTTCCTTGGTGAGGATGGTCTCGGCTTCGTCGTCCGGGCTGCCCTCGATGATGGTGGGCATGGCTCGGCCTAGCTGTTTGTCGGGTTGCTTGTCTGGAGCTCGCGAGAGTTCCATGAGGAACGCCTGCGCACTGAGAGCAGCGCCGTTGCGAGGGGCGCGGTCGTAGATGCCGTCGGGGTTCATCAGCCGCGCCTTAAGGTTGTCGCGCAGGTAGGATCCCAGGATCTCGTCGCGGAGGCGATGCTTCAGGGCCGGGTCGACGACGGGGAAGACGACCTCGCAGCGCTCGTAAAGGTTGCGCGTCATCCAGTCGGCGCTGCCGCAGAAGACCTCGGACTGTTCGCCGTCGTCGGGACCGCCGTTGGCGAACCAGAAGATGCGGCTGTGCTCCAGGAAGCGGCCGATGATGGAGCGCACGCGAATGTGCTCGCTGAGGCCGGGGATGCCGGGACGGAGCGCGCACATGCCGCGGACGATGAGGTCGATTTCAACGCCGGCTTGCGAGGCGGCGTAGAGGGCGTCGATGGTGGGGACGTCGAGCAGGCCGTTCATCTTGGCGATGATGTGCGCTGGCTTGCCGGCCCTGGCGTGCGCGGCCTCGCGGGCGATGAGGGAGAGGATATCGCTGTGCAGGGTTACGGGCGCGACGAGGAGCGGGCGGTAGGCGTTGGGGCCTGCTTCCCATTCGGCGGTGAGGTAGCGGAAGACGTGGAGAACGGCTTCGGTGAGTTCGGGACGCGCTGTGAGCAGACTGATGTCGGTGTAGAAGCGCGCGGTGATGGGGTTGTAGTTACCAGTGCCGAGATGTGCGTAGCTGCGAACGATGCCGTCGGAGTCGCGGCGCACGATGAGCGCGAGCTTGCAGTGCGTCTTGAAGCCGAAGATGCCGTGGAAGACCTGGACGCCGGCGTCTTCAAGCTCGCGCGCCCAGCGGATGTTGGAGGCTTCGTCGAAGCGCGCCATGAGCTCGACGACTACGGTGACGTCTTTGCTTTGCGCGGCGGCGTTGAGGGCGCCGAAGATGGGCGAGTCTGCACTGGTGCGGTAGAGCGTTTGCTTGATGGAGAGGACGTTCTCGTCGGAGGCGGAAGCTTCGATGAAATTTTCGACGGTGCTGTAGCTGTCGTAGGGGTGGTGGAGCAGAATGTCGCCTTTGCGAAGCTCGGCGAAGATGTTGGTGGGCGGCTTGGCGGTCTGGTCCAGGTGCAGGCGGCGGCCGTGGAACTCCTCGAACTTTAGCGCGGGCAGCTTGACGGCGCTGTAGAGAGTCATGAGGCGCGATAGGTTGATGGGAGCCGTGGTGCGGAAGACTTGCCAGGGTTCGATTTCGAAGTTGGTGCGGAGACGCTCGGCGATTTCTTCGGAGGCAAAGGCGTCGATCTCCATGCGGACTGCGTCGCCTTTGCGGCGGTTGTGGAGCTCCTCGGCTACGCTCTCGAGGATGGAGCGGGTTTCTTCCTCCTGCATGTAGAGGTTGCTGTTGCGGGTGACGCGAAACGCGGTGCGGTTGAGGATGCTGTAGCCGCGGAACATGGTTTCGATGTGGGCTTCGATGAGATCTTCGAGCAGAAGGAAGTTGCGTTGGCCGGAGCGCTCCGGAAGTGCGATAAGTGAGGGCAGTGAGCGCGGAATGGTGATGACGCCGAGGACTTTGGGGGCGCTGCCGGATTTGACGCGGCGCTTGTGGCGCAGCAGAAGCGCAAGGCAGAGAGCCTTGTTGAGCACGCGCGGAAAGGGATGCGAGGGGTCAAGCGTGACGGGGGTCAGGAGCGGATCGACCTGCTCCTGGAAGAACTTGATGGCGAACTCGCGCTCTGATTTGCGGAGCTGTTTCCAGCGCACGATGGAGATGCCGGCGTGCTTGAGTTCGGGGACCAGGCGGTCGTTCCAGCAGACGGCCTGATCGAGTGCGAACTGGTGCAGGCGCTTGCGGAGGCGGTCCATGCGCTGTTCCTGGGTGAGGCCCCCGGCGTCGAGATGCTGAGGCAGGCCGAGACCTTCTTCAAGGCGTTGCAGGACGCCGGCGACGCGGATCTCGACGAACTCGTCGAGGTTACTGGCGGAGATGGCAAGAAACTTGACACGCTCGAGCAGAGGGTTGGATGTGTCGTCGGCTTCTTCGAGGACGCGGCGGTTGAACTGGAGCCAGCTCTCGTCGCGGTCGATAAGACGGCCACCAGGAGGGGTGAGGGGAGCCTTGGTGGAGCGCCGTGTAGGCGCGGGGGGCGAGGTCTTCGATTTCGCCTGTGCGGATTGTTTCCGGACTGCCATGCGTCTTACGAGACTAAATCAGGGCTGTGCCGGAGGAACGTAAATTTCCGGCACAGCCCTGATCTTCATTAGTTACAAGTTCGATTATTCGTGGTGGTGCATGCCCCAGCCGAGGTAGTTGGAGGCGGCTTCGTAGATGGGGCTGGCTACGTTGGAGAAGTTCGCCGCGACGTGATGCTCGAAGCCGTTCTCGCAGATGTAGCGGAGGAGTTTTTGCATGTGGGGGATCTCGACGACGCCGGCGCCGCCGAAGGTGTTGAGTGGGTCGTCAGTGAAGTTGCCTTCGCCCACGTAGCCCGTGATCTTGCCTGCGAAGTCGTTGGTGGAGAAACGGGCGAAGCTCATGGCACCGGCTTTGACTGTGCCGTCGAGTGTGCCGTGCGTGTTCTCCTTGCCGACCGTGCCCGCGATGATGAGTTGGTAGTCCATCTTCACTCCTTCTCGGAAGAAGTGCTTGGGCAGGTTGGAGCAGTGGAAGCAGACAGCCTTGTCCGGGTTGTCGCCGTAGTTGTTGTTCCAGTCGAGGAGCGCGGAGGGCGTCTCGCTGGCCAGTGTGAGGGCGTACATGGAGAGCGTGCCGAGAACGTCGACTTCGCAGGCCGAGGGGATGAGCTGCTCGCTCATCATCGACATGACGGTGCAGGGAACAATGCCGAGGTACTCTTCGATGGAGGTCCAGCATTGGACAGCGGAGACGGTGAGCTCGGAGGCTGCCATCCAGCCGTCGATGACCGCGCCAAGCTTGGCCATCTTCATGAGCGCGGCTTCGGGGGTGTTGCCGACGGGGATGTACTTCTTGATGGCGTTGAGCTTGGCCTGAACGGCGTCGTCGTTGTCCTTGCTCTTCTCTATGCGGCCCATGACCTCGCTGAGGTCGAGGGTTTCGACGGTGATGCCGGAACGCTCGAGAAGTTTTTCGGAGTAACGAACGGTGTTGAATGCCGTGGGGCGCGCACCGATGGCGCCGAAGCGCACGTTGCGGAGACCGCGCACGATACGGCAGACTGCTGCGAACCACTGGAGGTCGGCCTTGAACTCCGTGGAGTCAGGAGCTTCTGTGTGCAGCGTGGTCAGCGAGTAGGGGATTCCATATTGCTTCAGGTTGTTGCAGATCGACATCTTGCCGCAGAAGCTGTCGCGGCGGAAGGCGATGCCCATCTTGCCGGGGGTATCGGGTGTGGCCTGGATGAGAACGGGTACGTTGAGGTTGGCGAGACGAAGCGTGTCAGCGAGGCCGCGCTCTTCGCCAAAGTTGGGCAGCGTGATGATGATGCCATCGATTTCGGCGGCGTGCTGCTTGAACAGAGCCGCGCACTTCTTGGCGTCTTCATAGGTTTCTACCGCCCCATGCGCGGTTTCTTCCGGGGTGAGCACGACGGGTTTGATCCCGGCTGCTTCAAGCGCTGCGATGATCTCCAAGCGCCCGCTGGTGGCAAGGTGGCTGGGAAAGAATCCACGATTGCCCACGACTACGCCCATTGTCATTTGACGGCCCATACGTTCTCCTATGTTGAAGGCTTATGTTTTGTTGACGTCGCCCGACCGTGGCCGGAAGCGGATCGTGTAAAAGGCGCCGAAGATAGTCATCAGAACGCCCCACCAGAAGGTTGGATGAAGGTTATTAAGTACAGTCGCTGGTTCGTGGTGACCAAACCACTCCCAGGCGCCGTAGGGCAGTAGCACCAGGCCATAGACCAGGGTGAGACCGCCCACAAAAAACCAGATAGAAAGAAGCTCCCCGCGTCCTGTTCCCTGAGCCATAATCGGTGCCTCCGCGCACGTATGTGCGATACGAGTGGTTTAGAAAAAGATGATGTTCAAGATGAAGAAGACGATGATGACGACGATAGCCCAGAAGATCGGCTTCTGCCAAAGGGAGGTTGCTCCGTCGTCCGGAATTTCCGTAGCCCCATAGACCAAACCGGCTAGCTCTGCTTCGGGTTTCGCGATGGTCATATAACTGACGACTACAGTGACGACGACGCAGATGATCCAGCTCCAAAGGGCGCGATAGAGCGTCTCCGCCATGGGGCGCGCATCCGAGGAAAGAGCGATACGCGCGAGAGCTGCCGCTCCACCGTAACTAGTGTAAGCAAACATCGCGATGGAGCTGGCGGTCCCGACGAGCAATCCCCAGAAGCCGCCGGCGTTGGTGGCGCGTTTCCAGAGCATGCCGAGAACCACGGTGCCGAAGAGGGGAGCAATAAAGAAGCTGAAGAGGGCCTGAACATAGTCCATGATGGAGGCCGCATCGGCTACGAGATAGGCGGTGCCGATGGAGATGACCATGCCTATAACGGTGGACCAGCGGCCCATCAGAACGTAGTGCTGGTCGGAGGCCTTCTTGTTGATGAAAGCTCCGTAGATGTCGTAGGTCCAGACCGTAGAGAACGCGCTAACGTTGCCCGCCATGCCGGACATGAAGCCTGCGACCAGCGCCGTGATGCCCAGGCCCAGCAGGCCGGGACCGCAGTATCGGATCAGCATCAGGGGAAGGACTTCGTTATAGCTGTAAGGGTTGGCGGCGCTGACGGCGTTCTGGCCGACCAGGTGATAGATCTGGTGTCCGTGGCTCGTGAGTCCGAGGCAGATGAGGCCGGGCAGGATCACGATGAAGGGAACAGCCATCTTGAAGGCTGCACCGATCACTGGCGCCATCTTGGCGGCGCGGAGGTTGTGGGCCGAAAGGACGCGCTGCACAACGAGGAAGTCCGTGGTCCAATATCCGAAGCTGACGACGAAGCCGAGGCCGAAGACGATGCCAGTCCAATGGACGCCCATGGGGTTGTCGCGGAAGTGGCCGAGGGTGGACCACATGTGGGTATAGTCGGTGGACCCGACATTGTGGGCGATCTGGGCTTTGAGGTTGGTCCAGCCACCAGCCTCAACGAGACCGAGGATGGGGATCAGCGCTGCGCCTGCCCAGATGAGGACAAACTGCACAACCTCGTTGATGATCGCCGAGCGGAGGCCACCGAGCATCACGTACACCGCGACCGTGACCGCGCCTACCCAGATGGAGAAGTTGATGTTCCAGCCCAGGATGACTTTCATCACGAGTGCCATGGCGTACATGTTGACGCCCGACATCAGGATGGTCATGAAACCGAAGCTCAGCGCGCTTAGGCCGCGTGCGCCCTCGCCGAAGCGTAGTTGTAGATAGCCGGGCACAGAGTGGGTCTTGGAGATGTAGTAGAAGGGCATCATCACGATGCCAAGGAAGAGCATCGCCGGAATAGCGCCGATCCAGTACCAGTGCGCGGCGAGGATTCCATACTGGTAGGCCGCGCCGGCCCAGCCCATGAGTTCGAGCGATCCAAGGTTGGCGCTGACGAAGCTCAGCCCGGCGATCCACGCGGTCATCTCTCGTCCGGCGAGGAAGAACTCTTCGCTGGTATTTGTCGACCCCTTCACGTAGAAGCCGATAAAGACGACCATGGCGAAGTACAGGACGAGGATGATGACGTCCAACGGGGTGAGATGAGTTAGTTGGGTGGGCTGGAGTGCGGCCATTAACAGCATGAGTCCATCCTAGAGCGACGTGTTA
Source organism: Acidobacteriaceae bacterium (assembly GCA_049587035.1). Taxonomy (GTDB): domain Bacteria; phylum Acidobacteriota; class Terriglobia; order Terriglobales; family Acidobacteriaceae; genus Granulicella. The sequence goes on along the minus strand of JBAVDD010000432.1, from coordinate 62 downwards.
AAGCGGTGTGAAGCGATGATAAGAAGGCAGAATGGATGCGCTGAGGGTCCAAACTGCCGGCG
>JBAVDD010000431.1:0-8296 GCA_049587035.1 Acidobacteriaceae bacterium | reverse complement strand
GTGCCGGGCTCGGCGGCGGTGAGGTTCAGGCCGGCGTTGTGGGCGGCGGCTTCGAGCGCGGGGGAGGGTGCTTGCGTGGTTGTGCTCATGGGGTTCCTTCGTGCGTAACGTTGCACACTCTATTTTAGCGGGTTGCAGGTGGTTGCACCTGCGAAATACAGGGATCTCTCCACTCCGCATCGCATGAAGCCGCGATGCTCCGGTCAAGATGACGAGGTTTGGCGCTGAGACAATCTCGGTCAGGGTTTGAGGGTTTTGATGAAGAAGGCGGCTTCAGCTTTGTAGGCTGCCAGCCAGTCGCGGTGGAGGAGGAAGCCGTGAAGCTCGTCGGGAAAGATGAGCTCCTGGACGGGGACGTTGCGGGCGCGGAGGGCCTCGGCGAGGATGGGGGTTTGGGCGTAGGCGACTTCGGGGTCGTTGTCGCCGTGGATGAAGAGGACGGGCGAGCGCCAACGGGCGATGGAACCCATGGGCGAGCTGGCGCGAGCTTTGGCAGCTATGGCGTCCATCTGCGCGAAGGAGCCTTGCTTCCAGTCGGCGGCGTTGTCTTCGAAGTTCCAGTCGTGGACGCCGTGGAAGTCGACGCCGGCGGCGAAGAGGTTGGAGTTGCGGGCGAGCGCCATGGCGGTGAGGTAGCCACCGTAGCTGCCGCCCCAGACGCCGATGCGTGTGGCGTCGACGTTGGGGAGGGAATGGAGATATTTAACGGCGGCGAGGACGTCGTTGTACTCGGTGGCGCCGTCCGCGCCGGCGTTCTTGCACTCGCGGAAGTCGAGACCGTAGCCTACGCCGCAGCGGTAGTTGACCGAGAGGACGATGAAGCCGTGCGCGGTAAGGTACTGGTTCATCGCGTAGGCGTTGGAGTAGTAGTCCATGGCGGGATAGCCGAGGAGCATCTGGCGATGGGGGCCGCCGTGGAAGAAGAGTATCGCGGCGCGCTTGGTGTGCGCGGGTGCGGGGGTGTCCGGGGTGAAGATCTGGCCATGGAGGTGGAGTCCGTCGATGGTGTTGAAGAGGACTTGCTTTGGCGTGACGAGTGCGGCAGCCGGGTAGTCGTTGGGCAGAGCGTTCGGGTGCAGCGGGGTGATCTGGCCAGCGGGCTCGATAAGGGCCGGGTGCATGGGGGTGCGGGCGTCCGAGACCATCGCGGCGATGGTTCCGTTCTGCGTGGGCGCGGGTTGGGTTTCGATTCCGGTGCCGTGGGTTAGCTCTACGGGCGTAGCGTCGGGCTGGGTGAGATCGATGCGCCAGAGGTGTCGGCGGTCCTGATCGTGCGGGTCGCCGTGGGCCTGGTTGGAGCTGTAGATGAGGTAGTGATGGTTGGCGCTGAGGATCGCGTCTTCGACTTCGAAGTTGCCTGGGGTGAGCCACTCGACGCAGGGGTCGCCTTCGATGTGCAGTTGATAGAGATGGACCCAGCTGTCGGCTTCGCTGTAGAAGTCGATGGTGTTGTTGGTCGCGAAGAAGAGGTGGGGTGCGCCGGTTGCCAGGTGGGGAAGGACGCTGCCGGGCCTGTTGGGTGCGGCGGTGAAGACGGCTTTGGAGGAGTTGCTGTCGGTGGAGAGAGCTTTGTCGTTGGAAAGATCAAGTAGCTGGATGGACCAGGGATTGGGGGACGTGCGCTCGGCTGCGAACTCTCGCGACTGGACGAAGGGTGAGCGCAGCCAGGCGATGCGTGTGCCGTCGGGCGAGAAGGAGGGCGCGGAGTCGTCGCTGGTGGTGGGGTCTAGGAAGCGGAGGGTATGGGCTTCAAGATTGCCGCTGGCTTCCAAGGCATAAAGCGCGATGAAGCTGTGCGAAGGTTCGTGGGCTTCGCTGCGATGGCTGACGTAGGCCAGGAGGTGGCCGTCGGGCGAGAGGGTTAGGGAGCTGGCGAAGCCGCGGTCGTAGATCAGCTGGTGCGCGGAGACGGGCGCGGTGGTGTTGGCGATCCAGATCTTGCCGTCGTGGACGAAGAGCAGGTGGTGGCCGTCGCGGGTGAAGAGCGGTGCGCGGCCTTCTCCGATGATGATGGGCTGGGCGTTCGTCTCTGTGCCGGAGGCGAGCGGTTGGAGGATGATCTCGACCGGCGTGGGTCGCTGGAGGTGCGCGGGGTTGGCGGGCTTGCCGTTGGCTCCGGTCTCAGCGCCGTAGGTGTAGGCGATGGCGGAGGCGTTGGGTGACCAGGCGAGCTGACTGATGTCTTGCGCGTCGTCCTGGGTGTTGTGGGTGAGCTGGCGCGGCGGTTGTGCGTGGCCGTCAGGTAGGGTGCCTGCGATCCAGAGGTTGTGGCGGCCTTCGGCGTCCTCAACCCAGGCGAAGAGATTGCCGGTGGGTGAGGCCGTTAGCGAGGTGGAGTAGGGAGCGCTGAGGACTTGTTGCAGGGTGAACGGCTGCGGATCGGATAAGTGCATCCCAAAGGCAGAGAATGATCCCGGTGTGCCAAATGATCCGGGTGTGCCAAATGAACCAGATGTGCCAAGCAAACCGGGTGCAGCAAGTGAACCAGGTACGGCAAGAGAGGCGATCAACAGGGTTGCAGCAAAGCTCATTCGTGGAGGATATCGTCCGGAGGAGAAGCCCAGGCGCGATTTGACGCAGGGGGCACCTAGTTGTGAAGATCGTTTCCATCTTGTAACTAAGGGCGCTCAAACGTAACTAAAGTGCCTTAAGTCACGGGGAAACAAGGAACATCGGGTTGCGGTCAATGGGGATTGCGGGGTTATGTCGGTGACTGGGCGCAGACAATCAAAGGAGAACCGCCGCAGGGTGATCAGGCGGCGGAGGTTTCAGCCTTGAGGCGTTCCGCTGTGTCGTGGGCGATGAGGGCGTCGACGGTGGGCTGAAGCTGGCCTTCCATGACCATCGCGAGCTGATGGTTGGTGAGGCCGATGCGGTGGTCGGTGAGGCGGTTCTGCGGGAAGTTATAGGTGCGAATCTTTTCGCTGCGGTCGCCGGTGCCGACCTGCTGCTTGCGTTCCTTGGCCTGGAGCTGGTGGATGCGCTCGGCCTCGACTTCGTAGAGACGGGAGCGAAGGACGCGCATGGCCTTCTCGCGGTTCTTGATCTGCGATTTTTCGTCCTGGCAACTCACTACCGTGTTGGTAGGAAGGTGTGTGATGCGGATGGCCGAGTAGGTGGTGTTCACACTCTGGCCTCCGGGCCCTGAGGAACAGAAGGTGTCGATGCGGAGGTCTTTGTTCTCGATCTTGATGTCGACCTCTTCGGCTTCGGGAAGCACGGCGACGGTGATGGCCGAGGTGTGGACGCGGCCCTGGGTTTCGGTCGCGGGGACGCGCTGCACACGGTGGACGCCGGACTCGTACTTCATCTGTGAGTAGACCTTGTTGCCTTCGATGATAGCCGTGACGTCTTTAAGGCCGCCTACGTCGGACTCGGTTTCGGAGAGGATCTCTACCTTCCACTTGTGCTGCTCGGCGAAGCGGAGATACATGCGGAAGACCTCGGAGACGAAGAGTGAGGCTTCGTCTCCGCCGGTACCGGCGCGGAGTTCGAGGACGATGTTCTTGTCGTCGTTGGGATCGCGTGGAAGGAGGAGGATCTTGAGCTCTTCTTCCGCTGCGGTGAGCTTTGGCTGGAGCTCGTCGAGCTCGGCCTGGGCCATCTCGCGCATGTCGGCGTCGGACTCGGTGAGCATGGCTTTGGCGTCGGCGATGGAGGAGCGAAGCTTGCGGTACTCGCGGAATTTTTCGACCGTGGGCTCCATGTCGCGGTGCTGCTTGGCAACCTTGCGGTAGTTCTCCTGGTCTTGCACGATCTTTGGATCGGAGAGCTGCAGGCCGAGCTCTTCATAGCGGGCTTCGAGTTGGTCGAGGCGGTCAAACATGTGGCGCTCCTCCTGCGGAGTCGCAGGGATTAGGGGACAGGGATTGGGGATTAGGAGGGCGGAGGCGCAGATTGGGCGTAGCTACGCAAAGTCGTGACGGAGGGTCACGCGGGGCGGGGCCGCTACGGAACGTGGGTTCGCCGGGTTGGCGCTTGTGGGCGTCATCTGCTGTTTAGATGGTATCGCGAATGCGCGGGATTCGTGGGGGTTATTGGAGGCATCTGATTCCAACGAGGATGGCGATGGCGTTATTTGCAGAGTTGGCGACGTTGGCGGAGGAGCTTGCGAGGGAGACGGGCAGGCTGAAGAAGCGGGCGCTGATTGAGATTGCATTGATAAATGTTGCGTCGGGCTCGTTGGAGGATGCGGGGAGGTTTTGTTTGTATCTTTCGGGGCAGCCGTTTGCGGAGGCTGATCCGCGGAAGCTGAATACTGGTGGAGCGCTGTTGACCCGGGCGGTGAAGGAGGTGTCGGGATGTTCGGATGCTGCGCTTACGGCGGCTTATCGGCGGCACGGAGATTTGGGAGCTGCGGCTGCTGAGGTGTGGCCGCACAGGGAGGGTGGTGAGCTGACGTTGGTCGAGGTGGCAGCAGCGTTTGCCGTGATGGCCGTTGCGCGGACTACGGCGGTGCGGGCTGCGGCGGTCGAGGGATTGTTGCGGCGCGCGAGTGCGCTGGAGGCAAAGTATCTGCTAAAGCTGATGCTCGGGGATATGCGGATCGGAGTGAAGCAGAGCCTGGTTGAGGAGGCGATTGCTGTGGCGGCGGGAACGGAGGTGGTGGCCGTGCGCCATGCGGTGATGCTGGAGGCGGACCTGGCGCGCGCGGTGGAGAGGGCGTTTGCGGGGACGCTGGGCGCGGCGCGGATGCGGCTGTTTCATCCGCTGGGATTTATGCTGGCCAGCCCGGTGGAGACGCCGGAAGAGGCTGTAGAGAGATTTACTTCGAAGGACATTGATGCAGGGATCGAGGCGTTTGTTGAGGACAAGTACGACGGGATGCGGGCGCAGGTGCACTGCGGGGATCGGGAGCAGCCGGGACGCGTTGTGGTTTATTCGCGCAATCGCGAGGACATCACCGAGAGCTTTCCAGAGATTGCGGAGGCGTTTCGCGAGGTGAGCGAACCGCTCATTCTTGATGGCGAGCTGCTGGGGTGGAATGTGGCCGAGCAGAAGGCGCTGCCTTTTTCGGTGTTGGGCCAACGGATCGGAAGGAAGCGCGTGGATAGTGTGCTGCGACGGCAGGTGCCGGTGGTGTTTATGGCGTTCGATCTGCTGTTTGAGGGTGGTGAGTTGTTGCTGCCGCTGCCTTTGAGAGAGCGGCGACAGAAACTGGAGGCGGTGGTGGAGCGATTGTCGCCAGTGACGGTTGCGGGATGGGACGCGCCTGTGCAGGTGAAGGCGCAAGCAGGGCTGTTTGATGTTGCGGAAGAGATGGTTGTTGAGGCACCGATGCAGCGGCTGATGTTGTCGCCGGCGAGGCTGGTGGAGAGTGTGGAGGCGATTGAGGAGGCGTATGTCGGTGCACGGGCGCAGGCGAATGAGGGAGTGATGCTGAAGGCGGCGGGGTCAGCGTATTTGCCGGGGCGGCGAGGGCTAGCGTGGGTGAAGTTGAAGCGTGAGTTGGCAACTCTGGATGTGGTGATTACGGGAGCGGAGTTTGGCCACGGGCGACGCGCGGGGTTGCTGAGCGACTACACGTTTGCTGTGCGCGGAAGCGATGGCGAGCTTCTGAATGTGGGGAAGGCTTACTCGGGCGTGACGGATGTGGAGATTGCGGAGCTGACGGAGTGGATGCGGGTGCACACGCTTGAAGACTACGGGAATTTTCGGACGGTGGAACCGCTGCGGGTGATCGAGGTGGCGTTCAACAACGTGATGCGGTCGGAGCGGCATGCGAGTGGATTTGCGCTGCGTTTTCCCCGGATTTTGAGGCTGAGAGAGGATAAGCCAGTGGACGAGATCGACACATTGGAAAGGGTGGAGGAGATTTACGAGGGGCAGCCGGATAAGCCTCCGGCGGCTGAAGCGCAGCAAGGCGGCTGAATGAGTAGAAATCAAAGCTGGTCGCGAGAGATGGTGTGTCGAAGACTATTGAGGTTCGGAGGCCCTGGTAGGAGGGACTTCGGTCGCGGGGCCAATGGTGACGCTGGAGGTGAAGAGTCTGCAATTGGTGTAGGTGGCTTCGAAGTGTCCCTCACCGTTGCCCAGGGGCTGGGTTGCGATTATGTGTTGGGAGAGCAGGTAGATGTTGCCGTTCAGGTTTACGGGAGCTAAGTCGACGGCGGCAAAGGGAGCGAGTTTGAGCGGTTTGGCGACGGCTTCGGGGAGGGTGCGCTGGATGTGAGTGACGTCGCTGGCGGCGTTGAGCAGGGCAAAACCCTTCAGGCCGCGCTCTCTGCAGATGTGGCCGGGGACTGGGCCGGTGCGTGTGGCGAAGTCGATGCGGCCGGGCGAGAGTGTGTATTGATAACAGGCTTGTGCGGCGGGCAGGAAGTAGGTGAGAGGAGCCTCGAAGCCTCCACTGACGAAATATGGCAGGAATCTGGGGATGAAGAGGAGATGGAACTGCCGTTTGTAGGTGTAGGTTTCGGCAATAACTCCGTTGGGCTTGCGAATGACTCGGACGGTTCCCTGCATGTGTACGGTTGAATGCGCTTTTTGATCTCGGATGAACTGGGATGTGGCTGCTTCTTCGCAGGTGAAGTTGGGGAGTGAGAGGATCTGGGCGTTGGCTACTGCGCCCAGGCGCTGTAGCTGTGTTTGCAACGGAGTGGAGCTGGAGGTGCTGGGGCTTTGCTGGGCGGAAAGGCTGCTTGCAAGGAGCAGGCTGGCGGCTAATACGAGCGCGATGTGACTGATTTGCGTCATGCTCGGTGTGGTACGTGGTCGAGTTTAGTTGAAACGAGTGGGGAGCGGAAATATGACAAATCGGTTACCAAATTCGTTACGGGGTGCGAGGAAATGCAGTTTAGAATCGTCAAAGCCAAATGGCATAATGGAAATCGGATTTACTGAAGATCATTTTATTTTTGTGTATTTTGGGGATAAAGTCCTTTGATTTGGAGATGTGTCTTTGAATAATTGCCGTGCTGCTATGGGTAAGCTGACTCGGGCTTTTTGGCCGGGACGGTTGATTTGCGTTGGTTTAGGGGTGGGGATGCTGCTGCTGGCTTGCCAGGGGATGCAGGCGCGCGGGCCTCGGGTGCATGTGCGAGCGCGGTTACGGCAGCCGGTGAGGATGATGCGCGCTGCGATATTGAGTCCAGGGATTTTGCCGGTGGACGAAGCTTCAGTTCCAGACGCGGGTAAGAGTTATGTTTTGAGGCTGCATCACCTGCATTCGGGTGAGACGATCGATGTGGTTTACCGGATTGGCGATACGTACGTCCCGGCGGCTCTCGACAAACTGGATTATTTTCTTAGAGATAGCCGGACTCAGGATGAGAAGGCCTATGACCCGCGGGAGTTCGATGTGCTGCATAACCTGATGGCGCGGTTGGGGCGGCCGGATGGGATGATCGATATTGTTTGTGGGTATCGGACGCCCTGGTCGAACAATTTTTTGCGTACGCGGGGGCGGCATACGGGGGTGGCGAAGAACTCGCAGCATATGCAGGCCAAGGCGATTGATATTCAGGTTCCGGGAGTGAAAACAAAGAGGTTACGGGATATTGCGCTGAGTCTGGATGAGGGTGGGGTGGGGTATTATCCGCGCAGCCATTTTGTGCATGTGGATGTGGGGCCGGTGCGGCGGTGGACGTTCCGCGGGCGGGGTGAGGACTAAGTTCTTGTGAATGTGTTGGTTCGAGAAAGGGAGCGGCTGGTTGCCGCTCCCTTTCTTATGCGGTGATAATGGGTTTGTGAAGAGCTGGGTGGAGATTTCGGGAGAGCGGTTGGTGGAGAACCTGCGTGCGGTGCAGGCGATCGCCAATGTCGATGGGGGTTCGGAGACCCTTGGGGTGGTAAAAGCCAATGCTTATGGGCATGATGCTGCGATTGTGGCGTCGATATTGGTGAATGCTGGGGTCCGGTGGCTGGGAGTGGCGGACGTTGAGGAGGGGGTTCGGGTTCGGGGGGTGGTTGGGGATGGGGTTCGGGTGCTGGTGATGTGTGGGTTGGAAGAGGCTGATTGTAAAGAGGTTGTGGAGCATGGGCTGACGCCGGTGGTGTGGACGGTGGAGCATGTGGAGGGGCTGGAACGGGCGGCTGAGGCGGCGGGGAAGTTGATGCGGGTGCATCTGGAGATTGATTCGGGGATGGCTCGGCAAGGGATTGATTTAGAAGGAGTTGCATTGGTTGCGGAGAGGCTGGCGAGGTCGAAATGGGTGCGGTGTGAGGGGGTTTTTACGCACCTGGCGGCGGCTGAGGTGGTGGGATCGGAGCTGACGCTGAGGCAGCGGGAGAGGTTTTTGGTGGCCTTGCAAGTTATTGTTGGTAAAGGGATTAAGCCGGAGTTTGTGCATGTGGC
>JBAVDD010000430.1:0-2046 GCA_049587035.1 Acidobacteriaceae bacterium | reverse complement strand
AAAATCCGCCCCAGCCCCTTGGCCATCCCGTTCAACTCAACCCGCGTCAGCGGCCGGCTCCCCAGCACCGTCACCGTCCGCCCATTCCGCGGCGCACTCACCTCCGCGCACAGGTACAGCAGCTTATTGCTCTCCACCACTCCCTGGAAGCCCGGATGAATCCACGCCGGCGGTGTTCCAGTCATCAACGGCCCCACCGGCATCTTCCCCGACGCCGCATCCAGCGGCACCCACACCTTCCCTCTCAACTCCATCAGCGAAAGCGGCGTAGCGTCATCACTCACCGCAGCGTCCATACCACCCGAATCATCTGTATCGTCTGAATCGTCTGTATGTCTCTTTTTGGACCGTTCCGCCGAAGCGGCCAACGAAGAAGCCGCCGCTTTCTGTGCCGCGCCCTGCGATCCAAACAAAATCGCACTCCCCGCCTGGTCACGGACCCGCGTCAGCCCCTGGTTTATCTGCGCCATCCCCATGTCCGTCGCATACTGCCCCGCCAGCACGTACGCCGCCCCCGCCGCCAGCGTCGCAAACATCACCACTGGCGCCAGCCCCATCAGCAGGTATGTCATGATCAGCCGGTTCCGCACCTTCCACAACACCCTGTACACCAGCCACCGGAACAGCAGAATCAGCACCAGCGGCGCCAGCCCCATCGAACAAAGCGCAATCATCGAGGTGTCCACACCCCGAGCCACCCCGAAGATCTCGCCCACAATCGAGAGCCCAATCAGCCCCAGCAGCACCAGCGCAGCTTTGCCCACACGGCTACGCCGCTCCCAGAACGCCTTCAACCGCTCCTGTCGTGTCCGGACGTCCTTACCCATAGCGCTCCCAGCCGCCTATCAAAGTATTCTCTCCATCCACGCAACCCGCCAGCCTATTCATCCCGCCTCCGCAAAGACAGAAACACACCCGCGATCGAAATAGCGAAAGCGCATGAACCATAGAACGAAAGTTCAGGCACGTCAGTTCCTGAAATCGTTCCGGCTCTGCGGCGCGCGCACGTTGAGAAAAGTTTTCTAGCCTCCGAGTGTACTTCAAAAAAATCTTCCTTTCGATAAATCCACCCTCCCACCTCCCACGTATACCCATGCATGAGTGCGTCTGCGACCTGAAACGCTGACTCGCTCAACCGAGAGAGCCAGCGACCTGAAACGCCGACTCTCTCACAATTCTGGGATACCACCCAGTTCGGGCCACTAGCGTTCGCATCAACAGCAGAGCTGCACATCACCCGGGCTGCCGGCAGTATTCAGACAACTCGTTCCACTCCAAGCAGAGCACCAAAGGAGAGTTCCATGAGCCACACCACCCACTCCCCCCTCAACCCCCATAGCTCATCCGCTGCCCGCCACGCGGGCCGATGCTTCTACACCTCCGCCGCCGTAGAAGACCAGATCCACGCCTCCCTGGATCTCTCCTACCAGGCAACCCTCCCCATCTCCCACATCGACCGTCACATCATCGATCAGATGCGCGACAACCACCCCTGCAGTCTCTGCTACTAAACCCCCACCCTCCCCAACTAAAAGCTCAACAGCACCTCTACTCCCCTGGAGGTGCTGTTGCCGTTTCCGTTGCATTGGCCTCTGCCTCTTTGATTTGTCATCCCGCAGGAATCTGCAGTTGCACTTGTCGCTGCTTGTTTTACGCCGTCATCCTGAGCGAAGCGAAGGACCCCGCATTTGTTTTTGCTGTTGCACTTGCCCTTGCACTTGCCGTTCTTATTGTTCCCACCACAAACAGGTTTCCCGAGGCTTCAGCCTCGGGTCTCATCGGCTCATAAACAAGAAGGGGCTTTAGCACCAACGTCTGCGGTTGCCAAAAAAGTCACCCGCAAAGACGAACACCCCCACTAAAAGTCGCACACCCACCGAAATTATTTTGCATCCTCCACAACTTTCGCCCAACCCCTCGTGTCCTCAAGTGCAAAGGCCAGAACCACCCCAGCGCTGACTCCGCAAGCGAGCGCGCCAAAGGCCACTTAGCGCCTCGATCTGCCGACGACGGAACGCCCCTCACCAGGCGCACGCACCCGCACGC
>JBAVDD010000429.1:0-3239 GCA_049587035.1 Acidobacteriaceae bacterium | reverse complement strand
GTACCAGTCCGGCTACCACCTGAACTACGGTCATATCGTGGAGTGCTTTCAGATTGCTTACGCGGTGGGCTTTATGGTGGCGGCGCCATTCATTGACAAGCTGGGTACGAAGATTGGCTACGCAGTGGCGATCGGGGTCTGGGCGGTGTCCTCGCTGAGCCATTCGCTGGTGTACTCGGTGCTGGGCTTTTGCATTGCACGCGCCTGCCTGGGGCTGGGAGAGTCGGGAAACTTTCCGGCAGCGATCAAGGCGACCAGTGAGTGGTTTGCCAGTGAGGATCGAGCATTCGCTGTAGGCGTTTTCAACTCGGGCTCGTGTGCCGCGTTCTTTATCGCACCGGCCCTTGTTCCACTGGTGGCGCTGCATTTTGGCGGTTGGCGTGCAGCGTTTTTATGTACTGGCTCTTTGGGATTATGCTGGCTGGTACTGTGGCTCGTGTTTCCCTACAACAAGCTGCGCCGTAACCTGACGACGACGCAGGCGAATCTGCAGCTCGTTGTTCCGAATGTTTCAGGCAAAAAGCTTTATGGAATTCTGCTCCGCAATCGAGGGCTCTACGCCTTTTCGATTGCCAAGGGGCTCACTGATCCCGTGTGGTGGTTCTACCTGTTCTATCTGCCAATGTACTTGAACGACAACTACGGTCTAAGCCTCGAGCAGGCGTATTGGCCGATTGTGGTGGTGTATGGGGTGTCGTCGGTGGGGTCGTTTCTGGGTGGTGCGCTCTCCGGTATGCGGATGAAACGCGGGCATACGGTGAACAGCGGACGCAAGTTTGCAATGCTGGTGACGGCACTATGTGTGCTGCCGCTGATGCTCGTTCCGCACATGCACAAAATATTTCCGCACAACGCGTGGCCCGCGGTGGCGCTGTTTGCTCTGGCGGCGGCGGCGCACCAGGGCTGGTCGGCAACACTATTTACGACGCCGACGGATATGTTTCCGTCTACGTCGGTATCGACGGTGGTGGGCATTGGAGGCGCTGTAGGGTCGCTGGGCGGTGCGCTGTTCACGATACTGGTGTCGCACATGCTGTCGCTGCATCCGATGGTCATCTTCGCTCTGGCCAGCAGCGCCTACATCATCTCGCTGCTGATCTTCCAATTGCTGGTGCCGCGAATCGGCGTATCGCCGGGTTCTGGTGGTGGAACTGAACTGGGGGCTGGCGTGGGCGCATAGCCTGAGCAGCGAAAAAGCACTGCGCGTGGCCACGTCCGTGCGGAGAGCCGCATCCAATGAAGATGCAAGGTCCCCGACCGGCAATGCGGAGATCGGAGATCCGAAGGCCGAAAGGCGTCTCCATGAAGACAACCAGCTCTTTTCCCGGATTAGTGTTTATCGTGATCCTTGCTCTTGGCTCGGTTGCAGCGTACGAAATGAATGAGATGCGCTCCGCTTTTGCGGGGATTATTGTCTTTCTTTTCGCGATCATCGTGGCCACCCTGGCGTCGGCATCGATACGCGTGGCCGACCAATGGACGCGTGGGATTGTGCTGCGGCTGGGAAAGTTTCGCGGACTGGAAGGGCCGGGACTTTTCTTTATCATCCCTGTGATTGAGTCGATTCCTTACTGGATTGATACGCGTGTGTTGACCAATGCGTTCAAGGCGGAGAAAACGCTGACCAAGGATACGGTGCCGGTGGACGTGGACGCGGTGCTGTTCTGGAAGATCGTGGATCCAAAGCGCGCGGCATTGGACGTGGCGGACTATCAGAGCGCGATCAATTGGGCTGCGCAGACGGCATTGCGCGATGTGATTGGGAAGACAATGCTGTGCGACATGCTAGAGGGGCGCGACAAGATCAGCGACGCGCTGCAGAAGATCATCGACCATCGATCGGAGCCGTGGGGGATCCAGGTGATCGCGGTGGAGGTGAAGGATGTGCTGATTCCCTTGGCGCTGGAGAATGCGATGTCGATGCAGGCGCAGGCCGAGCGGGAGCGGCAGGCGAGGGTGATCCTGGGCGACTCCGAGCAGCAGATTGCGTCGAGCTTTGGAGAGGCCGCCAAGACCTATGCGGACAATCCAGTGGCGTTGCATCTGCGCGCGATGAACATGTTGTATGAAGGGTTGAAGCAGAACTCGACGATTGTGATTGTCCCGAGCACGGCGGTCGACACCATGGAACTGGGAAGCATGGCTGGGCTCACGGCGTTGACCATGGGGCTAGGACACGAGCCCACGGCGCGCGCTGCTGGTAGTGGTAGACAGGTGGATTCTCCACCTGCGCCGGATGCGCATACGGAGGAGGCTGGGCCGCTCAGCATGAACGAGCTGATGCAGCCGTTTCGGCTGGCGATGACCAAGGCAAACAACATCCGGCCGTCCGATGGTGCGTCGTCTTGAAGGTTGCAGCGTTTGATACCACGGACCGGTCGTCATCTTGATGTAATGCAGGTGCGCTGTGATGCGGTGTGAGCGGATTCACGGGGTGCAAACGTGCATAGCTGTAGACTTTGGACAACGTCTACGTGGGGAGCAGCGCAGCATGCACATACTGGTCGTGAACGGCGGCTCCTCTTCGATCAAGTTTTCGATCTTCGCGTTCGACGCGCAGGAAGAGGCGCCGCGGTCGCTGGTGGACGGCGAACTGAGCGGAGTGGGCGATGCGAGCAGCACGCTGAAGGTTCGTGCAGCGGGCACGGATACTCCCGAGGTCAGTACGTTCGCAGTGCATGGGGAGGAGCAGGCGATTGCGAAGGTACTCGATGTGGTGTCGGGCAGCGCGATGCCGAAGTTCGATGCGGTGGGATACAGGGTGGTGCATCCGGGCTCGAAGCTGCGCGTGCATGTGCAGATCACGCCGGAGGTTCTCGCAGACTTGAAGACGGCGAGCGAGTTTGCTCCGCTGCATGATCCTGAGGCCGTGCAGATGATTCGAGCCTTCATGTCGCGGTTTCCGAACATACCTCACTTCGCGTGTTTCGATACGGTGTTTCACCAGACGATGCCGGCTGAGGCAAGTACGTATCCTCTGCTGCCGGAGTATGCGGAGCGCGGCGTGCGAAGGTATGGGTTCCATGGGCTGAGCTGCGAGTCGGTTGTGTGGCAACTGCGGCGCAGGGGCGCGGTGCCACGGCGGATGGTGATTGCGCACATGGGCAGCGGATGCAGCGTGACGGCGCTGGTGGAGGGCCGATCGGTGGATACGACGATGGGTCTGACGCCAACGGGCGGGGTCGTAATGGGCACGCGGTCCGGGGACCTTGATCCGGTGCTGGTGCTTTATCTGCTGC
>JBAVDD010000428.1:0-6018 GCA_049587035.1 Acidobacteriaceae bacterium | reverse complement strand
TGACGGAGGTTGTGATGGAGCGGGTCAGCGAGGCTCCGCAGCCGCTGAGCAGCGAGCTGGCGGCGACAGCGGCAAATCCGGAGAGCAGGTGGCGGCGCGAGAGGGCGCGGGGCGCGGATAGAGCTGTGTGTGGGGCCATGGTGGACTTCCCTGCAGTGGCTTGAGGTCGTGAAGCAGCTTATGAGGAAAGTCTAAGGATTGGTTTTTAGTCATGGGTAACTTCTCATCTGCTAAGTAGTACTGTCGCGAATCAGTGCATAAACATTAGGGTTTTCTAATCGTTTGCGGTGATGTTGGGCGCGGTTTAGGCCGGTGGCGAGTGGGGTGAGTGCGGCGGCGCGGCGTGCGGGGCGGGGGAAACTGTATTCTGGTGGAAGGCTGATTTTGGCTGTCGCAAGTTTCCTGCGGCAGCGGCTGAATCGGCCGGGACATCTGAAGGGACTGCAATGCCGCTTTACGAGTACGAGTGCACCTCCTGCCATCGCCGTACAGAGAAGATCCAGAAGTTTTCCGACCCCGAGTTGACGGTTTGTCCGCACTGCGGCGGGCCGCTTGAGCGCACCATTACGGCTGCGGCCGTGTCGTTCAAGGGCGGCGGGTGGTACAAGGACGGTTACGCGTCGGCCAAGCCGGCGGCGTCTGGCGAGAACACGGGCGGCGATGCGGGCGAATCGAGCGGCGCCGATGGCGGTTCGGGTAAGAGCGGTTCCGACAAGAGCAATGCCGACAAAAGCAGTTCGGACAAGAGTGGTTCAGGCGGCAAGGTGGAATCGGTGGCCGCTTCGGCGAGCTCCGGCGAGGGATCGAAGTCGAGCGAGAGTGCGAAGCCTGCACCAGCACCGGCGAGTGCTGCGTCGGCGGCTTCGAGTGGCGCTAAAGAGTGAAGCCTGTGTGCGGTTGGTGACTTCAGGAATGCGTTTTTTAATTGCCCATTAACTTGTCTGCCGATAACCTTCGGGCTTCCTCCGAGCAGAAGTACACAAGCCGTGGGCGATTGATTTATCATCCAACCCATGAGGTTTTCTCGCAGCCTACGCAAGCTTGGCCACCAGATGGAAGATGCCGTCGACAGCGTTACGGACGACGGAAGCTCGTTCCTGCGCAATGTTGGCTGGGTTTCGGCCGGTGTGGCAGCGCTGGCGGTGGGTGTAGTGGTGGGGCGGGAGCTGCGCCAGCGGTACAAGTTCAATCGCCGGACGCCGTACGACTTCTATGCCCACTCGGGCGATCAGGCTCAGGATGTTGAGTTTGGGGTGGGAATCTAGCGCTGCCGAGAATCCTGAGTTGACCGGAATCCTGGCATGCACCTTCGCAATCCAACTACGAGATGTAAGCGTATAGCCGCCAGAAGCGATAGGTGTTGTCGCTTGCCGCGCTACCGCACCAGATCCCTTGCCTTAGGGCTTTGGATAGCCCAGTGCGATACTGCTACGCCTGTCAGGATGTATTGTGAACTATGGCCTTCTCCCTGCCTCCCATTCTCGAGATGCAACCCGCGGGCGCGCCGCCTCAGGATAGCGGGCTCAGGGACGCGCTGCGGCTGCGGGATGGCCATCAGCGAGCCCTGACGGACCTTCGGATCTCGGTCACGGATCGCTGCAACTATCGCTGCGTCTATTGCCGCACGGGTAACGACGGCGCACAGTTTACCGAGCTGCCCATTGCAGACTATGCGCGCATGCTGCGGGTGTTCGTCTCGCTGGGGATTGAGAAGGTGCGGTTTACCGGCGGCGAGCCGCTGCTGCGCCACGGGCTGCTCGACCTGATCCGCGAGACCGCGCAGATGCATCCCGCCTTCATCGACGCGGCTCTGGACATTGCGATGACCACCAACGGCCACCTGCTGGCGCCGATGGCCAAGGACCTAAAGGCCGCCGGGCTCTCGCGCATTACGGTGAGCATGGATGCAGTTGATTCTGAGACCTTTACGCGAATCACACGCGTTCCGGGCAGCTTTGAGCGGGTGCGCGACGGCATCCGCGCGGCGCAGGATGCGGGGCTGGGGCCGGTCAAGGTGAACTGCGTGCTGCTGCGCGGCTTTAACGACTCGCAGATCGAAGCATTTGCGGAATTTTCACGAAACGAGCAGGTGATCGTCCGATTCATCGAATGCATGCCCCTGGAAGAGGACCGCACCTGGTCTCCGGACACGGTGGTGCCGATGCGGGAGATTGTGGCGCGGCTGAATGCGGTGCGGCCGCTGGTGGCGTTGCCGGCCAATCATCTCTCCGAGACCGCCCGGCGGTTCACTTTTGACGATGGGCTCGGCGAGATTGGCATTATCGCGCCGGTCTCCGAGCCGTTTTGTAACCACTGCAGTCGGGTGAGGATCACCTCCGACGGTAAGCTTAGGACCTGCCTTTTCTCACAATCGGACCATGATCTGATGGGATTAATGGGTCGCGGCGCAACGGACGATGAGATGTCTAACTGGATTCGCAGGATCGTCCAGCACAAGGAGGCTCGGCATCATATTGGAGAGCCAGGATTCCTCAAGCCGTCGCGCAGCATGGTCCACATCGGAGGCTGAAAGCCCGCGGAGTGGTACTGAGCGCCGTTATGCGCCCTGTGATTTGTTGGGCAGGACGTGGAAATGAAACCCTTTCTCAGCTATGCTAGCGGAACTGTCCGGAACATTTTGAGTTCTACCGGTAGTTCCACTGCAGATGCTGCACCAGGGGAGACACCGCTCGGAAGGGGTCAGCGGCAATACTCGCCGCGCATCATGAGCGACGTACGCAAGAACGACCGGCGACAACTGGCATCGATCGACTCGCGCCAGATGGACAGCCTGCGCGTTTTTCATGAGGTCGCGCGTGCGCTCACATCCAACCTGAAATTGGACTCTCTGCTGCGCTCCATCATGGCCAAGATGGAGGAGTTCTTCGGGCCGGAGCACTGGTCGCTGCTGATGGTGGATGAAGACACGAGCGAGCTGTACTACGTGCTTTCGACGGGGCTCAACGAATCGATGATGAAGGACCTGCGGCTGAAGCCGGGCGAAGGCATTGCAGGCTACGTCGCGGCGACGGGCAATCCGCTGGTGGTCGCGGACGTGAGCGCGGACCCGGACTGGTCGCGTTACGCGCAGGCGCATCCGGAGCTGAACCTGCGCTCTATTGCCTGCCTGCCGATTCGCCACGGCGACCGCACGCTGGGCACGCTGCAGTTGAATAACAGCAAGCTGGATCTACTGCCGGAGTCCTCCATCGCATTTCTGCGCGTGCTGTGCGACTACGCCGCCATTGCGCTCGAAAACGCGCGCCACATGAAGCTGATCCATCACCTGAGCATCACCGACGACTGCACCGGCCTGTTCAATTCACGGCACCTGTACACGCTGCTGGAGCAGGAGATCAGCGACCATGCGAGTCGCAGTGCATTCCGCGTGGTGCCCATCACCAAGCCGCACTTCAGTCTGCTGTTCCTCGATCTCGACCACTTCAAGCGGGTGAACGACCGGCATGGGCATCTGGTGGGATCGCGATTGCTGGGCGAGGTGGGCAACCTGCTGAGGTGCACGCTAGGCCCCGACCACGCAGCCTTCCGCTATGGCGGCGACGAGTTTGTGGCGCTGTTGCGCGGGCTCGACAAGCCGGCCGCGACTGAGCTCTCCAACCGCATCCTGGTGCAGCTGGCGCAGGCGCGCTTCCTCACCGGCGAGAGGCTTTCGCTCTCCGTCACCGCGAGCCTTGGGCTGGCGACGTTTCCGCAGGATGGCAGCTCCCTGCACGACCTGATTCGCGCCGCCGACACGATGATGTACACGGCCAAGGAAAACGGACGCAATCAACTGATGGTGGCCAATGGAGTCACTGCCGGGCAGCATCCGTCACCGGAGCTCTCACGCCACAGTTAGAGCAATCTCGACGTTTCGACGTCGCACGTTTTCAACGCATATCTATACGTCGGAATCCGAGAGCTTGGCAGGGTTGCCGGCTGGACTCGACTGTTGCGCCGCCTTGGCCTTTGCGGCTGCACTGATTCTGGCCCGGCGCCGCTGTAAAGTGGCCTCCGCATCAGGGGCAGCAAGTACGACAGCCTCGATATGCATGCAGAGATCAGCTTCACCCATGAACCTGCGCAGTTCGGCAAGAAACGGATGGATCTTGCTGAAAGTTGCGAAGATCTCGTTGTGGGCTATCCGGAAGGCATCCGCATCGATAGCTCCGGTCGTGACCAGCGAAGCCGCCATCTCCCAGTATCCAAGCACCATGCGAAAGGCAGTATTTCTTGGGCCGCCAGCCAGAGCCCGCAGTTCGGCAAAACTCTCTGGATTGAATTCGAGCAGAAACCACGCGCGCGCCTCGCGAAGCACGGGCTCACGCCGAAGCTCATAGAGCTCAAGATTCAGTTGCGCGCTTTCGAACGGCGTCGGCATAGCAGATATCATCCTTGCAACTAGAACGTTTGTGTCTTCAGCCAATCGCGGAAGGCCGGCCCAACCGCATCGTGCTGCAGCGCGAAGTTGACGGTGGCCTTCAGGAATCCAAGCTTGTCGCCGGCGTCATAACGCTCGCCCACGTAGTGGAAGCCGTAGACTTTCTCATACTTCAGGAGCGCCTTGATGGCGTCGGTGAGCTGCAGCTCTCCACCTGCGCCGGGGGTGAGCTGCTCGATCATCTCGAAGATGTGCGGCGTGAGAATGTAGCGGCCGATAATCGCGTTCTGGCTGGGTGCTTCGCTCGGCTTAGGCTTCTCCACCAGGTTGTTGACCGCCACCAGCCGCGGATTCGTCGGATGCGGGTCGCAGTCCAGGCAGCCGTAGAGCGAGATCGAGTCGCCCTCGACTACCTCGGTGCCAAGGATCGTCGATTGCGTCTCCTCGAAGGCGCCCACCATCTGCGCCAGGCATCCGCCCTCTGCGTCCACAATGTCATCGGGCAGAATCACGGCGAACGGCTCGTTGCCAACCAGTTGCTTGGCCATTAACACGGCATGGCCGAGGCCGAGCGCGTCGGGCTGCCGCACGTAGCTGATGCGTGCGAGCTTCGCGATCGATTGCACCAGCTCCAGCAGCTGCGTCTTTCCGCGCGCGCACAGCGCTGCTTCCAGCTCCGGCGAGCGGTCGAAGTGGTCCTCCATCGACGTCTTGCCGCGCCCGGTCACAATGATGATGTCGGTACAGCCGGCTTTCACCGCCTCTTCCACGCCATACTGGATGAGTGGCTTGTCGACGAGCGGAAGCATCTCCTTGGGAGTAGCCTTTGTCGCGGGAAGAAATCGGGTCCCAAAACCTGCTGCCGGGATCACTGCTTTGCGAATCTTTTGCTGAATCATGGATAGAAGTATCTCTCTACTGTTTTACCTCTTCGCCGCAGTCTGGTCGAGGCCGTAACCTGAAGGGACAGTGAACGTTCTGGCTGAGATGGCCAAATGATCCCATCAGGTTGCAGGGCGGTGTGCAAGGAAATGAGTATGCAAACGATTGCGCTTGGAAACTCCGGCATGCACTCCTCGGTGCTCGGCTTTGGCTGCGCCGGGGTGATGGGGCGCACGGGGCGTAAAGCCTCGCTGGCGGCGTTGGGCGCGGCCTATGACGCGGGCATCACCTTCTTCGACACCGCTCGTTCCTACGGCTATGGCGAGTCCGAAGCCCTGCTCGGCGAGTTCCTGCGCGGACGCCGTCCCAGCGTCCTGATCTCCACCAAGTTCGGCATTCTGCCCGCGCCTGCCACCCGCCTCAAACGCGTACTGAAGCCCGTGGCGCGCGGTCTACTGCAGCTTGCACCGAGTACGCGCGGAGCGTTGCAGCGCCAGCTCGCGGCACAGAGCTCCGCCGGGCACTTCAGCGTCGCCGCACTGCATGCGAGCCTCCACGCCAGCCTGCAGGCGCTGCGCACGGACTACGTCGACTTCCTCTTCCTGCACGAACCCCCGGCGAGCGTGCTGCAACAGGACGACCTCTTCGCGGCGCTCGAGCAACTGGTTGTCGCCGGAAGGATTCGCTGCGCCG
This sequence comes from Acidobacteriaceae bacterium, assembly GCA_049587035.1. Lineage (GTDB taxonomy): Bacteria > Acidobacteriota > Terriglobia > Terriglobales > Acidobacteriaceae > Granulicella. Next base: position 62 of record JBAVDD010000428.1, on the reverse strand, counting down.
GCATAGCATCCTCACCAGAGGCGGCAGCCGCGGCGTTGGCGACGAACCTACCGGGACTACAG
>JBAVDD010000427.1:0-4669 GCA_049587035.1 Acidobacteriaceae bacterium | reverse complement strand
CTCAGCGCGTCCGCAAACGACGCTAGCAGACCCGGTCAACCTCAGGCGCACCGCGGCACATCGTCGCCCGCGCGACCCCGCGGCCGCAATGCGGCCGGGACTACACGCTTACGGTTCACCAGCTAGTCAAGCCGGAGCGCGAGTTCTGTGTTCCGCGGTACGCAGCACAGCGGTCATTGGGCGGGTGATAGTCGATGCCGGCCAAGTGCCCGAACCGGACGTTCCCGTTACTGCGCCCGCGCTGTATGCTCGACCTTCCCATCTGTGCAACGAGGTTCGGCCCAAAAGGTTACGGAATGCTTTATGGCGTGCCCGATCTCCATGGAGAAAGCCCTGTCATTAGCGCCGGATTTCTTGCCCAGGCCACTCCGCAAATTTGTTATGGGACGCGTAACAGCGTGCTATCGTGGTATGCATAAAAGTCTAGAATACCGGGCTGCCGAGGAACATTGATGAATCCACGCGATATCGACCTCGCGCGTTTTCTACTGGACCGATAACTCAGTAGCGGTCCACATGAACCCGTCGAAGCCCACTACGTCTATTCCACTTACCGCTATTCCAACGCCGCCTGGCTGCGCTGCGACCGTCGGCACGGTTACTGCGGGGCAGCCTATCCTCCCACAGCACCAGGTGATGCTTTATTCCGCGGGTCAGTGGGAGGAGTTCGTCAACGAATGGGCGCATGGGCAAAAGGCGAAGTACAAGCAGGTCGTCCGCTTCGCCGGTGCCGGTGACCAGGGAGTGGATGTTGCCGGCTTCACGGACGACAACGGCCTGACGGGAGTCTGGGACGGCTTCCAGTGCAAGCACTACAACGACGCAATCACCCCGGCAGATGCGTACCCCGAAATCGCCAAGGTGCTGTGGCACTCATTTAACGGCGCCTATGCAGTTCCACGCAAGTACTACTTCATGGCACCCAAAGCCTGCGGCGCGTCGCTAGGCAAGTTGCTCCTCAAGGCGGCTGCACTGAAGGCAGCAATCGTCGGTAACTGGGACAGTAAGTGTGCCAACGCCGTTACCAAAAAGCAGACGATAGCGCTCACCGGTGTTTTTGCTAGGTACGTCTCCAACTTCGACTTCTCGATCTTCGCCCAGAAGCCGTTGCTCGAGCTGATTGACGAACATCGGGCGACACCGTACTTTGCCACGCGGTTCGGCGGGGGCCTAAAACCGCGGCCGAAGCCGGACGCGCCGCCCGACACGGTGCACGCTAACGAGAGCCGATACGTCGAGCAGCTGTATGAGGCGTATAGCGACCATCGCGGGACCAAAGTCACCGACCTCAAGGGGCTGACCGTGTGGCCCTCGCATGTCCAACACTTTCATCGGCAACGCGAGCACTTTTACCACGCAGAGGCCCTGCGGAATTTCGCTCGCGATACCGTGCCTCCCGGGACATTCGAGGACCTGCAGAGTGAGGTGTACGCCGGCGTCGCTGACGTGGAAGCGAAGACGCACAGCGATGCGCTGGTCAGACTCAACGCCGTAACTCAGGTTGCGCAAGAGTTGCACCTCACGTCGAATGCGCTGCTCACAGTGGTGAAGGTCCAGGATCGTCGCGGCATCTGCCATCAACTCGCAAACGAAGATCGCCTGTCGTGGAAAAAGTGATGACGCAACCGCGCGCACTCACATTCAACAGTCCCCTCGAAACGGGAGTTCGCGCGCTGGCGGTCCTCCTAGCTGCACACCCGCGTTCCTTCGACCTCCAGCGACTCATGGCTTTCGATCACCTAGTTGTCCACACAGGCGACATTGGTGGACCGGAGAGCTTGCACCCGAAACTTCCGATGCGAAGCGCAGAAATACTGGTACGCCGCAGACTCGTGGAGAGCGGCCTGATGCTGATGGCCAGCCGAGGTCTAGTTGAGCGAATCGTAGATGGTCGAGGTATCCACTACCGTGCCGCCGAGCTGGCAGCGCCGGTCATGTCCAGCATGACGACTCCCTACTTCGCGGCACTCCAGAGGTGCGCGGGGTGGGCCGTGGAGACCTTCGCGTCACTCGATGACACGAAGTTTCGTGTGGCGATGGCCAGATTCTTTGACCAATGGGTTGAGGAGTTCCAGGCCGTGCAGCGGAGCCTAGCCGTCGATTTATGAGTGGCATCAGCCTGAGACACCTTTGCTTCACGGGGCCCACCAAGGCACCGGCAACGCTCGAGTTCGGGCCTGGCCTCAACGTCATCTACGGAGCCTCCGAAAGTGGCAAATCGTTCGTTCTCGAGGCCATCGATTTCATGTTCGGGGCCAAAGGTCCGCTGCGGGACATTCCCGAGCGGGTGGGCTACGACCGCATCTGGCTTGGTCTCCAAACGGGCGATGAGTTCTATACACTCATGCGAAGCACCAACGGTGGGAATTTCGAGCTACACCAGGGTCTGATACGGGCAGCTCCGGAAACACCGGGTGTAGTCCTGGCCGCAAAGCATTCGGCGGCGAGCGACGAGAACGTCTCCGCGTTCCTGCTGAAGAGGATTGGATTGCGTGACATGCGCATCCGTAAGAATGCCGAGGGCGAGACGAATTCACTCAGTTTTCGCACCGTCGCTCACTTGTGCATTGTGAACGAAACAGACATCCAGAAGCAGAATTCTCCAGTGGAGACGGGCGAGACCGTCACGAAAACGCCTGAGTGGTCGACGTTCAAACTCCTGTTAACGGGAGTCGATGACAGCGCGCTCGTCACGATCGCGAAGGATCCTGCCCAGGAACAGGCGCGCAGCGGTAAGCTCGAGGTCCTCAATGAGCTGATCTTGGAATACAAGCGGCGGCTCGGGGAGCAAATCGACGAGCCGCAAGAGTTGGACGACCAATACCAACGTCTCCAAGCCACCATCACGCAGGCCCAGCATGCGATGCGCGCAACGGAGGCCGAATACCAAACGCTCGCCACAAGGCGAGCTCAGACCCGCGGTAAGGTTGACACTGGGACTGAGAGGCAAGCCGAGCTGAAGGACATGTTCGCTCGATTTCGCCTGCTAGAGTCCCACTACGGGTCTGATCTAGACCGGCTGCAGGCCATGCGTGAAGCGGGTTCGGCCGTGGCCGCCTTGTCGCCGGTGAATTGTCCGCTGTGCGGAGCGGTGCCCGCCCAGCAGCACCTTGATTCCGATTGCGCCGGAAATCTGGACAAGGTCGTATCCGCTGTCGACGCAGAATCGGCCAAGATACAGCGTCTTCGCGAAGAACTCGCAAGCACGGTCGAGCACCTGGGCAAGGAGGAGGCTAGCCTCAACCGCTTGATGCCCAGGCTTCGCGCGGATCTCGCCGAGATCGAAGGTCAAATCCGGGGGATGGCGCCGACGATTCAACAAGCCCGGGCCTCCTACACGGAACTCGTGGACAAGCGCGCGAGCGTGCTTAGCGCCCTCAGTCTCGCAAACAACGTCGCGGAGTTGCAGAAACGGCGCCTTTCGATCGAGGTCAGGGAGAAGACCCCCCCTGCAGTTGAGACCGAACGGGCCGACATGTCCGTCAGCACAGCAGACCTGTTCGCCAAGAGCGTGGAGTCCTTGCTGAACGCTTGGGATTTCCCCGGTGCGGAGCGGGTGTTCTTCAACCTCAATACCAAGGACCTAATCATTTCGGGTAAGCCGCGCGGTAGCCGCGGGAAGGGCTTGCGCGCTATTACGCATGCCGCATTTACAATTGGGCTGGCCGAGTTTTGTTGGAGTGAGGGGCGCCCGCATCCGGGATTTGTCGTGCTGGATTCTCCTTTGCTTGCATACCGCGAGCCGGAGGCCGTGGAAGGCGATGAGGACCTCACCGGGACTGATTTGCAGAACCGGTTTTATCAGTATCTTGCGAAGTGGACCGCTCTTCAGGCGATCATCATTGAGAACACGTCACCGCCGGCTGGGGTCGCCTCTAGGCCATTGACCGTTTTTTTCAGCAAGAATCCTCACCAAGGGAGGTACGGGCTGTTCCCAACATTGGCGACTTCTGGAGTCACCTAGCCAGCGCCGCAGTCGCAGGGATCGACGGACGCAGGCCGCCCTTAAGCCGTCATTCGACACTCCCGATCCCGACCAGTCCGATTGCCTGGAGCAGGCATTGGAAAGTCCAGTCGCGAAAACGCGTCAAGCTCGCGTAGACATTCTCAATTGGTGGTTCAACTGCGATATGAGTGTCAGGTCCTACAAGTCCCCCGGTATAGAGTTTTCTTGGACACGCTTTTGGGCCAAAGTGAAGGCGCGAGGAGTGTCCGATGCGAAGAAAGAACGAAGCGACTGATGAAGAGCGAGGGCGATGGTCCTCGAAGAAAAAGATGGCTGCGGTGCTGCGTCTGCTGAAAGGTGAGGACCTTGACGCGCTCTCGCGGGAGCTGAAGGTCAACGCCGCGACGCTGTCGTCTTGGCGCGAGGTGTTCTTGGCCAGTGGCCTTACAGGGCTGAAGAGCCGAGAGCTCGATGGGCGCGACGAGAAAATCACGCAGCTGCAGAAGGCGCTGGGCGAGACGGCTCTAAATCTGGAGATCTCCCGCGAGATCAACCAGGTATATGAGAGGAAACACGGCCCTTTAGCGCCGGGGAAGTCGAACAAGTGAGGCGCGACGTGTCGACTTCCCAGAACCGGATTGTCCCGCTGAAGCGCGTATGTACTCTGGCGGGTTTGGCCCGCTCGAGCGTGTACTTTGCTCGAAAGACTGATCCGTCCACCCG
>JBAVDD010000426.1:0-12420 GCA_049587035.1 Acidobacteriaceae bacterium | reverse complement strand
GTGGCAGGGTGGCACGAAAGCAGCCTTAGCGGAACGGCTTCGGCTTGACCACGGAGCACTTGTTTCGCTGTTGGCTCCTCCGCCAACGCCGTCCATCATGCTTACTGTCCATTCCATTCTTGAAGTTCATAACGAACTCGAAGAGGAGGAGGGCGGCTTGTATGAATTGCTAGTAAAGCTGGCTGGGCCTGAGACGGAGCAGGTGCTCAATCAACTGCTATCTGCCCCACCCGTTCCTGTGTTGCCTAACAACAATAAGCCAGAAGTTCTGGAGGCGGCGAAGAGGGCAGTGGCAAGAGCTGGTCACGAATTCAAGGTGGCATCCTAAGCTGCCTTGAAGCCGGCCGTTCTTCCATCCGGTGGCGACGAAGTGCTTGCGGTTGAGGCCATGCCCTTTTAGTCCGGGACCGTCGATCCTTAGCGCGCGTAGCGTTGCTGGTGCCAGGCCCAGGCGCTGGCCAGGATGTCGTCTAAGTCGGGGTGTTTGGGTTGCCAGTTCAGATTAAGTTTGGCTTGGTCGGAGCTGGCTACCAGGCGGGCGGGATCGCCGGGGCGGCGGGGCTTGATTTCTACGGGGATGGGATGGCCGGTCACGCGGCGGGCGGCTTCGATGACCTGCTTGACGGAGAAGCCGCTGCCGTTGCCCAGGTTGTAGATCATCTTGTCGTGATGGTTGAGGGCGTTGAGGGCGAGGATGTGGGCGTCGGCGAGATCGGCTACGTGGATGTAGTCGCGGATGCAGGTGCCGTCGGGGGTCCCGTAGTCGTCGCCGAAGATGAAGATCTTTTCGCGGCGGCCGAGGGCTACGTCGAGGATGAGGGGGATGATGTGGGACTCGGGCTCGTGGGCTTCGCCGCGGTTGGGAAGCGCTCCGGCTACGTTGAAGTAGCGGAGGGATGCGTAGCGGAAGCCGTGGATTTGGTTGAACCAGCGGAGCATGTGCTCGACGAGGAGCTTGGATTCGCCGTAGGCGTTGGTGGGGGCCAGGGCGGCGGTCTCTTCGATGGGAGTGGATTTGGGTTCGCCGTAGACGGCGGCGGTGGAAGAGAAGACGAGCTTGTTGACGCCGGTGGCGTGCATGGCTTCGAGGAGCGCGAGGGTGGAGGCGGTGTTGTTGCGGAAGTAGAGCTCGGGCTTCTGCATGGACTCGCCGGCTTCGATGAGGGCGGCGAAGTGGAGGACGCCGTCGGGCTGGAGGTCGCGGAGGAGGGTTTCGACGCGGGGACGGTCGGCGATGTCGGCTTCGACGAAGTCTGCGCCGGCGGGGACTTCATTGCGCTTGCTGTGGCAGAGGTTGTCGAGGATGGTGACGCGGTGGCCGGCTTGCATGAGGATCGTTGCGACGGTTCCGCCGACGTAGCCTGCGCCGCCGGTGACGAGGATGTTCATTGAGGCTCCTTGTTAAAGGGTTGCGCTGGAGTTGGCGATCGCGTCGCGCAGAGTGGCGGCGGCGGATTCGGGGGTGATGTCGCGCTGAGGTGAGCCGAGGAGTTCGAAGCCTACCATGAATTTTCGCACGGTGGCGGAGCGCAGGAGTGGTGGGTAGAAATGGAGGTGGAGGAGCCACTCGGGATGGGGCTGGTTGTCGGCGGGCGCGGGGTGAAGGCCCATGGAGTAGGGGAAGGGCGTGTCAAAGATGCGGTTGTAGCCACTGGTTACCTGCTTGAGGATGGCGGCTAGGCCGTCGCGCTGCGCGGGGGTGAGGTCTTCTACGCGGGCTACGCTTTGTTTGGGGAGCAGGATGAGCTCGAAGGGCCAGACGGCCCAGAAGGGGATGAGCGCGGCCCAGGTAGGGTTTTCGGCTACGATGCGGGCTTGTTCTCTAAGTTCAACGTGCAGATAAGCCGAGAGGAGCTGCTTGTTGTGCTCGGTGTAGTAAGCGAGTTGGGAGGCGAGTTCGACGGCGGGTTCGTTGGGGATGTGTTCGGTGGCCCAGACCTGACCGTGGGGGTGTGGGTTGCTGGCGCCCATCATGGCGCCGCGGTTCTCGAAGATCTGGACGTATTGGATCTCGGGACGCGCGCTTAGCTCGGAGGCTTGGGCGGCCCACATCTCGACGACACGGCGGATGGAGAAGACCGGCATGGTGGCGAGGGTGAGGTCGTGGCGGGGGTCGAAGCAGAGGACGCGGCAGATGCCACGCTCGGTTTCGGCGCGGAGGAGACCGGTGTTGCCTAAGTCGAGAGCAGCGTGGGGGACGTCGGGCTTGAGGGCGGCGAAGTCGTTTTCGAAGACGTAGGTCCCGGTGTAGGCGGGGGTTTGGTGGCCGCCGGCGCGGGTGTTGCCGGGGCAGAGATAGCAGGCGGGATCGTAGGCGAGTGAGGAGGGCTTGGCGGTGTCCTCGGTCTGGCCTTGCCAGGGGCGCTGGGTGCGGTGCGGGGAGACTACTACCCACTCGCGCTTCAGGGGGTTCCAGCGGCGGTGCGGGGACTCGAGGAAGACTTCGTTCATCGGGAAGGTTCCTGTGGAGCGGAGGTGTGAGCTTTCTGATTGCGGAGGAAGGCTCCGTCGACGGCATCGCAGATGTAGGTTTCGGCGGCTATGTTGTAGTGCTGCTTGTAGGCGGATTTCAGGGCTGCGGCGAAGGCTTCGCTGTGGGAGCGATCGACGAGATTGACGGTGCAGCCGCCGAAGCCGCCGCCGGTGAGTCGGGCGCCGAAGCAGCCCGGGAGGTGGGTGGCGGTTTCGACGAGGAAGTCGATCTCTTCGGTACTGCACTCGAAGTCGTCGCGCTCGCTGACGTGGCCGGCTAGCATGAGTTTGCCGAAGGCGATGGGGTCACCATCGTTCATGGCTTTGCGGGCTTCGCGGACGCGGGCGTTGTCAGTGATGATGTGGCGGCAGCGGCGGAAGGAAGAGTCGGACATCTCGGAGCGCGCGGCTTCAAGCTGGTCGAGGGTGGTCTCGCCGAGATCGCGGACGCCGAATTTGTGAATGAGGATGGCCTGGCCTTCTTCGGATTCGCGGCGGCGGATGCCGTACTCGCCGGTAGCGACGGAGTGCTTCACCATGGAGTTGCAGACGACGATCTGCGTGTTGGCCAGGGCGCCGTGGTTCATGGGGAGGTGTTCGTAGGTGAGAGAGCGTGTGTCGAGGAGAAGGGCATGGCCGGCTTTGGCGGCGGTGACGACGAACTGGTCCATGATGCCGCAGGGGGATTCGACGTATTCGTTTTCTGCGCGCTGAGACAGGACGGCGATGTCTTCGATGGAGAGAGAGACTTCAGCGAGCTCTAGCATGGCCATGGCGCTGGCGACTTCGACGGAGGCCGACGAGCTGAGGCCTGCAGCGAAGGGGACGTTGCCGGTGAGGTGGAGATCGAAGGCTGGGGGATGGATGCCGCGCTGCTGCAACTGACGTAGGACGCCGACGGGATAGTCCGTCCAGAGGCCGCGTGCGGGGGAGCGATCGTCGCGATCGATGATGAAGGGTTCGGGAAAGAGTTCGCTGGTGAAGCTGTAGAGATTGTCCGCACGCGGAGTGATGGTGACGTGCGTGGCGAAGGGAATGGCCATGGGGAGGACGAGGCCGCCGGTGTAGTCAGTATGTTCTCCGAGGAGGTTGACACGAGCGGGCGCGACGCACCGGATGGGCTCGCGGGGTGGGAGCTTCGCGGGATGAGTAGGGCGGTCGCTGATTTGGGCCAAGGAAGTTCTTCTCCCCAATCATCATAATGGGAACGTTTACATTTTGACATCCGACAAAAGTCTGGTTCTGAGATTTAGGGACGAAGTGGATGAAAATCAGGGGGTAAGGTCGGTGGCGGAGGCGGCGCTTAGCTGGTGAATGGCGAGCCAGGTCTGTTGATAGGCGCTGAGGGCGTTGAGGGTGGTGGAGCGGGCCTCGCGGAGGGCGTCGAGGTAGTCGATGAGGGCGATGCCGCCGTGTTCGTAGGCGTACTGGGAGATGGAGAGGACGTCGCGGGACTCGTCGAGGTAGTGCTGGCCGTAGCGGTCGGAGAGGCGTTTGGACTGGATATAGGCGATCCAGGCCTGATCGACGTCGGAGATGACCTGGTAGCGAGCGGCGGTTTCGGTGAGGCGGGAGGAGTCGGCCTGGAGGCGGGCGGTGGCTTTGTTGCCCTGGTTGCGGTCGAAGATGCGGAGGGGGATGTTGGCGGAGAAGCCGGCGGAGTTTTCGGTGCCGTTGCGGTCGTACTCGGCTTCGAGGGTGGGGTCGGCGGTGCCGTTGGCGATGGCGAGGCGGGAGTTGGCGATGGCGGCGGCGGTGCCGAAGCGGGCGGCCGCGTAGTCGGGACGGTTGGCGAGCGCGGCTTGGACTAGCTGGGGTTCGGTCTGGGTGATGTTGGGCGGGACGATGTCGCCGGTGATGTCGAAGTCGTTGCGTTTGGGGTCTTCTACCCCGAGGAGGGTCTGGAGCTGGTACCTGGACTGCTGGAGCGTGATGATGTCGTTGGCCTGGTCGGACTCGAAGTCGCCGAGCTGGAGGTCGAGGCGTTCGTAGTCGAGCTTGCCGAGGTCGCCGGCCTTGTAGCGGTCGCGGCCGATGTTCACTTCGTGCTGGTAGTCCTTGAGGCTGGCGGTGGAGATCTCGAGGGACTGCTTGGCGATGAGCATGTGGGTGAAGGCGGTTTTGACGGCTAGCTCGGTCTGGCGGATGGAGTCTTCGAGCTGGGCCTTGGTTTGCGCGGTGGTGGCGCGTGCGTCTTCGAGACGCCACTTGCGCTTGTCGCCGCGCTCGAAGAGGCGGGAGACCGAGAGGCTGTAGTCGTAGGGGCTGTCGGCGTTGTTGCCTTCGGTGATGTCGGAGCCGGCGAAGCCGAGGTTTGGATTCTGGCGGACGCCGGCCTGGATTTCGTGCGCTCGAACGGCGCGGAGGTTTTGTTCGGCGGCGAGGATGGTGGGGTTCCCGGTTCGGGCCAGGTCGAGGACCTGCGCGAGGGTTAGTGCGCCGGGCTTTGCGGTGGGTGGAGTGCGCGGGTCGGGGACAGAGTTGGGGCTGGCGGCGGTGGTCTGCGACGTGGAGCTGGCGGTGGTTTGCGCGGGGAGGGTCCGCGGCGCGAGGCTGAAGGCGGTGAGTGCGGTGAAGATGGCGAGTTGGGATGCGTGCAGGATCTTCATGGGTTAGTTCTCGAGGTGCGCGTCTGGCGGCGGAAGGACATCCTTGCTGCGCGCGATCCAGACGTAGAGCGTAGGCAGGAGGTAGACGCCCATCACGAGGGCTCCTACGAGGCCGCCTACGATGACGATGGCGAAGGGACGCTGGGAGTCTGAACCGATGCCGTGGGAGAGAGCTGCTGGAAGGAGTCCGAGGGTTGCGACGAGCATCGTCATCATGATGGGGCGGAGCCTTAGGACTGCGCCTTCGATGGCCGCTTCCTTGACGGTGTAGCCGCCGGCGCGCATCTGGTTGATGCACTCCAGCATGATGATGCCGGTTTGGACCGAGACGCCAAAGAGGGCGAGGAAACCGACTCCGGTGGAGACGCTGAAGTGATTTCCGGTGAGGTAGAGCGCGACCATGCCTCCGAGCGGAGCGACGGCTACGTTGGCCAGGACGAGCATGGCCCACTTGATGGAGCCGAACATGCCGTAGATGATCATGAAGATGAGAAGGACGGTGATGGGAAGGACCATCATGAGACGGCGTGAGCTGCGCTGCTGACTGGCGTACTCGCCGGCCCAGTCGAGGTGGTAGCCGGGGGGAAGTTTGACCTGCTTGTTGACTTTGTCGATGGCATCGCGGACGGTGCTGCCGAGGTCGCGGCCACGGACGCTGTACTTGATGGCGACGAAGCGGCTGCCGCCTTCACGGTAGATCTGCTCGGCACCGTCTTCGACTTTTACGTGGGTTAGCTGCGCGAGCGAGACACGTTCGCCGGAGGGGGCGTGGAGACGGATGTTGGAGATCTCTTCGGGCGTGGAGCGATAAGGGGAGGCGTAGCGAACGATGACGTCGTAGCGGGCTTCGCCGTTGAGGACCTGGGTTACGGGAGCGCCGGCGATGGTGCCGCCGACGGCGCCTTCGATGGCGGCCTGGATGTCGGCGACGTTGATGCCGTAACGGGCGGCGGCGGCGCGGTCGACGACGTAGCTAAGGTTGGGCTGGCCGATGACATGGAAGAGGCCGAGGTCGGCGACGCCGGGGACGGTGCTCATGGCCTGGACGATCTGATTGCCCTTGGCTTCGAGGGTCTTGAGGTCGGTGCCGTAGAGCTTGACTGCGAGCTCGCCTTTGACGCCGCTTACGGCTTCTTCGACGTTGTCGGAGATGGGCTGGGAGAAGTTCCAGACGACGCCGGGGGTCTTTTCTAGCTGGTAGTCCATGGCGGCGATGAGGGCGGTTTTGTTCTGGTGGAAGACGGGACGCCATTTGTCTTTGGGCTTGAGGTCGACAAAGTATTCGGTGTTGAAGAAGCCGGTGGTGTCGGTGCCGTCGTCGGGACGGCCGATCTGGCTGACGACCTGGGTGACCTCGGGGAAGCTGGCGAGGGTGAGGCGGGTTTGGTCGGCGATGGCGAGGCTTTCGGTGGGGCCGGTGCTGGGAGCGAGGGAGCCGCGAACCCAGATGGCGCCTTCGTCGAGGTGGGGGAGGAACTCCGACCCGATGACGCCGCCGAACATGAGGAAGGCGCTGAGAGCAAGCATGACGATGGCCATGCCAAAGGGAATGGCCTTATGGTTGATGCCCCAGGTGACGCTGGTGCGATAGCGGTGGGTTAGCCAGCGCATGACGGGGTTTTCCCACTCGGTGGCGCCGTGCGGGAAGAGGAAGCTGGCCAGCGCAGGAGCAAGCAGCATGGAGAAGATGAGCGAGCCGAGCAGGGCAAAGGCCACGGTCCAGGCCATGGGTTTGAAGAGGCGGCCCTCTACTGCCTGCAGGGTGAAGATGGGCAGGTAGGCCGTGATGATGATGGTGATGGAGTAGAAGACCGGGCGCTGGACTTCGTGAGCTGCTTCGCGGATCTGGGTGATGACGGACTTGTCGGGCTCGTGCTCGTGGCTCAACTTGCGAACGATGTTCTCCACCATGACGACGGCGCCTTCGACGACCATGCCGAAGTCCAGGGCACCGAGCGAGAGGAGGTTGGCAGGGATGTGGCGGAGGTTGAGACAGATGGAGGCGAAGAGCAGAGAGAACGGGATGGTGATGGCGACGATGAGAGCGCCACGCAGATTCCCGAGGAAGAGAAAGAGAATGAGCGCGACGAGACAGATGCCCACGGTGAGGTTGTGAAGCACGGTGGCGGTGGTGAGTTGGAGAAGATCGCTGCGGTCGAGGAAGGGGACGATTTTTACGCCGGGGGGAAGGACGTGCTCGTTGAGATCCTTGACCTTGGCGTGGATGGCGGCGAGGGTGGTGTCGGAGTTCTCACCCTTTTGTAAAAGGAGAATGCCTTCGACTACGTCGTTGTTGTCGATGATCTTGCCGTCTTCACGGTGGATCTCTTGTGCATCCATCGCGCAGGTGCCGTCTTCGGGCTTGCAGGCTTTGCCGATTTGACCGAGGCGGATCTTGGGGCCTTGCGTGACGCGCGCGATGTCGGAGACGCGGACGGCGGTGCCGTTGGAGGTCTTGAGGACGGTCTGCTCGATGTCATGCACGCTGGAGAAGAGACCGACCTCCTGCACGTTGATCTGCTGGTCTCCCTGCTGGATGAAGCTGCCGCCGGCGTTGACGTTATTGGCGGCGATCTGCTGCTGGACCTGCTGGATGGTGAGGCCGTAGTCGATGAGCTTTTCGGGGTCGACGATGACCTGGTACTCGCGGGTGATGCCGCCGAAGCTGGAGACGTCGACTACGCCGGGAACACTGCGGAAAGCTTTCTCGAGCTGCCAGTCCTCGATGCTCTTGAGCTGCATGTTGTCGATGGAGGGGTTGGTGCTCTTGAGGGTGTACCAGAAGATCTGGCCGACGGGGCTCCAGTCGGTGCCGATCTGGGGCTGGAGGCCGGCGGGGAGGGTGACCTGGCTGAGACGCTCGAGGACTTTTTCGCGGTTCCAGTCGTCGACGCTGTCGTCGTCGAAGATCATGGTGACGCTGGAGAGGCCGGCGAGGGTGGTGGAGCGGAGATGGGTCATGTGGGGGATGCCCGCCATGCCGATCTCGAGGGGGATGGTGACCTGCTGCTCGACGTCTTCGGCGGAGCGGCCGGGCCATTGGGTGATGACGTTGACGTAGTTGTTGGCGACGTCGGGGTAGGCCTCGACGGGGAGGTCGTGAAAGGAGATGATGCCCCAGCCGAACAATAACACCGCGAAGATGAGCACGACGAAGCGATTGTTCAGTGCGAAATCCACTAAACGCTTGATCATTGCTCGTCCGCCGCGTTCTCCAGCTCGAGTGCGTTGTTCACCACCTGCTGGCCGGGCTCAACTCCTGCGACGACTTCTAGAAGATTGCCGGGGAGGGTCTGTCCGATCTGGAGCTGCACGCGCTTGAAGGTGTCGTTGCCTGCCGGCTCAAAGACGTAGGTGCGATCGTGCAACTGGAGCACGGCATCTGCGGGGACGACGGTTCGCTGCTGGGGATGAGCGCCTTCGATGGTTCCCGTCGCGAACATACCGATGCGGAGGAGGTGCTGCGGGTTTTCGACCTGGATTCTTACCTTGGCTGTGCGCGTGGTGGGGTCGAGCTCGGCGCCGATGTTGCTGATGGTTCCGGAGAAGGTTTTGCCGGGGAAGGCGTTGAGCTGGATGTCCGCGTGTTGGCCGACGCGGACACTGGCGAGATCGTTTTCGTAGACGTCGCAGATTACCCAGACGTGGGAGAGGTCGGCGATGGTGAGGGAGCCGGCGGCGCCAGCGTAGGTGATGCCGACGGCTCCGGCAGCGGTTACGTTTTGAGCGATGATGACGCCGCTGGCGGGCGCGTAGATTCGGACGTTTTCGCTGGGATGATTTTTGTCGACGCCGAGGATCTTGAGTTGCTGCTCGGCGGCGGTGAGGTCGGCCTTGGCGTCGTCCTCGCCGTTCTGCGCGCTTTGCAGTTGCGACCTGGCGATTGCGCCCTTGTTATAGAGGAGGGTGTCGCGTTCGAGGGTTATGGAGGTTAGGTGCTCGTTGTTGATGGCCTTGAGGTAGGCGTCGAAGGCTGTGGAGACGTCGGGGCTTTGGACTTCCATTACCAGCTGGCCCTTGTGGACGTAGTCGCCGAGGCCGACGTGGAGGGCTATTACGCGGCCGTTGGCGAGGGAAAGAACGGGGATCTCACGGGAGACGTCCGGGTTGACGGTTCCTGTCACCTGGAGTTTGCTGCGTATAGGCTGGGAGGACGCTTGCACGAGCGAAAAGCGTCCGGCACCATCAAGGTGGACCAGGTTGGAGCCGCCGATCTCTTCAACTTGCGCGGAGGGTGGAGCGCCTGCGGAGGCAGGTGCTGCATCGTGCTTGCATCCTGACAGGGTGAAGGCGAACAGAAAGAGAGGTGCAGCGATACGATGCATACGGGTGGAGGTCTGCGTCGAACAGTCTTGGCCGTGCTGCTTTTTCAGCTTCATGTTCATAGAGTTTGGGAGTTGCATTACGGGCCCATCCGAGAAAAAGCGATTGCTTTAAACGTAAATCAGATGATTGGCAACGGGCAGGCGGAACGAGCGATCTTCTGATCGCCGCGTTTATCTTTCGATAAGGGATGTTGCGTGCGTATGAATTTACAGATACTGAAGGTGCGATGAGAGCGTTGACCACAGTGCTGAAAAGCAAAGCCTTCCGGCTGACGATCGGAGTGGCAGGGATTCTTGTAATTGGGTACGTGGATCGCAGGTTGACGGAGAGGATCCCGTTGGCGCTGCTTTATCTTGTGCCTGTGGTGGTGATGAGTACGGTGCTGCGGCGGTGGCAGATTCCCGTGCTGGGTCTGCTGTGTGCAACCGTGGTGGAGTTCGCCAATGGATATCCATGGAATCTTAGGGAGGGAGTTGCGCGCGACTCGTTGTATTTTTTGGCGTATACGGTCGCAGGGCTCTATGTGTGTGAGGTCTTTGCACGCAGGCGGACGGAGGCGCTGCACCTGGACGCGCTGGAGTCGGAGATTGAAGCACGGCGGGGGGCGGAGGAGCAGCTGCGGCTGGTTGTGGCGAACTCTTCGATTGCGATTATTACGTCGGATGAGACGGGAACGATTCTGCAGGCGAACGATGCGGCGGAGCGGATGTTTTCGGCGGATGGGATGAGCGGTGCGATGCGGCTGGAGGGGTCTTCGCTGCAAGTGTTCATGCCGTCGCTGGCGCGGGTGCAGATTCAGCGGCAGGGCTGGGAGCACTTGAAGACGATGCTGCAGTGCCAGGGTCTGCGTGCGACGCAGGACCCGTTTCTTGCGGACGTGTGGGTGTCGTCGTACGGCACGTCTCGGGGTGGGCGGTTGACGGCGATGATTATCGATTCGTCGACGGAGGTGCGTGACCGCGAGGAGGCGAATCTTGAGCAGGTGCTGGTGGGATCTCGGCTGGCGGTGGGAGCGCTGTTCCATGAGATTCGGAACATCTGCGCCGCGATTGCGGTGGTGCAGCAGAATCTGCGGGCAAAGCTGTTGCCGGCGGAGGGACAGAGCGAGGACTTTGAGGCGCTACGGCAGTTGGTGATGGCGTTGGAACGGATGGCGTCGCTGGAGCTTTCGCTGGCAAGAAGGCGGCCGTCGAAGCTGCGGCTGGACTCGTTCCTGCGGGAGTTGCAGATTATCCTGATGCCGTCGGTGCGGGAGTCGGGGATTGCGATGGAGTGGCATGTGGAACCGAATCTGCCGGAGGTGTGGGCAGATCAGCTGAGCTTGCTGCAGGTGTTTTTGAATTTGGTGCGGAACGCAGAGAAGGCGCTGGCGTCGTTGGACCATGCACGGCTTGAGTTGTGTGCGACGAACAAAGATGGTTTGGTGCAGGTGAGACTTTCTGATAATGGACCTGGGGTAAGAGATCCCGCAAGTCTGTTTCGTCCTTTTGGTGGGGGTGCTTCGAACTCCGGTCTGGGGCTGTTTCTCTCGCGGGCGATGATGCTGAGTTTTCATGGGAACCTGCTTTATGTGCCGAGCGCGGGCGGCGCTACGTTTGTAGTGGAGATGATTCCTGTTGAGGTGGAGGTATGACGCCCAAGAGCCACGATGAGATGATCCGGCTGCTGCTGGTGGATGATCACACGCTGTTTCGCGAGAGCCTGCGGCGGTTGCTGGAGAGCGAGTTGGGGGTGGAGATCAGCGGCGACTTTTCGAACGCGGAGGACGCGCTGGCTGCGGTGGAGTGCGGACTGGAGTTTGACGCCGCGCTGGTGGACTACGAGCTGCAGGGAACGATTCTGGGCAACGGCCTGGACCTGGTGCGCAAAGTGCGCGCGCTGCGTCCGGACGCGCGCATTCTGATGGTGACCGCGGGGATGGGTGCGGGCGATTTGATGCGAGCTGTTACGGAATTGAACACGGGAATTTTTTTGAAGACTGAGCCGACGGTGGAGTTGATGCTGGCGATTCGGCGGACGGCGCAGGGAGAGCGGTGGATTTCGTCGCGGGCGTCGTTGGCGCTGCTGGCAGCTGGCGGGCTGCCGTCCGTACCGGATCGGCCGGGAGCCGAGCAGATGAGCGTGCGGGAGTCTCGGGTGCTGCGCGGGGTGCTGGAGGGGCAGAGCAACAAGGAGATTGGAGCGCAGCTGGATATGACGGAGAGTTCGGTGAAGGCGGTGCTGCAGAAGCTGTTTGAGCGGGCGGGGGTGCGCAGCCGGTCGCAGCTTGTGAGGTATGCGATCGAGACGGAGATCGAGCCGCGGTAGTGGAAATTCGGTGGGTTATACTTGATGCTTAGAGGTGGTCTGGCGCATGCCCTCTGAGCCGTTTTACGACCCGGCAAAGTCTTATCTGGACAACTTTGAGCACGGCCCGTTTGGCCTCTTCGCCAACACCTCTCCTAATTCCCCAACGACAGAACCAAAGCATCAGTTTCTTGGGCATCCTGTGTTCGCGCCGTTTGGCATTCCCGCGGGGCCGCTGATCAATGGGAAGTTTGTGAAGGCCGCGCTGGATATGGGGTTCGACATTCCGGTGTACAAGACGGTGCGAACGCATAAGTATGCGAGTCATCCGTGGCCGAATGTGCTGGCGGTAAAGGTGGATGGGGATCTGGCTCCTGACCGGACGCTGGTGGCGAGCCAGGACTACAGTGAGCCGTTGTCGATTACGAATTCGTTTGGCGTGCCGTCGTTCGACCCTGAGTTCTGGCAGCCGGATATGGCGGATGCCTCTGCGCATGCTCGGCCGGGACAGGTGGTGGTGGGGAGCTTTCAGGGGACGCTGCCGGAGAACGGGAGCGCGCAGGATTACATCGAGGACTTCAGGCTAGGCGCGCGGCTGGTGAAGGAGACCGGGGTGAAGGTGATCGAGGTGAATCTGAGCTGCCCGAATGAGGGTACGTCGAATTTACTTTGCTTCGATATTGCGCGGTCGCGGCAGGTGGTGGAGGCGATCAAGGATGTGATTGGC
>JBAVDD010000425.1:0-3604 GCA_049587035.1 Acidobacteriaceae bacterium | reverse complement strand
GGAGTGACGTGCGGCGAGGTCGATGAGGCGGCACGGTCGGTGCTGCGCGCGGCGGGGCTGGAGAAGGAGTTTTCGCACTCGACGGGACATGGTGTTGGGTTGGAGATTCATGAAGGACCAAGAGTTGCGGCGAAGCAGGAACAGGTGCTGGAAGCTGGCATGGTGATTACGATCGAGCCGGGAGCGTATCTTTCTAGTGGAGCGGCAGAGGGCAAGCGCCGGCCTGGTTCTCGCGCCAAGGGAGTTCACCCGGTCGCGAAGGCGTTCGGGGTGCGTATTGAAGATATGGTGTTGGTGACGGCGAGTGGCTGCGAGGTGTTGACGGCGGCGAGCTCTAAAGATTGGATCGAGCTGTAAGGCTAGTCATTGGATCCGCGAGACGGGGGATCCGCAAGACGAGGGATCGCAAAACGAAGGTTGAGGAGCTGGAACGCATGGCAGGCACGGAAGGTAAGGATTTGCGCGAGTTGAAGGAGTTGGTCGAGTTTCTGAAGGCCAACGGCATCGCCGAGTTTGAGATGGAGCGACCGGATTTGAAGGTGGGGCTGCGCTTTGCTGGCGAAGCTCCTGCGGCTGCCTCGGGGATCGATGCAGCACAGATGGCGGCGTTGCTGGCTGTGGCAAAGGGAGGTGCTCCGGCGCCGGTTGCTGCTCCGGTCGCGGCTCCAGCGCCGGTGAGTATTCCGGCTGCCGTGTCGGCTCCTGCGGCGCCAGCGGCTGAGGCGGATCCTTGGGCTGGGGCGCACATAGTGAAGTCGCCGATTGTTGGCACGTTCTATGAAGCGGCGTCACCTGATGCTCCACCGTTTGTGCAGGTGGGCGATACGGTTGCGGTCGGCAAGGTGCTTTGCATCGTTGAGGCGATGAAGCTGATGAACGAGATTGAAAGTGATGCCGCCGGCAAGGTGGTGCATGTGTTTGCGAAGCGCGAGCAGCCGGTGGAGTATGGACAGCCGCTGTTTGCGATCAAATAAGGCGCTCTGCCGCGGGAGTATTGTCGGCAGTGTTGAGACGTCATCGTTGGATTGAAGGAAGAAGAGTCAGGGCAAAGCATGTTTCGTAAGGTATTGATTGCCAACCGGGGTGAGATTGCACTGCGCGTGATCAGCGCGTGCAGGGAGATGGGCATACGCACGGTTGCGGTGTACTCGGAGGCTGACCGGAACTCGCTGCATGTGAAGTTTGCAGACGAGGCGATCTGCATTGGGCCGCCGCCGTCGAAGGACAGTTATCTTAATGTTCCGGCAGTGATTTCGGCCGCTGAGATTGCTGGTGCAGATGCGATTCATCCTGGCTACGGGCTGCTGAGCGAGAATGCGAACTTCGCGGAGGTCTGCCGGGTTTCGAATATCAAGTTTATTGGGCCGCCGCCGGAGGTGACCCGCATGATGGGCGAGAAGTCCACCGCGCGGCAGACGATGAAAAAGGCCAAGGTGCCGATTCTGCCGGGGAGCGACGGCGTGATTGAGAGCGAGGGTGCGGCGCTGGAGTGGGCGCAGAGTGTTGGGTACCCTGTGATCCTGAAGGCCGTTGCAGGGGGCGGCGGTCGTGGCATGAGGATCTGCCGCAACAAGGAAGAACTGCCGGGGTTGTTTCAGCAGGCCTCGCACGAGGCGCTGAATGCGTTCTCGAATGGCGACCTGTATATGGAGAAGTTCATTGAGCGGCCGCGGCACATCGAGTTCCAGGTGTTGGCCGATGAGCATGGCAACGTGATGAGCCTGGGTGAGCGGGAGTGCTCGATTCAGCGGAGGCATCAGAAGCTGATTGAGGAGGCTCCGAGCCTGCAGATTACGCCTAAGCAGCGCGAGAAGATGGGCGATGTGATCAAGCGGTCGCTGAAGGATATTGGCTACTGGAACGCCGGGACGATCGAGTTTCTGATGGATGAAGATGGGTCGATCTACTTCATCGAGATGAATACGCGAATTCAGGTGGAGCACTGCGTGACCGAGATGGTGACCGGCGTCGATCTGGTGAAGGCGCAGCTAAGGATTGCGGCGGGTGAGAAGCTGGGTGATATTGTGCCCGAGGTTCCTAAGATTATTGGGCACGCGATTGAGTGCAGGATCAATGCGGAGCATCCGGAGAAGTTCACGCCTAGCCCGGGCAAGATCACGGTGTTCAATCTGCCGGGTGGTAATGGAGTTCGCGTGGATACGGCGCAGTATGCGGAGGGGGTTGTGCCGCAGTACTACGACTCGCTGATTGCCAAGCTGATCTGCCACGGCAAGGACCGCGAAGAGGCGATGGACAAGATGCAGCGGGCACTGAGCCAGTTCGTTGTGCAGGGAATTTTTACTTCGATTCCGTTGCATCAGCGGATCTTTGCAGATGAAGAGTTCCGGTCGGGCGCCTTCGATACGAAGTTTATGGAGCGGTTCCTGGAGCGGGAGAAGCTCGCGAAAAGCTGAATCCCAGGAATGATGCGGGCATGAGATTCCCAAGGCTGTATCCGATTGCGGACAAGGCGACGCTGGATGCCCGTGGCGTGAGCGTGAAAGACTTTGCACGCGAGATGGCGCAGGCGGGTGTGGGCGTGTTGCAGTATCGGGATAAGCTGGGGTCGGGTGAAGAGGTGCTGCACGCGGCGCGGGAGATTTCCGCGGAGTTTGCGGGACGCGACTGCCTGCTGATTATGAATGATCGGCCGGAGCTTGCGCTGGAGATGGGGTGGGGGGTCCATGTGGGACATGAGGACATGAGCCCGGCGGATGTGCGCAGGTTGATGGATGGGCGAGCGTTGGTGATTGGCGTTTCGACGCATGACGAGGCGCAGGTGATTGCCGTGGACGAGAGCTCAGCGGATTATGTGGCTATTGGACCGGTGTTTGGGACGTCGACGAAGCTGGACGCGCAGCCGGTGGTGGGGCTGGAAGGCGTGCGGCGTGCGCGAGCGCTGACTGGGAAACCGCTGGTGGCAATTGGTGGAATCACGCTAGAGAATGCACAGAGTGTGATCGAGGCGGGCGCGGATTCGGTGGCGGTAATCGGTGGGTTGCTGATGCAGGGGGAAGCGCCTGGCAAGATTGCGAAAGACTTTCTCGAAATTTTGAGATAGGGTTTGGGGTACAGTGACTCAGCAAACCTCTGTGGGACAATCGTCAGACTATAAGGGCCCTTCGCCTGCGACTCAGGATGGCGGCGGCGTTGAAGTGAGCGCGCCGAAGTTTGTGCGCGGGATGGGGCTGTTTTCGGCTACGGCAATTGTGATGGGCTCGATGATCGGGTCGGGCATCTTTATTGTGCCGGCGGACATGAGTCGGACGCTGGGCTCGCCTGCGCTTTTGATTGCTGCATGGCTGGTGACGGCGCTGATGACGATCATTGGCGCGTTGAGCTATGGCGAACTGGCGGCGATGATGCCCAAGGCCGGTGGCCAGTATGTGTATCTGCGTGAGTCGCTGGGCCCGATCTGGGGATTCCTTTATGGGTGGACGCTGTTCCTCGTGATTCAAACGGGGACGATTGCGGCGGTGGGTGTGGCGTTTGGGAAGTTTCTTGGGGTGTTCTTTCCGAGCGTGAGCCAGACGAACTGGATCGTACATATTGGCTCGGGGAACATTGGACTGAGCACGGCGAACCTGGTGGCGATCTTCGTGAT
>JBAVDD010000424.1:0-12059 GCA_049587035.1 Acidobacteriaceae bacterium | reverse complement strand
TCGTGGAACAAGGACTCCAGCAAGCTGGTGGCGATTGCGGCGGCGCCGAATGGGGTGGAGGAGCTGGGACCGGCGAATAGTGCCTGGGTGGTGACGGTTGCGGACCCGATGCATGCTGCGAAGGTCGATGAGATTCCGGCGACTGTGGGGCCGGCGGTGTGGTCGCATGATGGGGCGGAGATTGTGTACCTGGCGCAGGCGAAGCGGGATGCGCCACCGGGGTATATGGATCTGTATGAGTACGAGCTGGCTAGTAAGACTACGAAGAATCTTACGGACGGGTTCATGGGGACGGTGGGACACCAGGAGCCGATTGCGCTGCTCGATGGCGGCGTGGTGGAGGATACGGAGCAGGGCTTGGATGCTGGCCTGATGCGGTATGCGGCGGATGGGAAGAGTGTCGAGGTGAAGCTGCCGGTGGCCGTGGTTGCGGCCGCGGTGACGAATGAGGCGCAGAGTGGGTGGGTGTTTCTGGGAAGCAGCGGAGGGCATGCTCCGGAGCTGTTGTATAGCGCGTCGTTGACGGAGTCGCCGAAGGTGCTGGATACGCCCGAGCTTGCGCCGAAGGGTGTGAAGAGTGAGGCGCCGATTCGCATTCACTGGAAGAATGAGGGGCTGACGATTGAGGGAATGCTTTATCTGCCGCCTGAGGCTGCTACCGGGAAGGTTCCGCTGGTGGTGCAGGTGCACGGCGGGCCGCTGGGAGCTTATACCGACAGCTACGAGGCGTTCACGGATTTTCTGCTGGGGCACGGATGGGCGGTGCTGGAGACGAATCCTCGGGGAAGCACGGGGCGGGGTGCGGAGTTTGCTGCAGCGAACAAGAATGATCTGGGTGGAGCCGACTATCGCGACATTATGGCCGGTGTGGACTATGTGGTGAAGAACGAGCCGGTGGATGCCGACAAGATGGCGCTGATTGGATATAGCTATGGCGGCGAGATGGCCGCGTTTGTGGAGACCAAGACGACGCGGTTCAAGGCCGTGGTGAGCGCGGCTCCGGTGATCGATCAGAACAGTGAGTATGGGACGGAGCACGGGTCCTGGTACGACCAGTGGTATTTTGGGAAGCCTTGGATGCATGAGGCGGATGCGTGGCGGCAGAGTCCGCTGAGTGGCGTTGAGCATGCGAAGACGCCGTTCATGCTGCTGCAGGGGCAGGATGATACGACCGATCCGCTGGGGCAGTCGCTGGAGATGTACCACGCGCTGCGAGAGATGGGCGTGAAGGTGGATTTGATTACGTATCCACGGGTCGACCATGGACCGCTGGCCGGCGCGATCTATGGGTCGCCGAGTGGAGAGCCCTGGCATGGGTTCGATGCGCGGCAGAGGGTCGTGGAGTTTTTTGATGTTGCGTTTGGGGAGAAGGCGAAGTGATTAATGCTGCGGCTTGAGGTAAGCGGCTATGGGCGAGTGGGCTTTGCGCAGGGCTTTGGCTACGGACTCTGCGTTTAGCTCGGCGCCCTCGGGGCTGGTGTGGGTGTGGTCCTTCGGGAAGAGCTCGGCCGTTTTGGATTCGCCGAGGGCTTCGAAGCGGTTGGCGGCGATGTCGCTCATGTCGATTAGGGGGACCTTTTCCTGTGTGGCTAGTTGATTGAGGTAAGTCGTGTAGCCCATGTCGCGCTCGATGCAGTTTGGGCCGCCTGCGCTATTGCGGGTACCGTCGGGGCAGGCCTTCCAGATGTTGCGGACAGTTAGCGTTAGGAGGATGGGGAAGGCGCCTTTGGCGCGGGTCTCGTCGATCATCTTGCGCAGGTACCAGCCGTAGGTGTGGACGGTTTCGACTTTGCCGGCGAAGGGGCCGGCGGTTTGGGGGAGTTGCTGGGTTTCGTCGCCTATGCCCTTGATTGAGCCGCGGGGTTTGGGGCCGGCGAGGTCGCCGCCGTCGTTGTGGCCTAGCTGGAAGAGGACGTAGTCGCCGGGGTTGATCTCGGCCAGGGTTTGGGTCCAGTGGCCTTCGGTGATGTAGGTGCGGGAGGAGCGGCCGGCGATGGCGCGGTTGGCTACGTTGATGCGAGAGGTGTCGAAGAGGTGGGCGAAGTGATCGCCCCAGCCGAGGTTGGCGTTGTTGCGAGCGGTGGAGTCGCCTACTACGAAGACGGTGGGGAGGTGGGTGTTGAGGGGTTGATCGGTGGGTAGGTTGTGCTGGATGGGAGTGGGTGGTGGAGCTGTGGATTGGGCGAAAGCTAGCGGGGCGAGAAAAGTGGAAGCAAATAGAAACAAATTACGGATTGAACTGAAGCGCGCCATGGGTGGTAGCGTACCACTGGCGCCGTTGGGCTGGCGAATGAGTTTGTGGGACAGGCTGATGCGTTACTGGCCGTTCGGCGAGTGGCTGGAGGTTTGGGATGGCTTGGCGCCGTGGAATAGGGCGTGGTTGATGTCCGGCCAGAATTCCTTGACTACGAAGGATAGGGCGTCGATGCCGACGTTGAGGCCCCACTGGTCGGCGGTGTTGCTGAAGGAGCGCTCGCGGACGGGGTAGTAGAGGCTGGAGAGGCCGGCAGCGGAACCGGCGCCGAATACTTCGCTGGCGTTGAAGACCTCGTTGCCGGAGTCGGAGCGGGTGACTACGACGCGGGTGAGGGCGTAGCCGGTGCGCTTGAGGAAGCCGCCGTGGCCAAGGGTGTAATAGCGGATGTCCTCGTGGGTGATGGAGGGGACGATGGCTTCGACGAAGAAGTTTTCGCTGGTCTGGTCGACGGCCGCGTGCCAGAGATAACGACCGTAGGCTACGCCGCCAGTGCCGAATTCAGGGTCAGGGTTGCTTTCGAGGTCGTAGCCGGCGACGGCCAGGGGGATGAAGAGAGCGGAGTAGTCGAAGGAGTCTTCGCTGGCTGTGGCGAACTTTTGCCTGGCGGATTGCGGGGGAAGTTTCTGGTCGGCACTGACGGCGCGGAAGTTGGGGAGGATGCCGAGGATGCGGCTGGTCTGCTTGGGGGGAGCTTCTTCGGTGGATTGTGCCTGCTGCGGTAGTGGGGCGTCGAGAGCGGCGGGCCGGGCGGGTTGATCGGCGCTGCTTGAGGAGGGTGTGGCGTCGGCGATCTGCGCGGGGACTGGAGCTGTGGGAAGGCTGGAGGTGGCGGTTTGCTGGGCTTGGAGCGTGGATCCGAGAGTTCCGAGAATTGCGAGGGCGCAGAGGATGGTCAGAGAGAGTGAAAGGCCGGATTTCGACGAAAGATGATGCATGGGTCCCCTTGTTCGTTGGTCCGGCATGATGCGGACGGTGTGACGAGCACTACGCTGTGCGTTGGATGGTGAACGCTGTGTTGTGATGACTGTGTAGATTTAGACGCGCTGCGGAGTGGAAAGATGTTGCCAATGAATCATTTGTCATTTGTTACAGGAATCAATTGTCATTTGTTACTGGATATGGATGCCCGGCGAAGCAGGCTGGATGCAGCGGCGATGGAAGATTATGCTGGGGGAGGCCGCGGGCCAGTTAGATGCGACGGACGAGTTCGAAGCAGGAAGAGGACGTAGATGAGCGAAGCAGCGGTTGGGTATGCGCGGGAGCAGGGGAAAAGGTTTATTGAAGAGTTGAAGGATTTGTTGAGGATTCCGTCGGTGTCGACTGCTCCGGAGCATGTTGAGGATGTGCGTAAGGCAGCGGAGTTTGTGGCTGATGGGCTGCGGGCTGCAGGGATGGAGAATGTGCGGCTGATTGAGACGAGCTCGGCTACGCATGAGGGGCATCCGCTGGTGTATGCGGATTGGTTGAAGGCGGAGCCCACGGCGGATGGGAAGGCCAAGCCTACGGTGCTGTTGTATGGGCACTACGATGTGCAGCCTGCGGAGCCGTTGGATGAGTGGAAGTCGCCGCCGTTTGAGCCTACGGAGCGGGATGGGAATATCTATGCGCGAGGGGCGGTGGATGACAAGGGGCAGATGTGGATGCATGTGAAGGCGCTGGAGTCGGTGATGAAGGCTGACGGGAAGCTGCCGGTGAATGTGCGGGTGATTGTGGAGGGCGAGGAAGAGGTGGGTGGCGAGGGGATTGCCACGTTTGTGCGCGAGCACGGTGACCAGTTGAAGGCCGATGCGGCGCTGGTTTCGGATACGGAGATGTTTGCGCCGGATCTGCCGACGCTTTGCGTGGGGTTGCGCGGGATGATCTATACGGAGCTGGATGCGCGAGGTGCGGCTACGGATCTGCACTCGGGGATGTATGGTGGAGCAGCGCCGAATCCGTTTGTGGCTTTGGCCCAGATGATTGCGCAGCTGAAGCGCGAAGACGGGCATATTGCGATTCCGGGGTTCTATGACGGGATTGAGGAGCCGACGAAGGCGGAACTGGAGGCGTGGCGGTCGCTGCCGTTCGATGAGGAGGAGTATCGGAAGCACGAGGTGGGGTCGACGGAGCTGACCGGAGAGACGATGTTCAGCGTGCTGGAGCGGACGTGGTCTCGGCCTACGATGGATGTACATGGGATGCCGGGTGGATTTACGGGCGTGGGCGCGAAAACGGTGATTCCGGCCAAGGCGGTGGCGAAGATCAGCTTCCGGCTGGTTCCGGGGATGAAGCCGGAGGAGACGTATGCGAAGTATCAGAGGTTTGTCGAGGAGATCTGCCCGAAGGGGATCCAGGTGAAGGTGACGATGATTCACTCTGGTGAGCCGATCGTAGTGAGCACGGACAATGTGTACGTGCATGCGGCGACGGAGGCGATGGCCGAGGTCTTTGGCAAGGAGACGGTATTTATTCGTAGCGGCGGGTCGATTCCGATTGTGGGGGACTTTGTGCGGGGGCTGGGGATTCCTACGGTGATGATGGGATTTGGGCTGCCGGATGACAATCTGCATGCGCCGAATGAGAAGTTCAACCTGGCGAACTTTCACCGCGGGATTGAGTCGATTGTGCGGTTTCTGGATAAGGTGGGGGCTGGGAGCTGATGGAAGGTCGACTTCGAACCCTGCTTCCCGTGCATGGGTTTGTGCTGGCGGGCGGGAAGAGCTCGCGGATGGGCGAAGACAAGGCGCTGCTGCGGTTTTGCGGGCGGCCGATGGTGGAGATCGCTGTGGAAAAGCTGCGGAGGCTCTGCGCCGAGGTATCAATTGTGGGGAGTCGGGAGGATTTGAGTGGGTTTGCTCCGGTGGTGCGGGAGGATCGGGTGGGGGTTGGGCCGGCGGCGGGGATTGAGGCCGGATTGAAGGCTGCGCGGCAGGAGTGGGCTATGTTTATGCCGGTGGATGTGCCGCTGGTTCCGGGGGAGTTTCTTCGGACGTGGGTCGAAGAGGCGCTGCGTGTGAAGATGAGCGTGAGCTATCTGGGTATTCTTAGCCTGGGCAAACAGCCTGCGTTCTGCATGGTGCAGCGTGAGCGACTTGGTTCGGTAACGCGATTACTTGATGAAGGCGAGCGGAGGCTTGAAGTTCTGCTGAATCGAACGGCAGAGACTGACGGCTATGCGTCGTGGATGTACAACGAGCGGGAGCTGTGCGGCGGCCCCGAGGGCCGACCACCGGATGAGGCGACGCTGGCGCGATGGTTTGCCAATGTGAACACGCCAGAGGAGTTGGCCGCGGCGGAGACGTGGGCGCTGCAGATTCCTTGAGGCCGAAGCGGGTGGGGAGCATCGGTTAAGGTGCGGACGTGTTTTTTGAGCGGAAGTTCTTGAGGGAAGTGTGCATCATAAGAAGAACTGCTATGGAAGAACCTGAGAAGATTCCTGATCTGGCTGCGGAAGCGACCACTGAGACCGGCGACGAGCAGATTGACAAGCCGCTGATCGATGACGTGTCGGCGGATGTGGCCCCGGTGGTGCAGGATTTTATCGCTGAGGCGGCGCAGGCTAATGTCGAGCAGGAAATAGCGATTGCATCCGATACGCCGACCGAGCAGAGCGGAGTGGGCTTTGCGTCAGGCGAGGCAGAGGAAGTTGCGCCGTTCATTGCCTTTGAGCACGTCAACAAGTCGTTTGGTGACTTGGTTGTGTTGGAAGATGTGAGTTTTTTTGTTAGGCCGGGTGAGACGCTTTGCATTCTGGGACGAAGCGGGGTGGGGAAGTCGGTGTCATTGCAGATATTGATGGGTTTTTTGAAGGCGGACAGCGGGACCGTGCTGGTGGCGGGGCAGGACATTGCGGGGATGGGCGAGCGGGAGATGCAGGAGGTTCGGCGCAAGGTGACGATGGTGTTTCAGAATGGAGCGCTGTTTGACTCGATCACGGTGGGGGAGAATGTGGCGTTTCCGCTGAGGGAGCGCGGGGACATGATGGAGGACCAGATCCTACAGGTGGTGAAGGGTTTACTGGAGATGGTGGGGGTGGCGGGGATGGATAATCAGCTGCCTTCGGAGCTTTCGACAGGGATGAAGCGGTCGGTGGCGATTGCGCGGGCGCTGGCGGCGCAGCCTTCGGCGATTTTGTACGACGAGCCGACGACGATGGTGGATCCATTAATGGGGCATCTACTTGGGAACCTGATCCAACGATTAAAAATGCAGATGCATCTCACGAGTATTGTTGTCACGCACGATATGCGGTTTGCTGAGAAATTGGCGGATCGACTGGTGTTTCTGCATGAGGGTCAGGTGCGCTTCTTCGGGACGACTGAGGAGATGCGTGCGAGCGAGGACCCCATATTGCACGAGTTCTTCTCCATGGATGAGCTGGTGGTGCCGGTATAGCACCTTAAGTACTCTTTTTTACAGGCGGTGACCCTTTAGAGTAATCGTGAGGCAGAATCGGGCGATAGAGAGAGTATTGATAACGAGGTAAACTTGTAGTTACACAACAACTTCCGCCGTGAATTTCATGGCACAACGCAGGACCGGATCTACACCAGGATTATGGCGACCCTAGATTATCTGAAGCAAGCGACGATCTCGAGCCAACGGCGCCATCACGCCAGAATGCAAGAACGCGGGCGTTTGTTCTCACGGCCTTCGTTCACGATCACGGTGTGGGCGATGTTGGACTTCATGAGCGCGTTGCTGGCAGGGTTTATTGCGTTTCGGATCCGGCTGGATCCTGTGGTGGCGCAGCCGACAAGTCATGCGGTACTGCGGCATCTGGAAGCAACGGCGCCGCTGACTTCGATTTCGTACTTGCTAGTGTTCAGCTTCTATCTGGTGGTGTTTGCGAGGTTGTTTGGGCTCTATCGTCCACCGGATGTTCGCAGCGGATTGAATGAGCAGCGGATTACGGTGCAGACGACGCTGACCGCTGGTTTAATGCTTTGTGGGACCCTCTATGTAATGAAGGAGTACGACGTGTCGCGGGTAGTCGTGGCGCTGACGATCATCATTACGCTGGGCTTCCTGATGGCGCGGCGAGCGATTGAACGCAAGATGATGCAACGGCGGTTCCTGCAAGGACGCGAGACGCGGAATGTGCTGATTGTGGGGCATGGGCGGGTAGCGCATGCGCTGCGGAATCATCTGCAGGCGCTGCCGCAGATGGGCTTCCGGTTCATGGGATTTGTTTCGCTGGACGAGGATGCAGAGGAGTCTGCTCAAGCCAACTCGCAGGTGATCGGCAACATACGTAATTGCGTGGCGCTGGCGCGTTCGCTGTTTGTGGACGAGATCTATTTTTCGACGCCGGCCGAGAAGCAGACAGTGATTGCGGTGGTGGAAGAGGCGCGGACCAATGGCATCGAGGTGCGGGTGGTGCCGGACCTCTATGACGGGCTGGCGTGGAATGCTCCGGTGGAGTTCATTGGCCAGTTCCCGACGATTCCGCTGCATCAGCGAGAGTTTCCGAGAGGAGCGTTCCTGATCAAGCGGGTGCTGGATGTGTTCCTGTCGACGCTGGCTCTGGTGGTGCTCTCGCCGTTCATGCTGCTGATCGCGTGGTTGATCCGGAAGGATTCGCAGGGGCGAGTTTTTTACCGCGCGGCGCGGATTGGGCGGAAGGGACGGACGTTTACTTGCCTGAAGTTTCGCACGATGGTGGCGAACGCAGACACGATGCAGGAGAACCTGGCAGACAGGAACGAGCGCGACGGCATTCTGTTCAAGATGAGCAACGACCCGCGGATTACCCGCGTGGGCGCGTGGTTGCGAAAGTATTCGCTCGACGAGCTGCCGCAGTTTTTCAATGTGCTGATGGGCGATATGAGCCTGGTGGGGCCGAGGCCTCCACTGGCTGCTGAGGTGGAGAAGTATGACCTGTCGCATCTACGCAGGTTGGATGTGCTGCCGGGAATTACGGGGCTGTGGCAGGTGGAGGCGCGGCAGGACCCGTCGTTTGATAGCTACATCTCGCTGGATACGGCGTATGTGGAGAACTGGAACCTGATGCTGGATCTGCGCATCCTGGCGCGGACGGTGGGTGTGGTGCTGGGTGGGACGGGGTCTTAAGGCAGAGTGTAGAGGTAGAGCATAGAGTGCTGGTGGGGATTCCTTTGCTTCGCGATAGACTGTAAGGGTGCGGATCGCGCTGGCGCAAATCAATCCAACCGTTGGAGACTTCTCGGGAAACCTGCGGAAGATCACCGAGTTCGTGGAACGGGCGGCGGCCGAGGGCGCAGCGCTGGTGATGTTTCCGGAGCTGGCGACGTGTGGGTATCCGCCGGCAGACCTTTTGGAGAAGAGATCGTTTGTGGCGCGGGCGGAGGAGACGCTGGCTGCGGTGGCGGAGCTGACTCGTGGCTTGGATCGTCCGGCGGTGCTGTGCGGCTCGCCGATGGGGTGCGAGAGCACGTCGGGCAAGAGGGTGCGCAATGTGGCGGCGTTGCTGGAAGACGGTGAGATCAAGTTTGTGCAGCAAAAGATGCTGCTGCCGTTCTATGACGTCTTCGATGAGCAGCGGTATTTTGAGCCGGCACGGAAGCAGACGCTGGCGCTGGTGAAGGGGCAACCGGTTGCGATTACGGTTTGCGAAGACGCCTGGAACGACAAGATGTTCTGGCCTCGGCAGATGTATCCGGTGGACCCGATCGAGGAGCTGATGCGACAGTGGGCGGTGTTGCCGCAACCGCTGAGTGGGCATCGGCTGATATTGAATATTTCGGCATCGCCGTTCTGGCATGGAAAGCTTGCGGTGCGGCAACGGATGATTGGGGCGCTGGCGAGGCGGCACGGAGCGGCGGTGGTGATGGTGAACCAGGTGGGGGCCAACGATAGCTTGATCTTCGATGGAGGGTCGTTTGCGGTGGCGCCGACGGGCAAGGTGTTTGCGCAGGCGCGGAGCTTTGAGGAGGACCTGCTGGTGATCGAGACCGGGCGAGAGGAAGCGGCGAGTGCACGTGTGAATGTGCAGGAGCTACCGGAAGACGATTCGGGCGAGGGTGGGGATCGGACGGAGAAGACGTGGCAGGCGCTGGTGCTGGGGACTCGGGACTACCTGCACAAGTGTGGATTTAGTAAGGCCATTGTGGGGTTGAGCGGGGGCATTGACTCGGCTCTGGTGGCGGCGATTGCGGTGGCGGCGCTGGGTGCGGAGAATGTGCAGGGCGTCGGGATGCCGAGCGAGTTTTCGTCGAGCGGGTCGGTGACCGACGCGGAGAAGCTGGCGAAGAACTTGGGGATTGCGTTTTCGACGGTGCCGATTCGGGCAGTTTATGACGACTTTTCGAAGGCGCTGGAGCCGGTGTATGCGTCGGTGGGTGCGGCGGCGGGGTTTGGGCTAGCGGAGGAGAATCTGCAGCCGAGGATTCGCGGGAGTTTGTTGATGGCGCTGTCGAACAAGACGGGCGCGCTGGTGTTGACGACCGGGAACAAGAGTGAGATGGCGTGTGGATACTGCACGCTGTACGGCGATATGGTGGGCGCGCTGGCGGTGATCGGCGACGTGTATAAGACAGAGGTGTATGAGCTGAGTCGGTGGGTGAATCGCGAGCGCGAGGTGATCCCGGAGGACACGCTGACGAAGCCGCCTTCGGCGGAACTGCGGCCGGGCCAGAAGGATACGGACTCACTGCCGCCGTATGATGTGCTGGACCCGATCGTGCGGGCGTACATTGAGGACTACAGCTCAGCGGAGGAGATTGTGCGCACCCAGGGGGTGGAGCTGGCGGTGGTGCGCAAGGTGATACGGCTGGTGGAGATGAGCGAGTACAAGCGTCAACAGGCAGCCCCGGTGTTGAAGGTTTCGCGGAAGTCGTTTGGCATGGGGAGACGGTTTCCCATTGCGTCGCGGGGCGAAGTTTAGTGATGACCGTTTGGTCAGATTTGAAGCAAGGAGAAAACGATACAGTGAAGAAGGTTTGGATTTTGAAAGAGGTTGAAGGCATGAAGAAGTTGGCGATGGTGATGGTGATGGCAGCGGTTGGCGCGGGGGCGAGTGCGTGGGCGCAGACGCCGAATGCACCGGAGATGTCGCCGGCAACGGCAGAGGCGCAGCAGGCGTCGGAACCGCAGGCGCCGAAGCCACATACGGCAGCGGCGAATCCGTTTCCGGCGGTGAATCTTAAGAACTTTACGGCGAGTTCACCGACGACGGCTGAGGTGAATGCGTTTCTGAAGGCGGCGTGGGGATATAACGCGAACCGGATATGGAGCGTCGCTGCGATTGAGAAGACGGCAGCGCCGGGCGTGGCCCGCGTGGTGGTGTTTGCGGCGGACAAGATGGAGCCGGGCAAGGTGAGCCGGAACGAATTTTTCATCACGCCGGATGGAAAGCACGCGATTGCTGGCGGTGTGGTGGACTTTGGCGCGCATCCGTTCGATGCGCGACGGACGCTGATGCTGCAGAAGGCAGAGGGACCTGGAGAGGGTGCAGCTGGCAACGGCTTGATGCTCGTGGTGTTCTCGGACCTGCTGAACAAGCGGTCCAAGGAAGCCCAGGACACGGTCAACAACCTGATGCGCGACATTCCACAGGCGCGGATTGTGTTTGAGAATCTTCCGGCCGATGGCAGCCCGTATGCACTGCATGCGGCAGAGGAGGGAGTTTGCGTGCGCAAGGCGAAGGGTGATGCGGCGTTCTTCACGTATGCCCATGCCATGTTCAGCAAGCAGAATGCACTGTCCGTTACGACGCTCCAACCCGCGCTGGATGCGGCGATTGCGGCTGCAGGAGCGGACCCGAAGAGCGTGGACGCCTGTGCAGCGACGCCTGAGGCGAAGGCGGATGTGGAGGCTTCGATTGCGTTGGCTGGCGCGGCGGGCGTGGATGCGGCGCCGGCGCTGGTGGCCAATGGACGGGTGCTCCCGCCGACTGAGGTT
Source organism: Acidobacteriaceae bacterium (assembly GCA_049587035.1). GTDB lineage: Bacteria > Acidobacteriota > Terriglobia > Terriglobales > Acidobacteriaceae > Granulicella. Next base: position 943 of record JBAVDD010000424.1, on the reverse strand, counting down.
TCGTATGACTCGCTGAAGCGGATTATTGCTTACCAGGCGCAACTGGACGGCATTGCGGTACATGTGCAACCGACGTTGTCCAACCTGAAGTAGATGACGGCAGGAGACTCGACTGTGAAGATTACCGTGGTTGCTCCGCACCGCGGGGATGCGGCCTTTTCGTTGGGGCTTTCGATCGAGGCGTGGCTCGGAAAGGGCCACGCCGTCGAAGTGTTGAACTGCTTTACGCGTAGTGAGTTTGCGCCTTACTCGGATGCGGGTTCGGTGCATGCGAACGATCGTGCATCGTTTGTCTCCGCGGTCAGGAAGCGCGAGGACGAAGCCTGGCGCAAGCGGTTTGGTGCGGCGAAACTTACGCTGACAGACCTGAATCTGAAGGACGCACCGCTGCGTTTGCATTGCGGCGCGGATGAAGTGTTTGGTCGCGCGGCGGATGCTTCGGAGAAGATCGTCGCGAAGTTTCGCATTGCGTTGGAGAAGAGTAGGGCTGGGGCAGTCGTGCTTCCGCTGGGGCTGGGTGGGCATGTGGATCATGTGACTGTTCGGGACGTGGCGTTGAGCCTGATTCCGATGGGAGGCCCGCTGGCATTTTATGAAGAGTTGCCGGAGACCGCGAGTGCTGGCGCTGACGAGGCGATTAAGGCCGAAGTGTTGGTGTTGACGCTGGCGGTGCAGAGCACGTTGCAGCCTGTGTTCGCGGAGGACGCGGGAACGGATGATGCGGCGGTGGAGGCTGCCGTGGCTAGAGAGCAGCGCATGGCGTGGTGTTATGACTCGCAGATTGATGAGACGGCGACGGCGGAGATTGCCATGTTTTGCAGGCGATATGGGGGTAGGGAACGGATGTGGGGGAACGAGGCGTGGCGTGGGGATACTGCGCTGCGCTGAGGCGGGTTGGAGTCTATGTTGTGGGGGTGACTTGGCTTAGACGATAGGATGGTGG
>JBAVDD010000423.1:0-5650 GCA_049587035.1 Acidobacteriaceae bacterium | reverse complement strand
GTCTGGAGGAAGCTGGGCCCAAGAAAAAGCGACCGCTGCTTGCAAAAGACAGTCGTAAGCAGCAATTCATCGAATAGGGAGAAAAAGGTCACACGCGGGCGGATGAGGTCGTTGATTGCGGCCGCCCTCGCGCGGGTTATTGGGGGACGAGTTCGGTCCAGCTTTCGCGGATGGGGTCGATGGAGCCGTTGGGATTAAGATTGGGATCGTCGGTTTGAACGAGGGTGTCGTTGCTGGAGTTGATCCACTGATGGTTGTATTCGCTGCTGGCGGTGATGGTCTGGCCGTTGTTGGGATTGGTGTAATCCCTGCGATCGAGCGAGTTATTGACCTGTTGGTGGGCGCTATAGTCGGTGGCGTTTTGGCGGCTGCGGTCGGCGGCCATGGCGTTGGCGGTGCTCTGAGCACGCTGGGCGTCCTGGGCACGGTCGTTGGCGATGGACTGGTTGAACTGCGCCTGGTTGTTGCGCTCGAAGTTTTGGAAGACGCGATTGTTCTGGTCTTGATTGGCGTGGAACTGCTTCATCATCTGCTGGTTCAGGCGCTGAGACCATTCAGGATTGCCCTGTAGGGAGTTCATCATTTTCTTGTCGGGGTTCTGGGCGAGCACGGCGTCCAACTGGCCCTTGGGGGCGCGAACGATGTAGATTCCTTTGGTTTGGCAGGTCTTACCCAACATTTGCATTTGGGCGCAAGAGAGCACAACGCTAATCATTTCCTCCACGGGCTGACCGTTGCGGACGTACTCCACGCGGGCGGGCACCGTCGAGCGTCTGGTCGGTCGTCCGAAGCAACGGACCTGCGGTGGCGTTCTGCTGGCGTATCTGCTCCAGTTGTTTGGCGAGGCCGGCCGGGTTTTCATCCGGGAGCAAGTCTTCCACTTTGGCGCCGGGGTGCATGTTGGGAATGGCGATTTTGACGAGGAAGTCGGAAGCCGTGGTGATATTAACGGGAGGGCATTTCTGAGCGTTCCCCTGGGAGATGCGATTGTTGCCGGGGGTGACGGTCCACTGGACCATAGGAAGCACGATGACGGCGGTGACGCCGTCCTGGCCGAGGGCGGTCATGTCGGCGGAATCGGGCACGCTGTGGCATCCCGGAGGATTGACGATCTGGCCGACGAACTTCCAGCCAGTGGGGATGTCGAGGGTGATGGCGGTCATGCCGAATTGAGGATCGTTGATGGCGACGCGTTGGGCGCCGGTGAAGGAAACGCGGGTGGCGCCGGTGTGGGTGGTGGCTGAACTGTAGAAGCCTGAGACGGGGTCGGCCGATGTAGTGCTAGCGCCGCTGCGGCAGCCCAGTGTGGTGAGGCTGGCGATGATGCAAAGAATGGCGGATTGGCAGGCGGTGAGTCGGCGATTCATGAGTATCTCCTTTGTCCAACATGACAGCTTTCTTGCAGGATCAAATACGCAGTTCTGTCGAATATGTCGATACACCTAGGGCGCGGGATTAGGGCTGCCGGGCTGGAGGCTCATGGCGACGGCGAGGGCTGGATCGTCCGCGCCAGGTTTATTGGTGATAGAGGAGCCGAGGAGGATGACGGGGCCGCTACCGGACATGGGAGCGATGCCGGCGACGATGGTATTAACCGGTGTGCCGTCGGGGTTGGAGCCGGTCATGGAGTCGTAGGTGAGTTCGGTGCCGTGGGAGAAGAGCTGGATGAGACCGGCGGGGCCGAGGGGTGGTTGACGGTCGAGGTGAGATCTGGCGATCATGTAGCGCTCGTTGGCGAGGACGGCCTCTTTGGCGGAAGTGGCTTTCGAGGGCATGATGTTGATCCAGTCGGAGCCCTTGCGGAGCTGGACGCCGAGCGAGCCGTTATCTCCTTCAGGCTTAGCGGTCCAGCCGGGTGGGACGTCGACGACGAAGCGGTGAAGGGGATCGCGGTAGAAAGTGGAGTTGGCCATGTGCGGCGGCGCGGGGTTGGGGTCGGAGGCGGCGAGGGTGTTGCTGAGGCAGCGGGCGCAGTCTTCCTGGAGGAAGGCTCCGACGAGGCAGGCTTTGGTGAGATCGGCCATGGCTCCGGTGTCGTCGGCGTAGGGGTTGGAGGGTGCGGGGTGGTTGGCGAGGCGGAGGCTGGAACGCATGTTGTCGATGAGCGGGAGAGTTGCGTAGTAGCGGGAGATGGGGGAGATGATGGTGAAGCCGATGAGGAGGTGGTCGGGCGTGAGGGTGGCGAGGTCTTCGGCGACGGCGGGGGATTTGGGGTCGCTACAGGTGGCGATGGCGGTTACGGCGGGATAGCCGAGGAGTGTGGATGTGCCGGACTTGCGGTTCTGGAAGGTGGGGCACTGGCCTTTGAGCTCGCTCTGGTTGCCGTCGATGAACTCCTTGGCGGTCATGGCGTTGGATTGGTGCTGCTGCGAGACGAGGATGGAGACGCTGACGGCTCCGCTGTGAAAGCTGACCAAGCCGGGAATGCTGGGATCGGGCTCGGCCTGCCAGCCGGTGGGGAGCTGGAGGGTGAATCGGCCGTTGGGGCTGGTGTAGGGAGTTTGCGAGCTGACGGTGGGCAGAAGGGGCGCAGCTATCGCCGCCGAGACGAGCGCTGTCGAGATGAGGGTAAGGGTGGGGCGGGTGGAGGTAGCCATGGATGGATCTCCGGAAGAAAGAAGTGGATACTCTATACACGTCAAAGCGAGGAAGAATGCCTCATGGAAAAGCTTTTGATTGTGGATGGGTTTATCCGCAAGCGGACAATAGGCGAAATACGTGATGACTTCATTAACAAATCTTTGGGAAAGAACGGAGGCGATCGGCTACGGTATTTCTGAACCAAAGCAAATGTTAGTCTTCGGCAAACTCTGAGAGGAGATTTTGCCATGAAGAAGAAGCGTTTTTCAGTGGAGCAGATCGTAGCCGTGCTGAAGCAGACGGAACTGGGGGTTCCTGTAGCGGAGGTGATCCGTAAAGCTGGGATCAGCGAACAGACGTTCTATCACTGGAAGGCGAAGTACGCCGGATTGGACGTAGATCAGGTGCGACAGATAGCGCAACTGCAGGAAGAGAACCTTCGCCTGAAGAAGCTTGTGGCCGAGTTGGTGCTGGATAAGACGATGCTGCAAGATGTGCTCTCAAAAACGGTGAAGCCTTCGCGGTGTGGACCGATGGCGGATCGCCGTTTCACAAGGTGCGAGTTAAGAAAGCTTCGACAAATCGGGATAGGAGGGGATACTCTCCCGCAAGGGAAAGAGTTCCTTTGCCTTTCAGCATTCGCACTTCCCGCTTACCGCTTCACTCGATGCAGCACCACTGGGATGCTCTCCGGCATATGCCAGGAACGATTAAACGACGGATCCGTGCCATCCGGTGGCGGTCCAATCGCAGGCCGCGGTCCTGTCGGTTTTGCAGCTTGATCGAAGTGCCACGGCAACTTAAGCTTTCTCTGTAGTTCCAGTCGCCCCCCGTCCATCGTTCCGGAGAAGGTGCTACTCCCTGCGGTGAAGCTGATCTGGCTGCCCTCCACTTTGCCGTCAGTAATCGGAACCGCTCTATCGCTTGAACCAAAGAAGCCGCCGCTGCCGCTCTCAACCGTGCCAGCTAGTGTGTTGCCGGTTTGCCGCAGCGTAAACACCATCGACCCGCCTCCCACCAGCATCGCCACGAGCTCGTTCGAGTTCGCCGCTTCTGGTGCCGGCCTCCACAGACCCGTGACGCCTCCACCAACCGGAACCTCCCGCTTCCACACGGGAATCTGGGGGCGAAGTTGTACCGCTTTTGCCGCAATGGTTACGCGTGCGGGCGCGAGTCCTGGAGACGTCGCCTCAACTGTAACGTCGCCGGCTGACTTTGTGGATTGCACGATCGCCATGCAGAGGCCGGAGAAGGCCTTTCGCGATGTGCCCTTGTCGGACTGCTGGTCCGTGGGGTCGCCGTTGCCGACGCCGATAAGTTTCGCTGCGCCCGATACCTGGAACGCCACCTCGTTATCGGTCACGGGCACTACGCGTCCCTGCGCGTCCTGCACTTCGACGGCAAACATGGCTACGTCTTCGCCGTCTGACGAGATTATGTGGCGATCGGTCTTCATCACCAGCTTTGCCGCGGGGCCAGTCGTCTCGCGCTTCGTCGTCATCGCCAGCTTGCCGTCTTTATAACCGCGCGCTTCGATGGTACCTGGCGCATACTTCACGTCCCAGGCAACGTGAGAATTCTTCTCTACTACCTTCGTGCCGAGACTCTTGTCATTGACCAGCAGCTCCACCTTATCCATGTTGGAGTCGACCCACACTGCAATCTCTTTTCCCTCCATTCCGGGCCAGTTCCAGTGCGGAAAGACGTGTAGAACAGGCTTGGCCGTCCACCACGACTGGTAATAATAAAACGTGTCTTTCGGAAAGCCGCAGGTATCAATCACACCGTACTGCGAGCTGATGTTGGGCCATCCGTTCGGAGACGGCTCGCCGCGATAGTCGAAGCCGGTCCACACAAATCCGCCCGCCAGCCACGGCTGCGCATCGCAGAACCTCCACCAGCCCTCTGCTGAAGCGCGGCCGGTCGTCGTATACGGATCGTATGATCCCACGAACCCCTTCGTGGGATCGGTACTGTAAATCCCGCGCGTGCCCACTGCGCTCACCGTCTCGGTGCCGATCACCGGCTTCTCAGGATGTGCTTTGTGATAAGCTGCTGCCTGTGGGTCCATGTAGTTGTAGCCGATGACGTCGCACACCGCCAGACCGCCGGTTCCAATGGCGCCGGTTGGCGCGATCGATACCGGACGCGTTCCGTCAAGTTGGTATGCCAACGCCTTCATCGCACTCAGAATCAGCACACCTCTCTCCGTGTTCGCCACTCTCTCTTCATTGCCCATCGACCACATAAATACGCTCGGGTGATTGCGGTCACGCCGAACCAAATCCGCAAACTGGCTCAACCCTTCGGGGTTCGACGACATCATGCGCGTCTCATCGAATACGAGCATCCCCAACTGATCGCAGGCATCGAGCAGCTCAGGAGTGGGAGGATTGTGCGAAGTACGCAGGGAGTTGCAACCCATATCCTGTAGGCGTCGCACGCGGTAGAACTGCACGGCATCCGGCAGAGCCACGCCCAGCCCGGCGTGGTCCTGGTGATTGCAAGTTCCCTTCACCTTCACCGGCTTGTCGTTCAGGAACACGCCTTTCTCGGCATCGAACGTGATTGTGCGAATGCCAAATGGTGTCTCATAGCGGTCGGCCACCGCGCCGTTCACGCTCACCTCCGTGACCAGCCTGTAAAGGTTTCGTTCCTCGAGCGACCATAGAAGCGGATTTTTGACCGCGATCTCCTGCGCGTAGGTTCGCTCGCCGAATTTCGGGATCGATCGGCTTGGCATCACTGCCTTGCCTACAGCTTTCCCCGATGGATCAAACACCGTGGAAACCACCTGAGCATCCTGCGCGGCCTTGCCGTGGTTGTTCACCTCTGTGGTGATTGAAAGCGTGGCGCGACCCGACTCAACTTTGGAGGTAACAAACGTGCCCCACTTCTTCACATGCACCGGATTGGTCTTCACCAGCCAGACGTGCCGGTAGATTCCCGCTCCCTCGTAAAACCAGCCGTCGCTCTCGGTTGCGTCTACGCGAACCAGCAGCACATTGCTTTCGCCCGGATTCATAAAGTCAGTCACGTCGAAGCTGAAAGGATCGTATCCACCGCTGTG
>JBAVDD010000422.1:0-8797 GCA_049587035.1 Acidobacteriaceae bacterium | reverse complement strand
ATATAAGTGCTAACCCCACCACCCCCCGCCGCAACCTCATACTCACCACTCGAACTTAAAACAGCGGATTCGTTCCAGGCGCCTTCAGGAATGTAGGAAAGCGCGGACTCAAAACCCGCATTGGCATTCGTCGACGCCCAGTAAAGCGAAGCGTTCGCCGCATCATTGAACTCTGTTCCTCCAACACAGGTCACATATCCGCTGGAACAGAGCACATTGATGCTCGCAACCTGCGGCGTTTCACTCGATGTAACCGGAGAAAAAGGCGTGTCGCAGCCGGCAACACCAGAGTCATCCGAAGAAACAAACGTAGAAATTCCCTCGCTCGCTGCCACTTGGAACTCGGAGTTAAGGTAATTGGTCTCCGCCGATCCGTTCTGCGCTTCGCAGCTTCCAAAGGAGATCGTCATGATCGGGTCGCGCAGCGTGTTGATGTTGTAAGCAACGGCGATATCAACTCCATCGTTCGTGGGAGTGTCCGCGCTGATCACCAGATCGGCCTGCGCCCCCGGAGCGGTCCCAATCACCCGATCCACATCTAGCGTAGCTTCGCTGGCAAACCCAATATTCGTGCCCGTCGCGACACCCGGATCAATCCCGGCCAGAACCACATTCGGCTGGACACTCGGCAAACCGGCTAAACTCTCATAATTCGAGATGTCGCTGGCAACAATCCTCGACTTGCCAATGATCGCGATACGCTGCGCCTTCGAACCCACCGTTTCGCCCTTATTGCCCCCGCTGTAAACGCTGGCAACGTCGTAGATTACGCCAAAGTCATTTGGCAGGACGGCATGCACGTCGGTTCCCAGATCGGCCTGAGGTTGTGTGCTGACCGCGGGAATGATGCGAACTGACGACCTCGATTGCGGCTCATACCGTGTTTGACTCAGTCCCTCAACGGACCGAACCACTGGGCTCAATGCCGCCGGAATCAACGGATCGGACATCGCAGATAGCCGCTGCTGGCTTCCCACTCCGAATCGGCTGAAGCTGGTATGAAACGCGTTGCCCACAACCGCCAGCGAACCCGTCGCCCTGACAATGATCCCACTCGGAGCTACCGACTCGATCTTGAGCCCCTGGCTCGTCAACCACGTGCGTACAGCGGCTAAATCATCCGGCGTTGGCCCATACAGCTGACCAACCTGCTCCGGTGTCAGCCACTGGTGGTAATACGGAGAGCCAGGATCCTGCTGCTCCGCAACCAACTGGTCAAAGGCTCCCTGCGCCGCTGGGTCCCGTCTGAGCAACACCGAAACACGCATTGTCTGCCCAAGATCAACCGCCTGCCCCATCGTCTCATTCACCACCCTCACCCACCCAGGCAGCTTCTCCCCTAGGGCCGTCAAGGGACCGTAGTCAGGGTTCATCGCAACTCGGTCTACCTGGTTCACGGGCCGCAGCTGCGCAATCACATTGGGGCGCACCTGGGCATGCATCCCAGATGCGATGAGGCTCAAGCCCCCGCCCACCAGCAAGCACCTGAGCGCTGTACAACGATGAAGGATCCTAGTGCCGGGCTGCATCTGGCCTCGAGTACGCTCAGAGAAGAATACTGTATTTCCTTCCAAACGCACTACGGCACCCCGGAGAAACGTTATGCACGATCTGTCCCCCAAAATACAGAGAGCAGGCCCTAGTTATGATGTGTAGTGGAGACTTAAATGTCTAGAACAGAATCCTCGATGGCACCCCTCGGAATGATCGCTCCTGACTTTCGATTGATCAATGTACTCACAGGTAAGTCCGTAAGTGTCAGCGATCTGTTCGACTCCGGAGGTCGGAAGAAACTTGGACTGTTGGTCATGTTCGTTTGCGTCCACTGCCCCTATGTCAAGCACATCGAAGCGGAACTTGCGCGCATCGGCCATGACTACTTCGGCGCGGGGGGCATCGGGTCAATGGCCATTGCTGCGATTCAATCCAATGACATAGAACAACATCCCGAAGATGGTCCGCATGGCATGCGCGATCAAGCCGATCGGCTCGGGTGGGAATTCCCGTACTTGCTGGATTCTAGTCAGGGGGTCGCTCGCGCGTATGAAGCCGTTTGTACACCAGATTTCTTCCTCTTCAATTCGCAATTGCAGCTCGTCTACAGGGGGCAGTTAGACGACAGTCGTCCAAGGCGTAAAGATTTTGGAAATGACGTGCCTGTGACAGGCAAGGATCTGCGCGCAGCCATGGATGCGGTCATTGCTGGCAAGGACCCGGACCCGCTTCAACGCAGCAGCATTGGCTGCAACATCAAGTGGCGATAGTCGATGCGATCCGGGCATCGGCAAAGTATTTTGAAGGGAAAGGATTTTTAGTGGACACAATTCTTCAGCAACTCAAGGATGGCGTGCGACGCTTCCAATCCGAGATCTATCCGGAGCAAGCCGAGGTCTTCGCCCTGGCTGTAAGCGAGAAACAGTCGCCTCATACGCTTTTCATCACCTGCGCAGACTCGCGCATCGATCCAATCGCGATAACAAGCTCGACAACCGGCGAGATATTTGTGGCTCGCAACATCGGCAACCTCGTCCCGGCGTATGGCGAAATGCTCGGCGGGGTAAGCGCTGTTATCGAATTTGCTGTCACTGCGCTCCGTGTTCGACACATCGTTGTGTGTGGTCACACACATTGCGGCGCTATGCAGGCCCTCCTCGCGCCAGAATCAATTCAAAAGATGCCGACGGTACAAAGCTGGCTGCATAACGCGCATGCAGCGCTTCCCGTCGCAGAGACGCTGCACGAACGTGCCACCGATCTTCATTCCTCATCAAACCTGATGGATGTGCTTACCGAGCAAAATGTACTTTTACAAATGCAGCACCTCAAAACGCATCCCTCGGTCGCGGGTGCAATGGCGAAGAACGAGCTCACAATCTCGGGTTGGATCTATAGCATCGGAACAGGAGAGGTCCGCGTCGCGGAGGATGGACAGCGCACCTTTGTACCAATAGCAAGCAACCTGTCCCCTGTACCACAGTGATTCGAACATTGTCTGTAATACCGAGGCATTGACAATGCCGCATCATACCTTTAGCGTAAGAACTAATGAGCGGACGGCTGCATCATCGCGAACACCACCATCACACGCATAGCGTGTTGGCGGCTGTGTCCGGTGCGGCGAACTGAATCAACAACATCGCATCCAGGATCTTCAATAGGCCCGCTGACGCGCACATCGCGAGCGGGCTTTCTGCTGCTCACGGTGTTCACGCTCGGTGAAGATGACTCCAGCAACATCACGAAGGGAAAATGAGCAGAACAACAGAGAATCCTACAATTGATTTCGCCAAAGCAGGTGGACTGGTTGCCGGCATCGTGCAGGACGCGAACTCCGGTGAAGTCCTTATGCTTGGCTTCCTTAGCGAAGAGAGCTATCAAAAGACCATTGAAACAGGTTTTGTCACCTTCTGGTCTCGCACCCGCTCCAAACTATGGATGAAGGGCGAGACGAGCGGGAATCGCCTCCGCGTCGTACGTGCGAACACCGACTGTGACAATGACACTCTACTCTTTCGAGTTGAAGTTGAAGGCGATGGGTTTGTTTGCCATGAAGGCACCGTCAGTTGTTTCACCAAGCCTATAGAACTGGGGAATAAGTAATGACGAAAGGAAACAGATTGAAGCTGGGGATCCCAAAGGGGAGTCTGCAGGATGCCACGATTGCGCTGTTTGAACGAGCTGGGTGGCGAATCCACGCGAGCGGAAGAAGCTATTTCCCGACCATCGATGATGCAGAGATTGAATGCATGCTTGTCCGAGCGCAGGAGATGGCACGCTACGTCGAGCACGGAGCTCTCGATGCTGGTCTCACTGGAAATGACTGGATCCTGGAGAATCAATCAGATGTCGTGCGGGTCACTTCGCTCACCTACTCCAAGCAGTCCCGTGTCCCGGTAAAGTGGGTACTTGCAGTGCCGGAAGATTCTCCGTTCCAAAAACCGGAAGACCTCGCTGGAAAGACAATTGCTACCGAATTGGTCGAGTACACGAAGCGTTACTTCGCCGACAAGAACATTCCAGTAAAGGTGGAGTTTAGTTGGGGCGCGACAGAGGTTAAGCCGCCGACACTCGCAGACGCCATCGTAGAAGTGACAGAAACGGGCAGCTCGCTTCGTGCCAACCGGTTGAGAATCATTGAGACCCTGATGCAGTCCGAAACGCAACTTATCGCCAACAAGACGTCTTGGAGCGACCTGTGGAAGCGTACAAAAATTGAGACGCTTTCTCTGATGCTCAACGGTGCGATGGACGCGGAAATACAGGTGGGGCTGATGCTCAACGTGCGCAAGATTCATCTGGATCAGGTTCTCAGGGTGCTTCCTGCCTTGAATTCCCCGACCATTTCGCAACTGCGCGATGAAGAGTGGGTGGCGCTGAACACCATCCTCGAAGGGCATCTTGTCCGCGACGTTATCCCCAGGCTCAAGGCTGAGGGTGGAACGGGAATCGTCGAATACCCTCTCAGCAAGGTAGTTTTGTAACAAGAGGAAACGATGAGGATTCTGAAGACATTCGGAGAGCAAGCCAACGCTGCCGATTTGGCGATAGCTGCGCTCGAGCAAAGAGGCGCTGTGAACACGGCGAAGGTTGACGCTATCGTTCAGAGAATTCTGGCCGACGTACGTGGGCGTGGAGACGGCGCAGTGCGAGAATTCGCCTCTGAATTGGACGGCCTCACAGCCGATCAGCCCTTGCAGGTCACACGCTCAGAGATGCAAGCGGCATGGGAGTCGACCAGCGAGGAGCTGCGTGCGGCCATGCGGCTCGCACAGGCAAACATAAGAGCTTTCGCGGAAAAACAACTCCCCCACGCTTGGAGTTTCCGTCCTTCAGAAGGGATGGAGGTCGGACAGATTGTGCGGCCCTTAGGATCGGTAGGTTGTTATATCCCGGGTGGCCGGTACCCCCTTCCGTCAACCTTGTTGATGACGACAACGCCTGCTCAAGTCGCAGGGGTCCCACGCATCGTGGTATGTTCTCCGAAGCCCGCGCAAGAGACCATGGCCGCTGCCTACCTGTGCGGGATCACTGAGTTTTACCGAGTCGGTGGCGCCCAAGCCATTGCTGCCCTGGCCTACGGTACACCATCGATTCCTGCCGTAGATAAGATCGTGGGCCCTGGCAATTTGTACGTCACGGCTGCCAAGCTCGCCGTTTCACATCAAACGGGCATCGACATGTCTGCAGGACCAACTGAAATTCTTGTTACCAGCGAAGCAGGCGATACTTCCGGAATTGCTGCTGACCTTGTTGCGCAGGCGGAACACGATCCTGAGGCCTTAGCGGTGCTCATCACCAGTAACGTTGATCTCGCGGAGGAAGTTGCTCTAGAGGTCAAGCGACAGTCCCAAGCGAATATCATTGCGCAACAGTCGTTGGCTGCCCAAGGCTATATCTTCGTCACCACTACCGTCGAAGAGGCGCGTGCGCTCACCAATCGGCTTGCGCCGGAGCACTTATCGGTCGATACCGGCGCGGATCTACGATGGATTAAAAATGCTGGCTCTGTATTCGTCGGCCGCCACACGCCACAGTCGATGGGAGACTACATCAGCGGCCCCAACCATGTCTTACCCACTGGCCGTAATGGCCGCATTCGAGGAGGCCTCAGCGTCCTCGACTTTCTGAAGATCATAACCGTACAACAGTACACGCTTGATGCATTGCGAGAGGTCGGACCTCACACTATTGCTCTTGCAGAAGCAGAAGGCTTAACCGGTCACGCCGAAAGCGTACGTGTGAGGATGCGATGAGTACCTATATCGAAGAAACACAAGTGGAGACTAAGACAGTGCGGCCACGAAAAGCTGTGCTCGCCATGCCCGAGTATCACCCGCCGCTTGCCGGCCGCGATGCTTTGCGTCTCGACTTTAACGAAAACACCTTCGCCCCTAGCCCACGGGTATTCGAGAAACTGAAACAGCTCACTGCTGAGCAGATAACGATCTATCCCGAGCGCGAGCCGGTCGAACGTATCGTTGCGGACCATTTCGGACTGCAACCGAATCAGGTACTTCTAACGAATGGTATAGATGAGGCAATCCATCTTGTCTCTTGTACCTTCCTGGAGGAAGGAGATGAAGCGCTCATCTGCACACCGACTTTCTTCATGTACGACGTGTCCATTAGCCTTATGACCTCAGGACTCAGGCGGGTTCAATCAGATGACACCCTCACGTTCCCTTTCGACCGATTTCTAGCCGCGATCACCACCAGGACGAAGCTGATCATCGTCGCCTCGCCCAACAACCCAACCGGCGCAACCGTGAGTCGAGAACATCTATTGGCTATCGCAGCCGCCGCGCCGCATGCATTGCTCATGGTTGACGAGGCGTATTTCCACTTTCATGGAGAGACGACATTAGCTGATGCAGGCCGCATTCCCAATCTGATTGTCGCCCGCACGTTCTCCAAGGCCTATGGCCTAGCCAACCTGCGCGTCGGGATGTTGGCTGGAGATGCCCGTCTGATTGGACTTATTCGGAAGGTGAGTTCGCCCTACAACGTCAATGGGGTCGCGTTGGCGGTACTCCCGGGAGCTCTCTCCGACGATGCATACATAGCCTGGTATGTGGATCAAGTGCGTTCAGGTCGCGAGCGCGTCTTCGAGGCGTTGGACGAGCTGCGTGTCAGAACGTGGCCAAGCGCTGCGAACTTTGTTTTGATGGACATCGGATCCAAACACAAAGAGTTCTGCGACGCGATGCGTAAACGAGGGGTCCTTCTTCGTGACCGCTCGACGGATCCCGGATGTGAAGGCTACGTGCGTATAACTATTGGCGTTGAAGACCACGTAACGCTTGGCATCGCCGCTCTCCGCGAATCGCTCGCGGAAATCGAATGGACGCCCGCAGAAGGCCGAGGGGAAGCATGAGCGATTTAATGGAAGAGGTAGGAGTAAAACCTCAATCCGTCGATCCGGAGAGAATCGGTACCGTAGAACGCAATACAACTGAGACTCAGATCTCACTCCGACTTAATGTCGATGGACGCGGAACCTATGTCGTTTCAACCGGCATTCGCTTCTTTGACCACATGCTGGAGCTTTTTGCACGACATGGTGGATTCGACCTTCAGCTGAAGTGCGTCGGCGACCTTGATGTCGATCAGCATCACACGGTTGAAGACGTAGGCATCGCCCTCGGTGAAGCTTTCTTGAATGCACTGGGGGACAAGAGGGGCATTTTACGCGCGGGTTACTTTGTGATGGCGATGGATGAGACCCTCGCGGTGGCTGCCGTTGATCTATCAGGCCGGGTTGCTTACGTCGTTGATGATCAGGTCAACGTTCCGGTAGTAGGAGATTTGCAAACTGAGCTTGTCACCGATTTCTTCGATGGCTTTGCTCGTGGCGCGAAGGCGAACGTTCATGTAAAGACGATGTACGGACGATCCAATCATCACAAGATCGAGGCCATCTTCAAGGCTTTCGCGCGGGCATTGCGTGGTGCGTGTTCGCGTGACGAGCGCATGAAGGAACTTCTCCCAAGCACAAAAGGTCTCTTATGAGCATTGAGCTCTCGAATCAAATGCGAGCAGATGCTATCTCTTCCATCCAGCGGTACTTCGCCGAGAATATGTCGGAGCCGATCGGTGAATTGCCTTCTGGGCTGCTGCTTAGCTTCTTTTTGGAAGAGATCGGCCCGGCGATTTATAACCAGGCGATTGCAGATGCGCAAGGACGGCTCCAGCAACGCGTTCTGGATCTCGAAGGCGAGCTCTATGAGGAGCCGTTCCAGTATTGGCAAAAGTTGAAGTCGAAGCGAAACAGATGATTGCCATTGTCGACTACAAAGCCGGTAATCTGACCAGCGTGGTGAAGGCGCTTCGTTTCCTTGGAGCAGATAACCTCGTCATCACCCAGTCGTGGGCTGACCTGGCTCGGGCGGACAAGATCATCCTTCCTGGTGTTGGACACTTCCGCTCTACGGAGTTGCTGGCTGAGTTGGGTCTGACCGAGGCCGTGCGTGAAGCGGTCGCGAAGGGGTCTCCGTTTCTGGGGATATGTGTCGGGTTGCAGTGGTTGTATGAGGGTTCTACGGAAGCACTGCAAACTGCTGGGCTAGGCTACTTCGCTGGACGGTGTGAGCGGTTCCCGGCAACTTTTGAGGAAAGGGGGCTGAAGGCTCCTCATGTGGGGTGGAACTCGCTGGAGGGGGTGCGTGGGGATTCGCGGCTGCTGGCGGGGATTGAGCCGGGGAGCTTTGTGTACTACACGCACTCGTGGCGGGCTCCGGTGTCGGAGGATACGGCTGCTACTACTAGTTATGGGGGAGAGTTTACGGCGGTGGTGGAGCGGGGGAATGTGATGGGTGTGCAGTTCCATCCGGAGAAGTCGGCTGAGACGGGTTTGCAGGTGTTGCGGAACTTCCTGGCGCTGTAGAGGAGCTTATACGATGCTGACGAAACGGATCATTGCCTGCCTGGATGTTCGCGGTGGACGCGTGGTGAAGGGTGTGCAGTTTGTGGACATCGTGGATGCGGGCGATCCGGCGGAGCTGGCGCATCGGCATGCTCGCGGGGGAGCGGATGAGATTGTGCTGCTGGACATTACGGCTACGCATGAAGGGCGAGGAACGCTGTTGGATACGGTGAAGCGGACGGCTGCGGAGCTGTTTGTACCGTTTACGGTTGGAGGCGGGATTCGATCGGCGGAGGATGCTGCGGCGGTGTTTGATGCGGGCGCGGATAAGGTGAGCATCAACTCGAGTGCGATTGCGAGGCCGGAGCTGATTGGTGAGATTGGCGCGAGTTTTGGAGCGCAGGCGGTGATTGTTGCGATTGATGCTCGGAGGGC
>JBAVDD010000421.1:0-10185 GCA_049587035.1 Acidobacteriaceae bacterium | reverse complement strand
AGCGATCGCCCCGCTTAGCGAAGGCCCATCGTGGTTTGACCGTTTACACGCGCGCGAACCAAATTTGATGAAAGTCATTCTGGATCCGCGTGGTGACTCTCGTGAAGAATCCGATCTTTCTGAAAACGCTGGTAACGGTCGATGACATCACAACTCTTTGATTTGTCTGGACAAGTGGCACTTGTGACTGGCGCGAGCCGCGGGCTTGGTCAGTGTTTCGCGCGCGCGCTTGCCAATGCAGGCGCTGATCTCATCATTACCAGCCGGCGAACGCAAGACTTGTCGCCGTTCGTTGCGGAGATCGAGAGCCTGGGCCGTCGCGCCATCCCGCTTGAGCTGGATGTGCGTGATCAGCAAAGTATAGAGAAGATGAGTGCAGCAGCGGAGGAAGCGTACGGGCGGATTCACATTCTTGTAAATAATGCGGGATGCAATGTACGAAAGCCGGCATTGGATGTGACCTGGGATGATTGGAATCTAATTCTCGACACCAACCTCCGGGGCAGCTTCTTCGTGGCTCAGCAGATCGCCAGGCGCATGCTGCCCTACGGATATGGCCGCATCGTGAATATCGGTTCCGTGACCAGCGTCTTTGGCTACGCGGGGCTGGCTCCCTATGGCGCGAGCCGTGGAGGCATCCGGCAGCTTACCATGAGCCTCGCCGATGATTGGGGCAAGTATGGCATCACGGTGAATTGTCTTGCTCCAGGATGGTTTCAGACCGAGCAGAACAAGGTGCTTTACGAAGATAAGGAGTGGGTTGACTACATTGTCGACCGCATTCCGCTGAAGCGGCCCGGCGAGCCACGCGATCTTGAGGGAGCGATTGTATTTCTTGCATCTGAGGCAAGTCGTTACATCACCGGTCAAACGCTTCTCGTGGATGGTGGCATCTCCACCGGGTCAACGCGAGCGACCGTAAAGCAAGCTGTGCCCTCAAAGCCCGATAACATTACCGGCAGGAAAACTTCGACTTCATGAAGTGCGGATGACGATCAGGTCGATGTGCGCCGCTCATTGATTCTAAGCAGCAGGTTCAGGTGCGATTTGTTCGATCTTGCCAAGAAGGACGATGTAGCTCACGATGCCGATGAGCAAGTAGATGGCTGAGATGCCGAACGCCCAGGCATATGATTTTGTTTCAGCGACGACGTAGCCAGTGATGATTGGAGCGGCGATTCCGGAGAGTTGGTTGGAGAAATTAATGATGCCGCCAACGGTTCCAACGCTGCCCCGCGGAGCAATCATTGACGGGATCGACCAGCCGATGGGCGCGGCCGCGGCGAGCCCGCCGATGGAGATGCTGATCCACATCAGGGCTCGAAAGGCCGTGTGCGCATGCGCCGCGCCTACTATGCCGAGCCCAAAGGCAGTGCCACAAACGAGGACAATCTTGCGCACACGACTGGCGTTCCACCCGCGCTGGATCAGGGCGTCGGAGACGAGACCAGCGGTCAGATCGGTGAATGTGGCGAATAGCCAGGGAACGCTCGTATAGAGAAACGAGTGGAGGAGATCGATGTGGAGGGCAGCGGAGAGATAGCTGGGCAGCCATGTCAGCAGGAGATAGAAGACGTAGTTGTAGGAACCAAACCCGATCGCGAGACCTAATACCTTGCGTTTGCGGATGAGATATCCGAGCGAAGATGCCTCCGGCTGCTGTGCGAGAGCGTCGAAGGGATGCGGGTCGTCTTCGATGTAGTGGCGCTCGATGTCGGTCAATGCGGGTTCGTCGTTTGGATCGCGATAGATCTTTGAGAACAACGCGAAATAAAACAGGCTGACGAGGCCGGTGACTGCGAAGCTCCATCGCCAACCAAACTTAAGGAGAAGCACTCCGATGATGGGCACGCCAACGGCTGAGGCCAGCTTGGCCGCGGCATCAAAGATGGAAGTTGCGAAGCTTCTTTCCCTGCTGGGGAACCAGAGGCCGATGGCCTTGGCGTTGGCCGGGAAGGTAGGCGCTTCGCCTACGCCGAGAAGAAGGCGAGCTCCGAAGAATCCGGTTATATTAGGCGTGATGGCGGCAACGAAGGATGCGAGACTCCACACCAGGGTGCTGATGCGGCCGATGCGGCGCACACCGAAGCGGTCCAACAAAACGCCGACAGGCAACTGGCACATTGCGTAAGTCCAGTTGTAAGCGCCTGACAGATAGCCAAACGTGATGTTGGAGATACCGAAGGTGGTGTAGAGAGCAGCGTGAGAGACAGAGAGATTAACGCGATCAAAGTAATTGACGAGAACTCCGAAGCCGAGAAGGCACGCGATGCTCCAGCGGTGCTTCGGCAGCCGGGTTTCGCGAGGCGAATTCGAGAGGGTCGTCAGAAATCGTACCGGGCTAATTGTACGAGAGGTTTGCTATTGCTGACTCAATGCGCGTTGGGCTTCGATCCTCGACTTCTTCAGCGTGGCAACCGGATCTTCAATCGGGTAGTACTCCATTGCGATCCAGTGACGATAGTTGAGCGCGGCGAGTTTGCGGTAGATTGAGGTGTAATCGATCTCGCCGGTGCCTGGTTCATGCCGCCCCGGCACGTCCGCTACGTGCACCAGGCCTATCCAATCGATATTCTTCTCGAGCTTCTCAATCAGGTTTCCGAAGCTCCGTTGCTCGTGATAGAAGTCATACAAAACCTTCACGTTTGGGCGGTTGACGGCTCGCACGATCTCGAATCCGTCTGTCACGCTCGCCAAATAGATTGCAGGATTTTCCAGTAGGTCGATTGGTTCAATCACAATATCGATCCGTTCATTTGCAGCCATTTCGGCGGCCCATTTGAGATTATCAATCGAGGTCTGACGCTGCACGCCCTCACGCAATCCATCGACGCGATTGCCCGAGAGCAGAATGACCTTCGAACACTCCAGCTGCTTCGTTGCTTGCAGATGCGCGGTGAACTGCTCATGGAACGCGTCGATCTGCTGAGGCACTGCAAATCCTGCCTTCACTCCGCTCATCGCGTCGAAGACCATCCCCAACGAATGCATGCGCGCCATCATTCCAGATCTCTGTGCAGGCGACCACTGATGGAACTCACCCACCAATTCCACACCCTGATAGCCCGCCTCGGCCACCCACTCTATACATTGCTCGAACGGCGCCTGCTTCTCCAGCGCCCACAGCATGAAGGAAAACCGCACCTGATTTGCGCTGCCCACGCGCTGTGCTTCCGCACGCAGCCAAGACGACGTCAAGGCCGCACTCGCCGCCAATGTTCCGAACTCTCTACGATTCATTTGTCACTCCGCAGACTCTCGCTCTATAAGACGCGCAGGTAATGATAGTCATCATTGCGGTGATTCTCATCTTGACGCATCGTATAACCAGCCACACACACAAAGACTCCTCCGCTTCTGCGATCGGGCACTGAAACATCTCCTCATGAAGGAATGGCTCTGGACGCCAGCGCCCAGAGCCATTCTTGCTTCGAAAGCAACGAACTAAGCGTGCGCGCGCATGATCTCTTCAAACACTTCACGACTGGGGCGAACACGGTTCTCCGGGAGGGTCGCGAGCGGTTCGTCAACAATGTTGAGGCGCGTGGCAAAGTCCAGCTCATTCGTGTCCACATAGAAGATGCCCGTGAGCACCTCTCCCTTTTCATGCGCTTCCATCAGCAGGTTCACTGCTCCAGACTTGCTGGTGGGAGCATAGTCTTCATGAATCTTGCGAAGACGCAGGTGCGAACCATCATGTAGCTGCACATCGATCGTTGTGTTTTGGTCGTAGTCCACGGAGATGTCTTCAAACGGAGCAATGAAGCCTGTCTCGTTGACTACTTCGTCATGCTCTTTCATGTACTTGTAACTCTTCGTGGAGCCTTCGTGATCGTTGAAGGTCACACAGGGTGAAATGATGTCGAGCAACACAGTTCCCTTGTGAGCGATCGCCGCCTTCAACATCGTGGAGAGCTGTTTCTTGTCACCTGAAAAAGAACGTCCTACGAAGGTTGCCCCTAATTGGACTGCAAGTGCGCACACATCAATCGGTGGCATGTCATTCACTACACCGGTCTTCAACTTCGAGCCGATATCGGCTGTTGCAGAAAACTGGCCCTTGGTGAGCCCATATACCCCGTTGTCCTCAAGGACGTAGATGATGGGCAGGTTGCGGCGCAGCATGTGCACAAATTGACCTACGCCAATCGAGGCCGTATCTCCATCGCCACTGATGCCAATGGAACGCATCGTCTTATTGGCAAGGATCGCCCCGGTCGCCACAGATGGCATGCGTCCATGCACTGAGTTGAAGCTGAACGAGCGCGACATGAAGTATGCCGGCGACTTCGAGGAGCAGCCAATGCCGCTCATCTTCATCACACGCTCAGGCTGAACACCCATCTCGTAATACGCTTCGAGAATGCGTTCAGATATGGCATTGTGCCCGCAACCCGCGCAGAGGGTCGACTTGCCGCCGCGATAGTCCAGGATCTCGAGGCCAATGCTGTTCGTTTTTACAGGTGCTGAATTCACGGGTGAAGTTGCCATGATTACTTGTTTGCTCCTTCGTGTGAGGCAATCGCCTCGGTAACAGTGCGCGCATCAAGAGGAAGACCACCGAAATAGGTCACCGAGCGCAGTTTCGTAGCCTGAGACGCATCAAGATCCGTCTTCAGCAGATTAAGCATCTGGCCATCGCGGTTCTGCTCCACCACATAGATGGTTTCGTGTTTCGCCACAAACTCGCCCACCTCTGGGGTGAACGGATACGCACGAACTCGCATATAGTCCGTTTCAATCTTCGACTCGTTCTCCAGTTGGCTACGGCTCTCAGTGACAGCGAAATGACTGGTACCGTAAGCGATAATTCCGATCTTGTGATCCCCCGAGGCTTCGAGGATGGGCTTGGGCACGTAGGTCTTGGCCGTCTCAAACTTGCGAGCCAGACGAAACATATTGTTTTGATAATCTTCTGGCCGCTCAGTATATTGGGCCTTTTCGTTCTTACCGCTGCCGCGGGTAAAGTAGGAAGCCTTCGGATGATCGGTGCCGGGCAGCGTGCGGTACGGAATCGCATCGCCGTCCACGTCCTTGTAGCGAGCGAATCCACCTAGTTCCTCCAGTTGCTTCGCGTTCAGTATCTTTCCACGCGCCATGGGCTTCTCAGGATACTCAAACGGCTCGGACATCCAGTTATTCATGCCAAGGTCCAGGTCCGAGAGGAAGAAGATCGGTGTCTGCAGGGTTTCTGCGAGATCGAAAGCCTGCGTGCTGAACTCAAAACATTCCTTCACCGATCCCGGGAACAGCAGAACGTGCTTGGTGTCGCCGTGGGACAAGCCTGCGATAAACGCCACGTCGCCTTGCGCCGTGCGCGTCGGCATACCCGTGGAGGGGCCAGTCCGTTGCACGTCAAAGATGACTCCCGGTATCTCGGCAAAATAACCGAGCCCAGCAAACTCAGCCATCAGCGAGATACCAGGCCCCGAGGTCGCAGTCATCGAGCGTGCCCCAGCCCAACCTGCTCCCAGCACCATACCAATCGCCGCCAGCTCGTCTTCAGCCTGGACGATCGCGAAGCTCGCTTTTCCATCCTTATCGATGCGATATTTCTTCATTAACTTGATGAGTTCTTCGACAACACTGGTGGACGGGGTTATCGGATACCACGCGACCACGGTAACCCCGGCGAACATCGCCCCCATCGCAGAGGCAGAGTTTCCGTCGATGATGATCTTGCCTTCGGTCGCCTTCATTGGCTCGACGACAAGCGTATCCTGCTTCGTAAGCGAGCTCGCGGCATAATCGAAACCCAGTTGGACCGCATTCCAGTTGATGTCCGCTACGGCGGCCTTCTTGGCAAACTGCTTGCGAACGATGCTCTCCAGGCCCTTGAGATCGATGGACAGCAGCTGCGCAGCAACGCCCACATAGACCATGTTCTTAATCAACTTGCGCACCTTCATCTCAGCGCCAGTGGCCGCGACAAGGCGATCAAACGGAACAGGATAAACCGTAATATCGCTGCGTAGATCGGTCAGATTGAAGGCCTCATCGAAGATAACGGCAGCTCCCGCGGGCAGCTTGCGGATGTCTTCATGCACCGTCTCCAGGTTCATGGCGATCAGCAGATCCACATCGTGCTTCCGGGCCATCCAACCATCTTTGTTGGCGCGAATGAGAAACCATGTGGGAAGACCGGCTATGTTCGAAGGAAACAGATTCTTGCCCGAGACAGGCACTCCCATATTGAAGATGCTGCGGAGAAGAATGCTGTTTGCAGATTGAGATCCGGAGCCATTGACCGTTGCAACCTGGATCGAGAAATCGTTCACTATCTTCTTGCGGTGAACGGTCGAGTCTGCAACGGGCAGGCCCTGAACTTCGAGATTCGTGGTAGCCATTTAAAGTCCTTTTCAAAGTTTTCCATCTATATGCGTCGAAAAATTCTACGGAATATCAGAAGGAATCATTGCAGCGTTATTCGCGAAATTTCCGTGGCCGTCGAGCAACCGGCCAGCCTATGTCACCGGAATTGTAGCCCTTCCGTATCACCGTTCGCCACGATGTGGATCGGCGATGTACCTAGGTTTGGTCGAGACCGATACTGCAAAAATGCACGAGCGGAATCTGCGCCTCAAAGGTCGCGAGGCGCGCAACTAACGCCAAATCGCCCACTTCCTGCGTTGAATTCGAAGCAGCGGGTGCGATGATTGTCACAAGGGCGCCTTGGACAGTCTGGTAAAGTTATAAAAAGAACGTATGACGAGCCATATCTATTTGCCGGTAATCGTACTGCTGGTTGGGGGCGCGGGCTTCGCAATAGGGCCCTTGGCCCTGGCGTGGGTCTGGGCGAAGAAGTATTCGCCACAGAAATCCGGCCCCAGCAAGAACGCCATCTATGAGTGCGGCCTGGAATCCAGCGGCGATGCCTGGATCAAGTTCAAGCCGGGCTACTACATCTACGCCATCATTTTTCTTATCTTCGATGTAGAGGCAGTCTTCCTGCTGCCGTTCGCCGTTGCCTTTGGCGGACTCACTGCTGCTGAATCCCTCTCAATGCTTGTGTTTTTGATTCTTCTGGTCGAAGGTCTGGTCTGGGCTGTTCAGAAGAATGTGCTGTCCTGGAGTTAGCCGAGTTAGCCGCGGTACGGAGTAAACTTTAAAGTAACGCCCGCGTGTGGGCAGTAAAACCGGTTGAACTCTGGAAATTAGAAGGTTTTGAGGAATGGATGAACAGCTAAAGAGCGAGTTGAGACGGCAAGGTGTGGTTGCCACGTCTCTTCAGGAACTCTACAACTGGGGCCGCAAAAGCTCTCTGTGGCCGCTCAACTTCGGCCTCGCCTGCTGCGCTATTGAGATGATCGCGACCACCATGGCCCGCTACGACCTCGCGCGCTTCGGTGCCGAGGTCTTCCGCCCTTCCCCCCGCCAGGCCGATCTCATGATCGTCGCTGGCACGGTGACCAAGAAGATGGCGCCCCAGGTGGTACGGCTTTACAACCAGATGCCTGAGCCCAAGTACGTGATCTCCATGGGCGCGTGTGCTATCTCTGGCGGCCCCTTCAAGCAGGGGTACAACGTCCTCAAGGGCATCGACCGCTACATCCCTGTGGACGTCTATATCCCGGGCTGCCCGCCGCGCCCGGAGGCGCTGATTGATGCCTTCCTGATGTTGCAGAGGAAGATCGACGAACAGTATCTGACCGGACCTACCCGGCCGCGCCACTTGAACGCAGATTCGCCGAGTGAATTCGTTGTACCGGACTTTGGCGCTCACGATCTCGTCCCAACGCAAAACAGCGAAATCTGGAGCGTCCCGCTGGTTAATATCTCAAATGCAGGCAAGAATGAATCTGGAAGAGATTAAGTCCGAAATCGAGGCGCACGTTTCTGGCTGCCAGCTGGAGATCATCCCCAACGGCAGTCCCTCCGGCCAGCACTCGCTGCTGGTGGACGCCCAACATGCATTCGCCGTAGCCAGCTTTCTCCGCGATGCGGCCAGCCCGCGCTTCGACTTCTGCTCCAATGTCACCGGCGTTGATTGGCCCATCAAAGAAGTCTCCACGAAGGTCAAGACAATGAAGGTCGTCGATGGCGTGGAGAAGGAAGTCGACGAGGTAGTCAAAACCCAGACCGGCGGCTATCTCGAGACCGTCTATCACCTGTTCTCGGTCGAGCAGCGAGAGGGCCCACTGGTCTTGAGAATGCGCACCCAGGATCGCGCGGAACAAGTTCATCTTCCCTCGCTGACTCCCCTCTGGCGCAGTGCGGAGTTTCAAGAGCGCGAGATCTTCGACCTCTACGGCATCCTGTTCGATGGCCATCCCGATCTGCGGCGGCTACTGATGTGGGAGGGGTTTGAAGATTTCCCCATGCGGCGAGACTACGTCGATCCGGATGATTACGAATACGAGCCCACCGCTCACGACGAAGTGCTCAAGCGGGCCCAGGCCCACCGCCCGGCGGAGGAAGGGGTCCCCGGCGGGCGTTCTCTGTCCGATGGGGCGGAGGGAGGGATATGAGCGTACTGACCGAAGCTTCCGTCGATTCCCTTTCGAACCCTGCCAATGATCATCTGGAAGGCGATCTGGTTGAAATCTCCATGGGGCCGCAGCACCCTTCTACCCACGGCGTCTTTCGAATGAACGTAACGCTCGATGGAGAGAAGGTTGTTAAGCTGAAGCCAGTCTTCGGCTACCTGCACCGCAATCACGAGAAGATCGCCGAGACCGAGAGTTATCTCGGGTGTATGCCCTACACCGACCGCCTGGACTATATCTGTTCCATCACCAACAACTGGGCCTATGCTCTCGCGGTGGAGAAGCTGGCCGGCATTCAGGTTCCCGAACGCGCCGAATATCTGCGTATCATTACCGGCGAGCTCACCCGCCTGCAGAATCACGCCGGACTCATCGGCTTTCTGATGCAGGATATGGGCGCCAGCGGAACGCCCCTGATGTATGCATTCCGCGAGCGTGAAAAGATCCTGGATCTGTTTGAAGCGCTCACCGGCGCGCGCATGATGTGCAACTACATGCGCTTCGGCGGCTGTCGAGTGGACATCCCTGCTGGCTGGCTCCAGGAGGCTCAGAAGGTTGTCGACGGGTTTCCCAAGTTCCTCGACGAGTTCGAAAGCCTTCTGCAGACCAACGAGATCCTCATGGCGCGCACCCAGGGCGTCGGAATCGTCACCACGGAGCAGGCAATTAACGCGGGGCTAAGCGGCCCAATGGCGCGGGCTTCTGGTGTCAACTACGACCTGCGCAAGGTCGACAAGTACGGCATCTACGACCGCTTCTCTTTCCGCGTCCCTCTGGGCGACCATGGGGATGTCTACGACCGCTACATGCTGCGTGTACTCGAGATGCGCGAGTCCATCGAGATTCTCAAACAGGCGATTCGCGATCTCCCAGCTGGTCCCATCATGGACCCAAACACGAAGATTCGCGGCTTCCGTCCCAAGGCTGGCGAAGCCTACGGACGGATCGAAGGACCGAAGGGTGAGCTGGGCTTTTACTTGATCAGCGACGGAACCCCGAACCCCTATCGCTATCGCGTGCGCCCGCCCAGCCTCATTAATCTGACACTGCTTGAGGACATGTGCCTGGGACAGAACGTAGCCGACATCGTGATCATCCTCGGAAGCATAGATATTGTTTTGGGTGAGGTGGATCGGTGAGCGCAACAATGCAACTGAGCGCAACTATGCAACATGGCTTGACTGGCTGGAGGCTGTGCATGCCCATTGCCCCTCCGGCATT
Organism: Acidobacteriaceae bacterium; assembly: GCA_049587035.1. Taxonomy (GTDB): domain Bacteria; phylum Acidobacteriota; class Terriglobia; order Terriglobales; family Acidobacteriaceae; genus Granulicella. The sequence goes on along the minus strand of JBAVDD010000421.1, from coordinate 478 downwards.
CTTTGATATCGAGGAGGGCGGCCTGTGCTAGGTGAAGGAATTCTGAAGGGCCTGACCGAGACTGCGCGCAACTTCTTCGGCAGCTATGTCAACAAAGAGCGCCTCACCACGGTGCAATTCCCCGAGGAGCGCCTTCCCCAAATCGAAGCAACCCGCGACTTTCCGTTCCTGGTCTACGACGGCAACGACTGGGAGAAGGGCATGCGCTGCGTCTCCTGCCAGATCTGCGAAAAGGAATGCCCTCCCAAGTGCATCTTCATCGAGAAAAGCAAGGATAAGAAGCCCGACGCTGTCGGCAAACTCCAGTTTTATCCAACGAAGTTCGACATTGATATCTCGGTCTGCATGAGCTGCCAGATCTGCGTCGAGGTCTGCCCCTTCGATGCCATTAAGATGGATGTCGATTTTGAATTGAGCACCACCGACCGCTTCGGCGGCCTGCTGTGGGACAAGAAGCAGCTGTCCAGATCGAACGAAT
>JBAVDD010000420.1:0-7107 GCA_049587035.1 Acidobacteriaceae bacterium | reverse complement strand
ATCCCGTGGGATGCGGCACGAGTCCAACTTAGAAGTTGATGCGTGCTGTGAGTTGACCGATGCGCGGATCGTTGGCTTGGGTGAGTGTTACCTTGCCCCAGGTCGAGCTGCCGAGGCCGGTTCCCGGGCCGCCGAAGTCCGGTGTGTTGAGGATGTTGAAGAATTCGCCGCGGATCTCGAACGTCGTTCCCTCGTGAATCTGGAACTGCTTGAAGAGCGAGGCGTCGACCAGCGGATGAATGCGCTGCCTTATGTTTAGCACGGTGCTGTTGTATTGCGTAGTGTAGGCGATGCGCTGGCGATAGGCCGGGTTGGGCGAGAGGTTGTCGCAGGCCGGTGCGCTGGCGGTTGACGCTACCATTGTGCCCGATGCGTTCTCGTAGCAGGTATTGATGTAGCGGCCGTAGGTTGGATCGGGCTGCGTCGTGTTGCCGATGATGTCGACGTTGCCGGGCGCGGAGATGAGCGGACCGTTCTGCGCGCGGAAGACTCCATTGAGCTCCCATCCGCCGAGCAGCAGGCGTTCCACGTAGTTGGAGTGAGAGAACCGCGGCAGCTCAACGGTACCGAAGACATTGCCGACGAGGGTTGCGTTCGCATCCTGGATCGACGCGAGTTTGGTGTCGAAGGGATTGAGGTATTGCGTGTGGAGCATAGTCTTGGACCAGGTGAAGTTAGCCTGCAGGGTGAAGTGATTCTTCATCGGCCGTTGCAGCTGCACCTGCAGTGCGTTGTAGGGTGCGCTGCCGACTGAGGAGTAGTCCTCTGTGACCGAGCCAAACTCTGGGTAAGGCAGAAGGAGGAGGTTCTGCTGGACGTTTGCATTGTTGAGGTTGGTGGTGCCGGTGAAGGTTCCGGCCATGGGATTGGCTACCTGGGTATTGAGGTAGGTGACCTCGGCAGCGCCCTGATCGTAGTACTGCTGCGGAAGGACGTTGATGTTGTGGTTGACCTCAAGCCGCGTGGCGCGGGCGGCAACGTAGGCAACCTGAAGAGCAAAGTTGCCGGGAAGCTGCTGCTGCACGCTCGCGGACCACTGCGCGCTCTTGGGTTGGACGTGATGCTGATCGACGAAGCTGATGTTTTGACCGAGCGCGGTGGCTAGACCGAGCGAGCTGCCGGTGGGCAACTGCACGCCGTTGGGGAAGGGCGTGCTGATGGGATTGATGGGCGCGCTGGTGACGTAGTTGTTGTAGCTTGTGGTCTGGCTGAAGCCGGTGCCGATGGGTGACTCCAGTGTGTTGAAGTAGATGATGCCGAAGCCGGCGCGAGCTACTGTTTTAGGGGTGACGGAGTAGGCGAGTCCGAGCCTTGGCTGGAAGTTATTCCAGTCGCGCGGATAGGGGTAGCGGTTGCTATTGCTGGTGAACTGCAGGCCACCGTTGAGATTGAGGCTTGGGACCTGGGCCTGGAGGGGGCTCTGGCAGCTATCGCAGAAACCGGTGACCTGCTTGTTGTAGCGCTCGGTGAAGGGCGACTCGTAGTCCCAGCGCGCGCCGAGGTTGAGGGTGAGTTTGTCGGTGACGCGCCAGTCGTCCTGCACGAAGGGAGCGGTGTAGATCTGCTGGAGGGCATAGGCGGCCTGGATGTTGTAGGACACCGAGGAGTGGTAGCCGAGGAGGAAGGAGGCGAAGGGATCGCCGGAGTTTGCCTCCGAACCGATGGGTGCGGTGACCGAGTTCTGCTGCGTGAAGCGGCGGTCAAAGCTGAAAGCGCCGAAGCCGCTCTCGGGGTTCTGCACGTTGTAACGGATGAGGTTGCCATCGAAGCCGAAGCGGATGGTGTGGTGACCGATGCTCTTGGTGAGGATCTCGGAGAGGTCAGCGGTCATGTTGGTGCTGACTTGACCGCCGGCTCCTGCGGCTAGACCGGCGTAGCCGTCACTGCTGAAGGAGACCCCTGGAAACGATTCGTAGGGCAGGCCGGTGCTGTCGATGTTGATGGAGGACAAGTCAAATTTCTGGTTGTCGGGATACGTGAGGCCGAAGGGGTGCCACAGCACGCCGAGGCGAGAGTCCAGTACCAGCGAAGAAGAAAACTGCTGGACGTCGTCAAGGCTGCCGCCGCGGTTATTGCGATAGACGGTGTAGCCGTAGCCGGATGGGCCGACGCCCTTGGGGAAGCCCTGCAGCGGATAGCTTTGGGTTAGGCCGGAACGGAAGAGGATTACGTTCAACTTGTTCTTTGCGCCGATGGCTTGATCGATGCGCACGATGAAGGAGGGATAGGTGCTGCGGTAGGAGGTCTGGTTGGAGATGTAGTTGAAGGAGCTGAGGGCGGTGCTGTTCGGAACGTTGGCGGAGGGAAAGTAGCTAAGTATGGCCGCGCTGGAGGTGCTGATGGCCGAGGCGATGTTGTCGTTGGAGTAGTAGGCGGTGCGGTTTCCGCTGGCGTCGACGGGAGAGTTGGGCTGGTAGAGTTGAACGCCGGAGAGGCAGAGGCCCGTGGAGTCGAAGCCGCCGGGGCAGAGAGCGGAGAAGTCGCCGGAGCGCTCTGCTGCGGTGGGCACGCGGGAGTCGTAGTTGATGGCAGTGTGCGAGGCGTAACGCTCGAAGGCGACCATGAAGAAGGTCTTGTTGCGGCCGTCGTAGAGGTGGGGAATACGGACCGGACCGTCGAAGACGAGGCCCGTCTGGCTGAGTTGGTCGTTGTTGCGCGGGGTGCGGGTGGAGCTGGTGGCAGAGTTCTGGTTGGGTACCTTTTCGTAGGTGTTGGCGTTGAGGTACGTGTTCTGGAAGACGTAGTAGGCAGCACCGTGGTAGCTGTTGGTGCCGCTGCGAACGACGGTGTTCGTGACGGTGCCGTTACCGTGACCGATCTGGGCGTCGAAGATGGAGGTCTGGACCTTGACTTCCTGCACGGCCTCTGGCGATGGAACGAAGCCGGTGTAGGAGGCGCCGGAGAGACGCTCGGCTGGGTCGTCGGGGATGCCGTCGAGGGTGAGGCGGTTGTGACCGCCGCTGCCGTCCGTGGTGATCTGTACGGCGACGCCGCTGAAGGGGTTGGTGTACTGGCTGGACTTGCCCTGGAAGTAGCCTCCGGAAGCGGTATTAGTCACGCCGGCTGCGAGCGTGGCCATGACGAAGGGGTTGCGGCCTTCATTCGGGAGGTCAGTCACTTCCTTCGAGCTGAGGGTGGTCGCGATGTTAGGCGAGCCAGTGTCGAGCAGGGTGTTGGTGTTGGCGACGACGTCGACTACCTGGGTCTGCGAGCCGGGCTGGAGGGCGAAGTCGATCTGCTGGAGATTGCCGGCTGTAAGCACGATGCTGGACTTGCTCAAGGTTTTAAAGCCATTGGCTGTAGTGGTAACGATGTAGGTACCGGGGTTGAGCGAGGCGAAGGTGTAGAGTCCGGCGGCGTTGGAGGTGTCGCTGGTTTTGAAGTGGGTCGTGGTGTCTTCGGCGACGACCGATGCGCCGGGGATAGCGGCTCCGGTGGAGTCGGTGACAGCGCCCTGGATGGTGCCGAGGTAGCGCTGGGCTCGAGCGGGAGCAGACACGAACAGAAGGGCGGTCGCGGTGAGGAGCGAACCGAGCAGGGGATAAAACTTCTTCATCAGAGGTGCCTCCAAAGGTTGCTGCAAGCAAAAAACGGTCGCTTGAAATCGAAGCTATGCTGCACGCGGAGAACGATGAGCGGCAAGTTAATTTACCGGAAAGCTCAACAGGGTTTCTAACTGTTAGAAGTGACGGAAGCTGTTCATAAACCATGGTTTGATGGGCGGAGTCGAGAGCTCGGACGAAGGGTTTGGTTGAGGTGCTAGACTGCTCATCACGCTTACTTTTTGTGGAAGGGTCGCAGATGAGCAGCCCGGGCAGCCAGATCGATGACGTTGTGGACGCCGAAAAGGACAGTCCGCCGACGCTCGTTGAGCGACGTGCGCTGATTCACCGCGCTGCGGGGAGCAGCCAGTTTGCGCGGTCAGCGCGGCTGCGCGACTTCCTTCTGTATGTGGGAAATGAGACGCTGAAGAAGGGCGTCGCCGAGGTCCACGAACAGGACATTGGGATGCATGTGTTTGGCCGGCCGGAGAACTACGACCGCAGCCAGGACAACATCGTGCGGGTGAATGCGACCGAGTTACGGAAGAGGATTGATATCTACTTCAGCACCGAGGGCGCCGGGGAGCCCGTGGTGTTTTCGATCCCGCGCGGTAGTTACAAGCCGGTCTTCCGCCGACGAGACGCAGCGGACAACCTGGCGCTGGCAACTACACCGCAGGCTTCACTGGCGGCGGGTGTGCCGGCAGCGCCATTGGACGTCCACTGGCAGGACCAGCGCCGGAGGCCGCGCAGAGGGGCATGGGGATGGATTGTGGCAACGGCCGTACTTGCGGCGGCGTGCGGTTGGCTGCTCTACAGCAACCATCTGCTGCGCGGGCATGATGACCTATGGGCGCAGCGGCCCACGGTGGCGGAGTTCTGGATCGACGCCACAAAGGCCGCGCCGCAGACAGACATTGTGCTGCCTGACGCATCGGCGAGCATGAGCGAGGAGATTCTCGGGACCCCGATCATGCTTAGCGACTATCTTGACCATCGCTATATTCCCGAGGACCCGCAGCATCCGCTCTCCGCCGACCGCAAGCAGGCCCTGCAGACGATCTTCAACCATAACCTGGTCACCCTCGGTGATTTCCATGCTGCGCAGCAGATCCTTGGGCTCACACCTATCGCGCCGTCGTTTCGCCTCACATTGTCGAGGTTCTACGAAGCGGACTCGCTGAAGCGGGACAACGTAGTGCTGATTGGGGGTAAGAAGGCGAACCCGTGGGTGCGCATGTTCGATCCACAGATGAACTTCAGCCTTGACTACAACAGCGCTCACAACCAGATCTACGTGCTCAATCGCCATCCACGGGCCGGCGAGCAAGCCGTATACGAGTCACCGATGGACCGCAATACGCTAACAGGGTATTGTGTGGTTGCCTATCTGCCGGATCCGGGCCAGAAGGGGAATGTCATTATTTTTGCGGGGACGGACTCGGATGCTACAGGAGCTGCGGCGGAGTTCCTGACGACGGAGAGCCAGTTGCGCCACTTCCGGCAGCTGCTACACAGCTCGCGCTTCCCTTACTTCGAGGTACTTCTGAAGACCTCGCGGCTTAGCGGAACGAGCTTCAACGCCGAGATCGTCGCGTTTCGTACCTATCCCAATTCACGGTAGGTGCGCAGGCTCCCGCTTCGGCGCGGCTCTGCAATTGGGCCAGAAGAGTTATAGTGTCTCTCGGTTTCTTCGGCGGTGCGTGAGGCAGCATCATGGGCCGCTAGGATGCGGCGATAGCCAGAGTGAGCACGGTGATGTCGTCTTCCTGACCGAAGCGCTGGGCCGTGTCGGCAATTTCCTGGGCGGGCATCAGTGTCAACTGAGGAAGGCGATCAAAGCCATACAACTCGCCAATGGGGGAACGCGCTTCCGGCACTCCATCCGAGAGCAGCACAAGACGATCGGAAGCGGTGAGGCGCCCATGCACCAGTTCGTAGGTCTGATCCGCTACCAAACCAAGTGGCAATGCTGGCGGCGTTTCCACTTCCCTCCCCGAGAGGTAAGGAGCGATATGGCCGGCATTCGCCAACGTAAACTCTCCGGAGAGCCCGATGCGGATGCAGCAGGCTGTAGTGAAGCCCAGTTGACCTTGCGCGATCAGGACATTATTGAGCCCAGCAAGGATCTCACCCGGATCATGCGCCGTTTCACGTCGGAGAGCGCCGAGAATCATCGCGACGCGCATGGCCGCGGTCAGGCCTTTGCCTGAAACGTCCCCAACGATGGCCGTCAGCGAGCCATCTGGCGCAGGCGATACGAAGAAGAAGTCGCCACCAACTTCGCTCGCCGGTAGATAGACGGAGTCCACTTGAAAGCCGGGCGTGGGGCTCGATGCGCTTTGCAGCAGCAGTTGCTGTACGGTGCTGGCAGCTTGTAGTTCAGCGGCATAGGCGGCGCGCTCGCGGGCAGTTTCAACCATCTCCGCGCAAAGTAGCGAGTTCTCAATGGCAGCCGCAGTCTGGAGTGCGATGGTGTTGAGGAGCTTGAGATCGGCCGCAGTGTAGGAGGCATTGACGGCCGTGCTGCCCAGTGCAATGAGGCCGACGGCGCGTTGTCCGGCGCGCAGAGGCGCACAGATCAAGGCATGCAACGCGCATTCGATATCGAGGGCGCGCGGATCGGAGCCGCAGTTGTTGACGATTTCTCCGGTGCCACGCTCGAGGACGGAGGTGGCGAAGCGAGAGTTCGGCGCCAGTGGGCCGACGGCGCTTGCCGAGTCGCTGACGGAGTCACCGAAGGAAGCCGTGCTTTGCAGCCCCTCATCTTCCTTGCCGACAATCAGCACACCGCCGTGCGTAGCCGGGATAAGTCGCTGCGCCAGCGCCAGCGCGGTTTCACCGACCGCCTTTGAGTTCAGCAACGCCGCGAGTTGTTCAGAGAGTTGCTCAATCAGATGGACTTCCCGATAGAAGTGCAGGACTTCCGCCGCGAGAGCCCGTGACTCCGACTCGCGCGCCACAAAGTGCGCAAGGAGCAAGGCCACCGCATTCGCCGGTTCTGCAGGGCCAACAACAAAGCCCAGGGTCGCGTCTTCAAGCTCAACTGGAACGCGAGCGGCATCGGCAAAAGATTCTTCAAGAATCTCGCCAAGCAGCGGCTTGCCGAGGGGATCGACAACGCCAATCGTGGTGCCCATCGTCTTCAACAGCGCGGTGATGGCAGAGAAGCTGCCTGACTTGGGACGGAGAACAGATTTGAGCGTGAGCCCGGGCATATGCATCACAATCCAGGCGCGGGAAGCCCCAGCACAGCGCGGGCTTGAGCTACGAGAGCATCTGGATCGAATGGCTTGGTCATGTACAAGTCAGCGCCGACTTCCTGGCCGCGCTGGCGATCGAACTCCTGGCCTTTGGCGGTGAGCAGGATGATGTGAATGTGGCTTAGACCCAACTCATTCTTGACGGCATTGCACACATCGAAGCCGTTCTTCTTCGGCATCATGACATCTAGAAATACGAGATTCGGCTCCTCGCTGCGGATTGTCTCGAGCGCCTCTTCACCGTTGGTTGCGGTAAGGAGTTCAACGTCTTCGTCCTCGAGTTCTTCCAGGGTCTGCTGGAT
>JBAVDD010000419.1:0-2772 GCA_049587035.1 Acidobacteriaceae bacterium | reverse complement strand
ATGATGTAGTTGCCGTTGGCGGTGGGCGCGGGGAGGGTGGCGTCGGGGAGGGTTGTGGCCTGGACGTTGCCGGGGGCGTGGGGGTTGCGGGTGGGTGGGGTGGCGCGGTTTTGGGCGGAGGCGACGGTTGCTGCGGCGAGGATGATGAGAGCGGTGGTTCGGAGGTGCATGCGGGGACTCCGTGTTTGGTGGCTTGCTATGGAGGGGCTGAACGTCTACCCTAGACGACTTACGATGAGGATACAGAAGGAATTCGATGGTGAGTGAGGCGCAGAAGACGACGCTGAGGGAGTTGGCTGCGGAGGCGGCGGGGCGGGCGTATGCGCCTTATAGCGGCTTTCGGGTGGGGGCGGCGCTGCTGTTGGAGGATGGGGCGGTGGTGACGGGGTGCAATGTGGAGAATTGCAGCTACCGGCTGACTAGCTGTGCGGAGCAGGGGGCGATTGCTCGGGCGGTGGCTGAGCGGGGGCCGGGGGTTCGGCTGCGGGCGGTTGCCGTGGCGAATTTGAATGGGGCCGCTAGTATGCCTTGCGGGGCTTGTCGGCAGACGCTGACGGAGTTTGGCGGGGATGAGACCGTGGTGTTGTATCCGGGGGAGGGTGGGCCGATGGAGACTACGCTGGGGGAGCTGCTGCCGTGGGCGTTTCGGGCGGAGTATCTGGACGGCAGGGTTTAGGAGTGGTTGGGATGCATGCGATTGATGTGGTGTTGAAGAAGCGGGATGGCGGGGAGCTGTCGAAGGCGGAGATTGAGTGGCTGGTACGGGCGGTTGTGGGTACTGCGCGTACGGCGGGTGGGGATTCCGGGGAAGGGATTGAGAACTTTAGCGAGACGATTACAGAGGCGCAGCTGGGGGCGTTTTTGATGGCTGTGTTTCAGCGGGGACTGAGCTTGCGGGAGCTTGGGGATTTGACGCGGGCTATGCGGTTTTCGGGGGAGGTGTTTGATGCGGCGGTGCTGGGGGAGGGGGTGTTTACGGTGGATAAGCACTCGACCGGTGGGGTCGGGGATAAGAGCTCGCTGCTGATTGCGCCGGTGTGGGCGGCGGTGGGGATGGATGGGGGGGCTGGTGTTTCGGTGCCGATGATCAGCGGACGGTCGCTGGGTCATACAGGTGGGACTTTGGATAAGTTGGAGACGATTCCTGGGTTCGATTCGCAGCTTGGGTTGGCTCGGATGGGTGAGGTGCTTCGGGAGTGCCATGCGGCGCTGGTGGGGCAGACGCCGCGGCTGGTGCCGGCGGATCGGATTCTTTATGGGATGCGGGACCATACGGGGACCGTGGAGTCGCCGTTTTTGATCTGCGCGAGCATTATGAGCAAGAAGCTGGCCGAGGACCTGCGCGGGCTGGTGCTGGATGTGAAGGTGGGGTCGGGCGCGTTTATGACTACGACTGAGCGGTCGCGGTTTCTGGCGGAGCTGATGGTTTCTACCGGAGAATTGTCAGGCACGAAAACGGTCGCGCTGCTTACGGCGATGGAGGAGCCGATGGGGCGGTTCTCTGGCAACTGGGTAGAGGTTTGGGAGTGCGTGGATATTTTGAAGGGCGTGCGGCATGCTATGTCGGCGGATTTGATTGAGCTGGCCAATGCGCTGAGTGGATGGGGGCTGTTTCTGGCGGGTCGCGCGGGGTCTCCGAAGGACGGTGCGGCGATGGCGGATGAGACGTTGCGGTCGGGCGCGGCGTATGCGGCTTGGTTGAAGATTGTGGCGGCGCAGGGTGGGGATACGAGCGCATTCGAGGACCCGGCGGCGTTTCATAAGCCGAAGGCGATGCGGGTGCTGCGGGCTTCGCGAGATGGGTTTCTGGCGGGGATGGATTGCAAGGAGGTGGGTTGGGCCGTGCAGCGGCTGGGTGCAGGTCGAGCCAAGCCTGGGGATCCTGTGAGCGCGCATGCGGGGATTGAATCGCACGCGAAGATTGGAGACCGTGTGGAGGTTGGGCAGGCGCTGTTTACGCTTTTCAGTGAGGATGAGGCGCTGGTGGAGGAGCCTTATCGGATGATGGAGGCTACGGTGAAGATTGGCAGCGTGCGTCCGGAGCCGTTGCCGCTGGTGCGCGAGGTGATCTGCCAGGAGAGCTTGCGTTGATCAGGGGAATTCAGCACGTACTGGAAGCCGTGGTGCTGTTGCAGTTGCTCGTGCTCGCCTTGCACGACACGATCCCGCTGGGCCGGTTGAATAATCTGCAAAACTTCAGGGCCGCGGTTCCACTGCGCAGGCGCGTGATTGGAAGCTCGGTCAACACGGCTGTGGGATTGTGGGCTGTCTGGCTGTGCTGGCACGGTGCCATGGCGGGTGGGAGGGGCGACCTGATTGGGCTAATCGTGCTTCAGGGTTTGTTGTTTTTAGGCGAGATACGCTCTTGGTGGTGGGGTTATTTCTTCGGCGCCAGTCCGGAGACGGTGGGGCATCTGCGGCCGAATTGGGAGGGCACGATTGCGTTTCTGCCGGAGCGGAACGGCATCAATCTCAACGTAGTGCATTGCGTGATGCACGCGTTGACGCTTGCTGGGCTGGTCCTGGCCGTTGCGGAATTTTATGGAGCTTAGCCTGAAGCTGGGCTTGAGTCAGGCTGGGATCAGGCCTTGGCGGGCTTGTTCTGCATGTATTGCTGGATGGACTTTTCCCAGTCGAGGGTGGCAGCGGTGTGGCTTGTACCCTGGCGACGGGCGGAACGGTTCTCGGAGTGGCTGAGCTGGGCTGGTTCGGGCTCAGGCGTGTGCGCGGGCGCGGCGGCTTCGACGGGTACGGGGGTGCCTTCGGGCCGGA
>JBAVDD010000418.1:0-18281 GCA_049587035.1 Acidobacteriaceae bacterium | reverse complement strand
GCCCTTTTGCATCGGGGGCAGTGGGCGGGAGGAGGGTTCGCTTCCCTGCTGCGCGGAGGTGGTGTTCATGTCGTTCATGCTCATGCCGGACATGTTCATGTTGGGCATGGGCTTTGCGCGGTCGGCCTTGGGTCTTGAAGAGAAGGTGTGGTGGTACATGATGCTGGCGGTTTGGCGCTGCTGGTCTTCGCCGGGGTAGAGGGCTTCGGGGCTGGTGATGTGCGCGATGGAGTATTGGCCGGTTAGGTCTGGGGTGGGCGAGAGAGTGAGGCGCGTGGCGATGGAGTCGATGGCGTGGCCGTTGGGGCTGGGTTGGAAGGCCCAGCGGTGCTCGTCGGGCTCGCCGCCGTGGAAGCCGGAGAGCTCGATGCGGGCGAAGCGGTAGGTGAGGCCGCCGGTGATGGTGTTGAAGGCGATGTGCGTGGAGTCTTCCTGATGATGGCCTAGCGCGGCGATGGGATCTTCGCTGGCGGATTGGCGGTGCGGGTAGGCGGTGGGGCCGATGGCCGGGTCGCCGACGGGCGCGATGTAGAAGCTGAGCAGCGTGTGCGGCGAGAGGGGTAGATCGTAGAGCGCGGCGACTTCCATGAAGAAGTCATGGGGATGCTGGCCGTCTACGATGGGTACGCCGTAGGCTGTTTCACCTTGCTGGAAGAGTTCTGGGAAGTTGCGACCGCCGATGGTGGCGGGCTCGAAGGAGAACATGGCGCGGATGGTTAGCTCGCCGCCGTGGCCGTCGGGGCCGAGCGAGCGCTGCGCCATGGGCATGATCCAGTTGGTGGAGAAGAAAGCATCTCTTCCTCGGTTACTGCGCGAGTTGCTGACCTGCTGCTGTGTGTTGGCGGCGAAAGCGTTGGCGTGCAGCATGAGACGCCAGGGACCGTGCTGGGCCATGAGCATGGGTACGGGCGTGCTTGCGGGTTCGATGCTGGTGCCGGAGGCGCCGTGCTGCTGCTCGGCTTGAATGAGGGTGTGCGCGGACATGACCATCTGCGCGGGCGCGGCGGCGGCGGCGAGGAGAAGGAACGATGTGATGGCACGCTTCAGCATCGGTCTCTATGAGACGCGCGAGCCTTGCTAAGGGCGCAGGCGTGCATTCAGGTTAGCTTAGGATGTTGCAGCTGGAAGCCGGTCTTCTGCTGGTAAGCGTGAGCGAGGGAGACGGCTTTGGCGTCCTGGTAGAGCGGCGCGAGGAAGGTGATGGAGACGGGTGTGTTGGGGCCACCGTAGTCGGGCCACTCGTTGTCTGCGGTGGGAGCGTAGGGTGGTGCGTTGGGGCCGCGGAGGCCGTTGGGGACGATGACGGCGGGTTGGCCGCAGAGGTTGGTGGCTGTGAGTTGCGTGCCGCCGCTGGGCGTGACGATGACGTCGAAGTTGGAGAAGAACTGATGCATGGCGGCTAGTGCGAGGGCTCGGGCGCGCTCGGCCTGGATGTAGTCGACGGCGGGGATGAGGCGCGCGGTGCGGAATCCGTTGGGCCAGTCGTAAGGCTCCTGGCCAGAAAGAAGGGCGTCGCGGCCGGAGGTGGTGAGGTCGTCGAAGGCGGCAGCGGACTCTGCGCTGAGAATGTTGAGCAGCGCGGAGAAGTGGAAGCTGGGCAGCTCGACGGGTGTGAGCTTGATGCCCATACCGCGAAGAACGTCGAGGGCGCGGGCTTCGAACTGGTGGTCGTAGGTGCGCTGGGCGAGCGATGTTTGCATCCGCTGCTCACGTTTGGCGCGCTCGTCGGCTGAGAGCGATTTTAGCTCTTCGGGAGAGCTCGGGTAGGGCTTGGGAGCCTTGAAGGCGGACTCGATATAGCCGACACGCAGAGTGTGGATGCTGGCGGTGAGGTTGGCGTGAAAGGGCGCGGGCTGTACGGTTTGATCGCTGCCGTCCGGGCCATAGATCGCGTTGAGAACAAGGGCGCAGTCTTCGACCGAGCGTGTGATGGCGCCGATCTTATCCATGGACCAGCTGAGCGCCATGGCACCCGTGCGGGGGACGAGGCCGAAGCTGGGGCGCAGACCGGTGACGCCGCAGCGTGTGCTGGGCGACTCGATGCTGCCGAGGGTTTCTGTGCCGATGGCGAAACCGACGCAGCCTGCCGATGTGGCGCTGGCGCTGCCGGCGGAGCTGCCGGAGCTTCCCTGCTTTGGGTTCCAGGGGTTGCGGGTGCGTGCGCCGGGCTTGCCCGCGCCTTCGGGATAGCCCCAGAGATCGCCTTGCGCGAGTGCGCCCATGGTGAGCTTCGCGATGAGGATGGCGCCGGCAGCGTCGAGACGCTTGACTACTTCGGCGTCTTCGTCGAAGGTCTGATGTTCGAAGCCCGCCGCGCCCCATGTGGTTGGGTAGCCTTTGACGGCGAGAAGATCTTTTGCGCCCCAGGGAATGCCGTGGAGCGGTCCGCGGTCGTGGCCGCTTGCTAGTTCGCGATCGGCAGCAGCAGCCTGCGCTAGAGCACGCTCTTCCGTGAGGTTGATGACGAAATGCAGCGTTGGGTCGTAGCGCTTGAGGCGCGCGAGGTAGAGCTTCGTCAGCTCAACGGAGGTGAGCTTGCGGTGGCGCAGGAGTTCGCCCAGCTGGCGAATGGTGGCGAAGGCTACCTTCTCTTCCTGGGATGCGGAGATGCCGGCGATGGAGGGTGCGGGGCCGAGCACGACAGGCTGCGGGGATGCGGGATGCGGGCCGGGAGTTCCGGCGGGCACGGGATCGAAGACAGCCGTGGGTGCGACGCTGTTGGCGAGATGCAGCCCGCGGACGCGAAGTGCGGAGTTGCGATCGCCGAGGACGCCGTCGAGCATCATCTTTATCTGCGCGGGTGTGAGCTTGATCGCGGCGATGGCCGCGGCGGCTTCGATCATTTCGGGAGTGATGGCGGGCCAGCCGCGGAGGTCCGTCTGCGCAGGGGCTTGCGCGGCAGACGTGTTGGTGGCTAGCGCGAGCAGAACGCCGGGGAAGAGTGTGCTGCCGAGGCCGGCGGCGGTGGAGAGGGAGAGGAAGCGGCGGCGGGTTGCGTCTAGTAGTTCGGGGTTGGTGAGGGGCTGCTGCGCGTCTGGGCTCATTGTGGGATGGTACATCGGAGCGCGGGGAAAGTAGAGAGTGATGCTTAGGCGAAGGCTTCTGCATCGAGTTGTGTGTCGATGGGATCGGTGCGCGTTAGCAGGTAGTAGACGATGGGCGTCACCACGAGGCTGAGCAGCATGGAGAGCGACAGGCCGCCGATCACTGCGATGGCTAGCGGTTGTAACATCTGCGAGCCTGCACCAAATGCAAAAGCCAGCGGCAACATGCCGACGATGGCTGCGACGGCTGTCATGAGGATGGGGCGCAGACGGCGCTGCGCGGCGAGCAGCATGGCTTCGCGCGGTGCGATGCCTTCGTTGCGATAACGATCGTCGGCGTCTAGCAGCAGGATGCCGTTCTTTGCGACGATGCCTATGACCATGATGACTCCCATGAACGACGCTACGTTGAAGGTGGTGCCAGTGATGAGAAGACCGAAGACGACGCCGCCGATGGAGAGCACTGAGGAGGTGAGGATTGCAATGGGCGCGGAGAGGTTTCGGAACTCCGCGAGCAGAACGCCGAAGACGAGCACGAGCGCAAGAAGGAGGACGCGCAGAAGATCGGCGAAGGACTTTTGCTGCTCCTGGTAGGTGCCACCGTACTCGACGCGCACGCTGGGTGGCAGGTGCATGGACGCGACTACCTTCTGCACCTGTGCAACAGCGGTGCCCAGGTCGGTGCCTTCGAGGCGGCCGGTGACGACGACCAGCTGCTGCAGGTTCTCGCGATGAATCTCGTTCTGCGGCGGCAGTTGCATGATGTGGGTCATGGAGCCGAGTGTGGCGAGGTGTCCGGTGTTGCTGTTGAAGACCGTGTTCTCGATCGCGTCCAGCGAGGCGCGCGTGTTGTCGCCGAGGCGAATGCGAATGGTGTAGGGACGGCCGTTGGCGATGAGTGGCGCGTTGGCGGTGACGCCGTCGAGGATGGCGGTTGCATCTTCGGCGACCTCGGTGGAGGTGAAGCCCATGCGCGCGGCTAGCACGGGGTCGACCTGAAAGTTGGTGGCGGGGCCGCTGATGGTGTTATCGACACCGTTCTCGACATCGACGACACCGTTGACCTTGCTGATGGCGTCGGCTACGCGCGGGCCGAGTTGGTAAAGGAGTTGGGGATCGTTGGCGAAGAGCTTGATCTGAATGGGTTCGGGCGCGTTGGAGAGGTCGCCGATCATGTCCTGCAAGACCTGCGTGAACTCGACGTCGAGTTCGGGTTCGGTGGTCTTGATCTGGTTGCGGACGCCGTCCATGATCTCGTCGATGCCGCGGCTACGATGTGATTTGAGCTTGACGGTGAAGTCGCCAGTATTGGCTTCCGTTACAGCGGCCAGGCCTAGTTGCAGGCCGGTGCGGCGGGAGGTGTTTTCAACCTCAGGTGTGTTGCGAAGGATTTGCTCGACGTGCTCGAGGACGCGGTTGGTCTCGGCTAGCGAGCTGCCGGCGGGCATGATGTAGTCGAGCACGAAGCCGCCTTCGTCCATCTCCGGCAGGAGATCGGAGCCGAGCGAGCGGTAAGCGATGAAGGAGCCCGCGACTAGAACAAGGCAGGCGATGCCGAGCAGCAGCGGCTTGCGCAGCGACCATTCAAGCGCGCTGCGGTGCCAGTTCATGACGCGCAGCAGGATGGGACCAGCTTCGTGGCGCTCGTTGGGCGCGGTTGGTTGAGCGGGTGCGTGGTGTCCGCGCAGAAGGACCAGCCCGAGGCTGGGCGTCCAGGTGAGTGCGAGCACGAGCGAGGTGAGCAGCGAGGCCGTCATGGTGAGGGCCAGGGCGCGGAAGAAACTGCCCGTGACTCCGGTTACGGCGATGAGTGGGAGGAAGACGACGACGGGCGTGATGGTGGAGCCGATGAGCGGGGTCGTGATCTCGTGCAGGGCCTTGCGGACGGCTTGGATGCGGCCTTCGCCGGCGTCGCGGTGGAGGACGATGTTTTCGACGACGACAATGGCGTCGTCGATGACGAGACCGATGGCTGCGGCGAGGCCACCGAGCGTCATGAGATTGAAACTCTCGCCGAGCATCCACATCACGAGGATGGTGACGGCCACGGTGACCGGGATGACGAGGCCGGCGATGATCGATGAGCGCCAGTCGCGCAGGAAGAGAAAGAGGATGACGCAAGCGAGGACGAGACCGATGAGGATTGCGTCGCGCACGCTGGCGATGCTCTCGCGGACTAGCTGCGATTGATCGTAGAAGGGCTGGAGGGTGACACCGGGAGGCAGCTTCTTGCGCAGAAGATTGAGCTCGGCGGCGACGCCATTGGCGACTGCCACAGTGTTGCCGGAGGGTTGGCGTGTGATGTTGAGCAACACTGCGGGCGTGCCGTTGGCGGTGACCATGGTGTAGACAGGCATCGTCGCGCTCTCTACCTGCGCTACGTCGCCGACGCGTACAGGCGCGCCGTTGGCGGTGGTTTTGACGACGAGGTTGCGCAGGCCGTCAATGTCATGCACCTGTCCGCCTACCAGTGCGAGGACGAGCTGGTGATTTTGCTGATAGAGGCCGGGCGAGTCGATGATGTTGGACGCGTCGATTGCGCTGGCGAGGTCGAGGATGGTGACGCCGGCGGTCTGCAGCTTGGCTAGATTCGGGATGATGTGGAACTCGGGAATAGCTCCGCCCTGCACAGTGACGGTGCTGACACCGTCTACGCGATTGAGCGGCGGTTTGAGTTCGTAGGTTGCCAGCTCCCAAAGTTGTGTCTGCGAGAGTGTGTTGGACGTGAGGCTGTAGCCGAGAACGGGGAAGGTCGCGAAGGTGAGGCGATTGGTGGTGATCTTGACGGTGGGTGGGAGCTCCTGCTGCACCTTGCTGAGCGCGGAGTCGACGCGCTGCAGGGTCGGGAACATGTCGACCGACCAGTCGAAGAAGAGGCTGATTTCGGCCGAGCCGCGGCTGGTGTTGGAGCGGACGGTGACGAGGCCGGGAACGCTGTTGACTGCATTCTCGATGGGCTTGGTGATGGTGACTTCCATCTGGCCGACCGGCATTACACCGTTGTCCACGCCGATGACCACGCGCGGAAAGTTCGTCTCGGGAAAGACGGAGATGGGCACGTGGAACGCGGCGTATGCGCCGGCCAGCGTGAGCGCGAGCACGAAGAAGAAGATGGTGCGCGTGGACTGGGCTAGCCAGAAGGGCTTGCGTTTGGGCTGTGCGGAGGCGGGACTGTCGGGGGCGGGACTCTCGGGGGCGGTCATTCGTCCTGGCCCCCGGAGCTCTTGTCGTCGCCGGCCGGTGCCAGCTTTACCTTGGTGCCGTCCTGCAGGCCGTAGCCGCCGGTGTCGATGACGAGGTCGTTGGGGCTGATGCCGTTTAGGATCTGCACGGTGTCGGGCAGGCGTATGCCCACGGTCACTGTCTTCAGGTGCGCCGTGTTGTCGGTGCCGACGACCATCACGCCGAGGCTTCCGTCTTCGTTGGTGAGCAGCGCGGAGGCTGGCACCTGCAGAGCGTCTGGCACGGTGCGGCCGACGATGGCGACGTGTGCGGGTGCGCCGGCCTTCAGCTCGCCGTCGGGATTTTTCAGCTGCACCCATATCTCAACGGTGGTCGACCCGGGATCGAGCGCGGGACTGATCAGGGAGACCGTTCCTTCGATCGGTGAGCTCATGCCGGGTATTGTGACCTCTGCCTTGTCGCCGACCTTCATGCGTTGCACAACCGCCTGTGAAAGATGCAGCTTCGCGATGAGCGAGGAGGTGTCCATCACTGTGATCAGCGGCGTGCCCGCGGGGGCCATCTCGCCGGCGAAGAGCGGCCGGTCGGTCACCACACCGTTGATGGGGCTGCGCAGTGAGGCATAGCTTGCCAGCGCTTCCGCGTTCAGATATTTGCCGTTGGCAGAGGTGAGATCGCCCTGTGCTATCTGCCCGCTGGCCGCGTGGCCAACGCTCTGGAGCGCCTTCAGGTGTTGGGCCGCTGTGTCGTAGGCGACGCGCGCTTGTAGCAGTGCGGCCTTCGCAGTGTCGAGATCGCGACCGGGGATCGCGCCCTCCTGGAAGAGCTGCGTGCGGCCTTTCACGATGCTTCGGTTGAGCTCGAAGTTGGCTTTGGTCTGTGCGAGATCGAGTTCCGCTGCCTGCGTTGCCGCGGGCATCTGCACGCTGGTGGCCTGTTTGTATGTGGCTTGGGCGGCGTCATAGGCACCCTGGTTGTCGAGCGCCGCGGCTTGCAGATCGTGGTCCTCCAGCGTCACCAGCAACTGACCCGCATGTACGTGCGCTCCACGTTGAACGTAAAACTGCTTCACTGGAGCGCTGATCTTGGGCGACAACGCGGCTTGTGCGAGCGGCGAGAGAATTGCGTCGCCCTGGATTTGCTCCGAGATGGGCGCTACGGTGGGCTTGGCCGCATGTACGGTGACCAGGACCTCCGGCGTTGTTTCTGCCTGCTTGCAGCCGGCCAGTGCGAGAGCACAGGCAAGTGCCGTGGCGGCGCAGATCTTGCGTGAGGCCCTGCGCGAAACTGGGCGCGAAACTGGGCGCAGGACTGGGCGCAGGACTGGGCGCGAACCAAGCTCGCCGCTGCTGTTGTGTCTGAGGATCATCATCAAAACCGTCCCGTGAGCGTCTGAAGATTGGCCAGTGCGAGTTGATAGCGAACGATGCCGTCGGCCTGGGCCGTCTCCGCCGCGAGCAGCGTATTCTGCGCGTCGACTACCTCGAGAACGGAGCCTTCGCCGGCTTTGTAACGCAGCTCGGTGAGGTGCAGGCTCTCCTGTGCGTCGGTCACGCTTGCGTCTAGCGAGGTCAGCTGATCGCGCGCGGTTGCGGCGTCATCGTAGAACTCGGAGAGGTTTGCGATGAGGCGGCGCTGCGCGGCAGAGAGTGCCACCTTCGCGAGGTCGCGACGAATCTCGCTCTGCTTCACCTTGTGCTCGGTGGAGAGCCAGTCCCAGATCGGAATGTCGAGCGTCGCGCTGGCGGAGTAGCCGAGGTTTTTACTTGCGTCCGGACCGTTGACGGCGAGCTGCGGCGCGTCGACTCCATAGGTGAAGTTCAGCCCGAGATCCGGCAGATAGGCTGCACGTGCGGAGACGACTTGTGCGTCGCTCGCGTGCACGGCGGCCAACGCACTCTTCAACTCGGCGTTATTTTTGCTGGCGTCCTCGTCCACCTGGGCGCGCTCCGGCAGCATGGGCGGCGGCGACGCCTCGGTCTGGAACGCCGTGCGCGGGTCTGCGAATAGCAGGACTCCCAGCTCTAGATGTGCTTTGGAGGAGGCCAGCTTTGCGTCCTCCACATCGCGCGTGCGCTGCTGCTGCGTTATCTCCGCCTTGATCACGTCGGCGTGTGCGGCTTCGCGCGCCTGCTCACGCTGCTGCGTCATTTTGAAGAAACTGTTGGCGTCGGCGGCCGAACGCTCGGTGACCGCGAGCTTGCTATCCGCCGCTGCAACGCCATAGTAGAGCGCAACGACCGCGGAGAAGAGGCCGCGGCGGGCGATCTCAGCTTCTGCCGCGGCCTGCGCCTCCTGCGCGCTGGCCAAAGACACCGCGCTGAACTGTTGCAGGCCGAGCGTCTCGTTCACCACGCCCTGGCTGGCGTACTCGTGCACAGCATTGTTAGCGATGAAGCGCGGCGCGGATGAGGTCGTCGTCTGACCGATGCGGTCGTTGGAGCCGTTGCCCTGGGTGAAGAGATATTGGTTGTGGTATGTGACTGATGGAAGCAGTGCGGCAACAGCGACCGAGTGGTCCAGCCCCGCGATGCGCGCCTGCGCCAGCGCCGCTGCAAACGCAGGCTCATTCTTCTGGGCAAGCCGGACGGCATCATCGAGCGAGATCCGAGGGCCAGACGACGCGGACGCGAGCGATGACTGCGCCTGCGCCGCGAGAGCGACGCCTACCAGAACGGCGCACAACAGCTTCGCCGTCGTCCGCGCTGAAATAGATCGAAAAACGCCCATGCAGTGATCAAGCTACAGCATGAACCTTATCCCTTCCTGAAGGCTCGCTGAATTGCCGCTCCGGATAAGCGGGTCAAGCCTGTGCACCAATGGAGAGATCGATCTCGATCGTCATGGACTTATGCGGGCACCGCGCTCAACTGATCGGCTGCGGGAGAAGAATGGCGGGGATTCGATCGACTGCCAGAGCAACGCCTCCCCACAGCACCGCGGTATCTCCCAGGCTTGCTGCTGCAACGCTGGGAATCGCAAACTCACATTTTTCCAGCTGTCTTCTTACGTAGTCGAGGAGGACCGGTTGGCTTCCGACCTCGCCGCCTAGAAGGATTAGACCAGGATTCAGAATGAGGGAGAGATTCACGATGATATCCGCAACAATTACGGCGCGGCCCTGAAGGACCTTCTTCGCTTGCGCATCTCCTTCCCGCGCTAGATTGAACAGGGTGTTAAAATCCTTTTTCCGCCTGGAGTCGGTGCCGTGTTTTGCGCTCAGCTGCGCCCAATGCTTCAAAATGCCGGACTTTGTTAAGACCGTCTCGAGCTCGCCGAACTCATGCACGGCTGGCTGTCTTCGGGTGATGTTTGGCAGTCGGAGGTAAGCGATCTCACCCGCTGCCCAATTCGAACCGTGATGAATTCTTCCGTTGAGTATGATTCCGGCGCTGACGTTCTCCGCGATATTGATGCAGACGAAGGTGTCGGACGTTTGTGCCGCTCCCTTGAAGTGTTCGCCCAGAGCGCCCAGGTTGGTGTCGTTTTCCAACAGGACAAGACATCCAACTACTTTGCTGAGGAGGGCGCGCAAAGGTACGGAACGCCAGCCTTCCAGGGTGCTGATGGATAGGACGGTCCCTTCCTCAACGTCCGTGATAGCGGGCACTCCTACGACGAGCGCGAGTAATTGTTCGCGGGTTTTGCGGTGCTTCCTTAGCAGCCGCCTTATCTCTTGATCGATGGCGCGGCATACCGCCTGGGGAGTGGTCAACTTGCGGTCCAGGGTGACCTGAACCATCTCAAGCTCCGTCCCGCTGAGGTCGGTGAGCAAGTAGGAGAGGCGGTCGGTTGAGATTTGTACAGAGAGGATGCAGCCGCGCGAAGCCTTGAAGCTGATCATGTCGGGTGGGCGGCCGCCGCTCGATTCACCCTCGCCGAGTGGCTTGATTAAATTTGCCGCGAGCAAGTCGCCGACTACATTGGTTACCGTTGGTGCACTGAGCCCGGAGGCGCGAACGAGGTCCGCCTTCGAGCACGATCCAGCTTTGCGTAAGAGCGCTAGAATCGTCAGCGCGTTTGTATGCCGCAGCAAAGAAGGGCGGCCAAGTGCCATCGTTTCATTTTTCACGTCAACTCAAATCTAACTATGCAGTGGTGGAGCAAAGAATCGGGAGGCCCAGAGATTTGTAACCTGTTGGTATGGCACAACTTTACCTGCCAACCAAGGTAGCAGCAAGGCTTTCCGGCGGGCAAGAAACCGGCATGCCGTTAGAAGAAATCACAGTTGCAGGCGAACTCTCGCTTTCGTTAGAACCTTCGCTATAACGAGGATCAGCAACGTGAATAAAAGCGTCTTCACAACGGCAGGCGCTCCGTAGTTCCAATGACGATCTAAAAATGTGATGCCCGTGACCGCGAAAAGAAAGTACCAGACGTCTGGGAGCAAATAGGTCAGCAAGGTGTTTGCACCGGCAGGACGAAGCAGCTCTGCCCAACGCGTCTGGTGCTTCACGTCACAGATCCAGTAGAACAGAGCGAAGACAAGAATGCTGGCGCCAATGCTGTACAGAGACCAGGTTGGGGTGGCGCGAATCTTTGAGATGCCAAGGGGCACGAACAGTCGACCTGCTGCGAAACAGAGTAGAGCGAAGATTCCTGAGACCACGAACGGACGGCGCATCCTGGGAAAGTGCCCAATGCTTATAAAGATCGACGTCGTTACGACTCCTGCCATCGTGATCGCGGCCATTGAGCCATTGCCGAATGGCCAAAAATAGAGAGGTGTGTGATCAGGAAATACAAGAATCCGTTGCGCAGTGATGACACATAGCGCTATCAGCAAGACAAACCAGGCCACCGGCGCAAAAGCCCAGCGGCGAGTGAGTACATACAGGGTCGCCACGGCGAGATAGGTGTAACCGATTAGGCCGAGAATCTCTGGATAGGATCCGTCGATCCAGCCCGAGGCGCCGGTGCTCGTTGTTCTACGGAAGATTGCATACAGAACGATGAGCGAGGCCAGGCCGATGAACCGGAGAACGCGAGAATAGGAAGGAAACCGGGTTGATTCAGGATAGATATTCAGATAGAGACCGGCACTGATCAGCCCCAGTAACGCCCAAAGATTGCCGCTGATTCCCATACGCGCAGGATCTGCTTTTTCTGCGTTGGCCAGAATGAGTCCAAGTACTATGAGGCTTCCTGAGCGGACGGCGATATGCACCCACAGAGCTGCGAGGGACCCATTGCGCTTGAGCCGCTGGGCGACGGAAAGCGGCAGAGACATGCCAACGATAAACAGGAAGAACGGAAATACCATGTCGACGTAGGTCATCACGTCGACGTTTCCCGGGGCGTGGTAGGTCCACCAGGGCAACCCTTTTGCGCTGGATAGTTCGTTGACGAAGATCATCACTGCCATCGTGAAGCCGCGAAAAACATCTAACGAGATAACTCTGGGAGCTTTACTTGTGGTCGCGGGTTGCAGAATTCCTGGTGCTTTGAAGATGCCCATTATTGGGAACCGCCCTTGGCTGATAGACATTTGTCGATGGTGTGCAATAGATTTCCCGAAGGGTCGCCTGCGTAATCCCAGAACATGATGCCGCCCAGCTTATTCGCCAAAACATACTTGCATTTCGCAGTGAGTGATTCACTGTCTTCGTAGGAGATGAACATCTGCTTATCCCGGCTGTACAGATATGGGGCCATAGCGGTTGGGTCCCAATAGCGTTGAAAACCGCCATCTGCCAGGTCGGCAGAGATTTTGCTGTACGGCATGTATGCCTGCGGGACGGGTCTTCCACTTTGGAACAGGCCGTGGTTCACGTCAGCAACCTGCTGCCAAACGTGCCCATAGAACGGGACCCCTAAGAGAATCTTGCTGGAGGGTACGCCGGCGTTCTCGAACGCACGGACTGAGGCGTCGCCTGAGATTTTCTTGGGGTCCGCTGGATTCGTAAACAAGGGCGCATGATGGCCGGTTAGGGCATCTGATCCGGGTTCGTAGTAGTCGTAGGCCATGAGGTTGATCGTGTCCACGTACTTCTGTGTCTTCGCTAACTGGGTGTGGCGGATGTACTCATCCGATGCTCCGGCGGCGATGGTCAGGATGAGCTTGTGGTTCGTTTTCCTGGTTTCAGAATTGAACTGCTTGCGAAGCTCTTTCAGCAGAAGCGTGAAGTTATGCCCGTCCTGGCTACGGAAGCGATGGCCGCTGCCGATCATTCCTGGGTACTCCCAGTCGATATCCAAGC
This sequence comes from Acidobacteriaceae bacterium, assembly GCA_049587035.1. Lineage (GTDB taxonomy): Bacteria > Acidobacteriota > Terriglobia > Terriglobales > Acidobacteriaceae > Granulicella. The sequence goes on along the minus strand of JBAVDD010000418.1, from coordinate 5,854 downwards.
CGTCGAGGTCGTGTCGTGTGAGATAGTCGATGACACTCGCGATGAAGCGCGCCCTGCTTGCTCGCGTTAGGGAGACGTCAGAAAAATCCGTCGACCAAAGCCAGCCACCTACCGACACTAGAACGGTGAGCTTGGGATTGTTCTTGCGGAGGGCGGTTAGATAGGCGAGGTTCTTTCCTTCTTCCGCAAAGCCTTCCACCATTTGGCCGTCTTTGATGTTTGCGAAGGCGTAGTTGATTCGGTTAAGGCTTGATGCATCGATCTGGCCAGGCTGGAGATCTGTGTTCTGAGGGAAGACGTAGCCGACCAAGATGGGTGTCGCGGCAGTTTGAGCGGTTGCGACGCCGACTGTGGACAGAGCGAGTGCCACGGCTAGTGCTATGGTGTGTCTGCTGAGCATAAATCGGTAGACTTCCTAAATAACAATAGTAAAGTTTTATCATGTGCTGACATAATCGGAACAGCTTCTTTGAGAGGATGTTCAGGTGATGAAGATTGGAAGGCTGCTACTTCTCCTTACTGCAGGTGGCATGGCTGCCCAGGCTTGCCGCGCTGAGGTTCACGTTCTTGTCGACCAGGTGGGCTACGAGGTCGCATCGCAAAAGCAGGCGCTGGTTGTTGGAACGGAAGGCGATCGCCCGCAGACGTTTTCACTGATCAACGTGGATAGTGGTGCGACGGTGGTTTCGGGTGCATTGGTGGCGGATGGGCAGGTACACGCCTGGGACGGGCGGGTATTCTGGACGGCCGACTTCTCGGCGTGGCAGAAGCCGGGGCACTATGCGCTGGAGGTTCGTTCTGGATCGGCTTTGGTGCGCTCTTGCATGTTCGCGATCCAGAACGATGTGCTCGAGCGAAATACGCTCTCGAATGTTCTTTACTACTTCAAGGGGCAGCGAGCCAGCGGTCTGATGAATACAGCGGACCGTCACCTGGAGGTACCCGGTGGTAAGGACGGCTTTGTTGACGTGCATGGTGGGTGGTATGACGCTACTGGCGACTACGGAATCCATCTATCGCATCAGAACCCTACTTCCTACTTCAATCCGCAGCAGGTGCCTTTGGTCGCTTGGAGTTTGCTGAAGAGTTATCTGGTTCTTGAGGCGAGGAAGGACGATAACTTCAGCGAGTACGAACGGCGGATGCTTGACGAGGGGCTATACGGGGCGGATTTTCTGGTGCGCATGAAGCGGCCGAATGGTTCGTTCTTCGAGTCGATCACTGCGCCGGGCAAAGGTAAGCTGCCGCAGGACCGCGCGATCGGCAACCCGAACTGGCTCACGCAGATCAAGACGAAGGCATCGGATTCGACTGAGCACATTGAGGCAGCGGAGGGGCCGTATGCTTACCAGTCGAGCTTTCGGGCAGGGGGTGGCATGTCGATTGCCGCTCTGGCGCTGGCTAGTACGATGCCCTCGCACGGCGACTATTCCAGCGCGGAGTACCTGCGGACCGCGGAAGAAGCGTTCGACTTTCTGCAAGCGCACAACCGGGAACTGCTGAACGACCGCAAGGAAAACATACTCGACGACTACTGCGCGCTGGTGGCCGCTACGGAGCTGTACCGGGCCAGCCATAAGCCGCTGTATCTCGCTGCGGCCGATGCGCGCGCTAAGAGCTTGATGGCTCGGCTCACTACATCGGGTGCGTACAAGGATTTCTGGCGAGCGGACGATGGGACGCGACCCTACTTCCATCCTTCGGACGCCGGGCTGCCGGTGATCAGCCTGCTGGATTATGCGGAGATTGCTTCGCCTGCGAAGCAGAAGCAGGTTCGGCAGACAGTCGAACGTTCGCTGCGCTTTGAGCTTACGGTGACTGGGGACGTGAATAATCCGTTCGGATATGCGCGGCAGCTTGTGCGCATGGGCGACAGCGCGGTGCGGACGGCGTTCTTTTTTCCGCACGACACCGAGGCCGCGCCCTGGTGGCAGGGAGAAGATGCGCGGCTTGCGTCTCTTGCGGCGGCGGCGCGGATGGCGCTGCCGTTTTTCGACGATGAACCGGGGTTCCAGAAGCAACTGAAGGAGTATGCATGGAACCAACTGCACTGGATCCTCGGGCGCAATCCATACGACACCAGCTTGTTGATTGGAAGCGGGCACGGCGATGCTGCGTATATGTTCTTCAGGTCGTACAAGTACACCAACGCTCCAGGTGCGATTGTGAATGGCATTACGGCAGGTCTGGATAACGAGGATGGGATCGCGTTCAACCAGGGCTTCGCGGTGACCGGCAAAGATGAAGACTGGAGATGGACAGAGGGCTGGCTTCCGCATGCGGCATGGTATCTGTACGCGATCAGCCTTCCGCACGGGAGTGCTTCCCTGCCTGGATCATCGAAGTGAGGTCGTACATGAAAAGGCGCTGCAACTCGTGAGAGATTGCAGCGCCTTGAAGTGAGTGGGACGGTTTCGCGTTCGGTCGCCTTCGTTAGAAGGAGTACTTGAGGGCGAGCTGGATGGATCGGTTGTTGTTGACGGTGCCGGTGATCTGGCCGAAGTTGCTATCGGTCATGCCACTGTCTGGTGGGGCGTAGTCGGCGATGTTCAAGACGTTGAAGAAGTCGGCACGGAAGTCCATTGTTTGTTGATGCCAGACGGTAAAGCTCTTGGCCAGGGACATGTCGATGTTCTGGAAGCTGGGAGCGCGGAGAGAACCGGGGCGCACCGCTCCAAAAGCGTCGTCGGGCTGCTGGGCAAAGACGCAGGTACCATCGTCCTGGTTGGGACCGCATTGGTCGGTCTGGACCGCGGTGCCGTAGTAGGCATTGATGGAGTGCGTGGCTCCCTTGAGGGGGCGAAGCTGGTTGGGACGAGCGGCGCCGGTAAATGCGTTGACGAGGCTCGAGTAGTTGGCGGGAGAAGACACAGTGACTGGGAAGCCTGAGTAGTAGACCTGAGCACCGCTCAACTTCCAGCCGCCGAGCAGCTCGTTGACGAAGAAGTTTGAGTTGGCGCCGAACTTGCGGCCGCGGCCGAAGGGCAGATCGTAGACACCGGTGACGGAGATATTATGGCGAGTATCGGTGCCAGCCGGACCCCACTCCGATCGCATGTCGTAGGCGTTCTGCTGGTAGTACTGACCGCTGTAAATGTTGCTAACACCGTAGAAGCCGATGTCGTCGGTCAGCGATTTGGAGTAGGTGTAGTTGGCTGTCAGTTCGAGACCAGCGGTAAGGTGCTGCCGGAAGACAGCCTGCAGGGCGTTGTAGTTGCTGGCGGACTCGGTTTGCGTGATCTTGATGATTCCATCCTGGCCAACGATACTGGCGTACGGCGCGGTGGCGCCGGGCGCGGTGAGCTGGTTGCCCCAGTAGGGATCGGTGAGGTGATGTCCGAGAATGCCAACGTAACCGACCTGGAGGGATGAGGACCGGGCGAGCTGGTATTCAGTGGTCAGGCTGAATTCCTGAGTGATTGCAGGCTTGAGATCCTTGGGCCACACGTAAAAGGTGGTGATGGGCACCTGCGAGGTGGGAAAGCCGTCAGAGGCCTGGTAGAAGGTCCCGGGAGTGTAGCCACCAGTGGTATTTGGATTGATGGCGGTTTCTTCGAAGTCTGTGTGAAAGGGCGGATTCTGGGTGAGCCGGAGGTTTGCACCGGTTCCTTCGAGATAGCTGGAGATACCGTAGCCGGCGCGCACGACGATTCGCTGCGTGGGTTGATAAGCGAATCCGACGCGGGGCTGGAACTGACTGTAGTCCGCGTCATAAAGGGCGCGGCTGTTGCCATTAACTCCGGCGTACTCGATCTGCTGGGTGGCCATATTGATGTTTGCCATCTTGTTGTTGACTTCGTAGATGGGCTGATCAAACTCCCAGCGGAGGCCGAGGTTGATAGTGAGATTCGACTTCACCTTGTAGTCGTCCTGGGCGTACATGCCATCGCGCCACTGACGCTGGCCGGTGCGGCCGGTGACGGCGCCGATCTGGACGTCCTGAACACGGTCCAGGAGAAAGTCCGCGAAGGGATAGAGGGTGCTGCTGGTGGAATAGGGATTGGCGCTGAAGGCACCGGTGTAGTTGAACGCTCCCAGTTCGCCATCGTTGCCGGGATAGAAGCTGTTCTGCTGGTAGCGAGTGAACTCGGCGCCAAACTTCATAAGATGGCGGCCACGCTGCCAGGTGAGGTTTTCTGAGTAACCAAAGACGTTATCGATAAAGATCTCGGGCGAGGGGTTGGTGCCGAAGCCGTCGGGATAGTTGTCCCCGCTGGTGCCGTTGAAGTTCTGCGCACTGAAGCCCGCGGTCTGCTGCGGATTACCGGGAATGCCCACGATCGAGTTGCCGGTGAGGCCGAAGATGCCGCTGGGATCGGTGGAGACGCCGTTGTTGAAACGGATGCGACCGTAGTTTGCGGTGAATGAGTTCACGATCGCCGAGGAGAAGACGTGCACCCAGTTGGTGTCGAAGAAGTGATCGGGATAGTTGTTCGCGATGGGGAACTGGACAGGCAGCGGATCGCTAGTGGTACCGTCCTGGGCGTAGCCCTGCGAGTAACGGAAGGCGAACTTGTCCTTCGTGCGGAAGCTCCAATCGACTTTTGCATCGCCCTGATCGTTGCGAGTGAAGCTGCCGGACGGTCCGACAAAATTGTTGTAGATACCGAGGGGATCGCTGGTGGGATTGTTCGGGAGCGGATAGGCGGTGGTATTACCGAACAAGTATGTGGCGACAGGATTCGAGATAGGGATCTGGTTGTTTGCGTAGGCCTTTGGCTGGCCGGTCATTGGGTCGATGGTTTGGGTGTCGTAGAGTTGAATGCCGAGGACCGTCAGGAGCGAAGAGAGATCGCCGGTGCGGAAGGCAGCGGGGACGACGCTGGCCGTGGTTAGGCCGGAGCTATGGGTACGGAAACCTTCATAATCGACGAAGAAGAAGAGCTTGTCCTTGAAGATGGGGCCACCGAAGGTGCCACCAAACTGGGTTGCGGTGTACTTCGACTTCGGCACGGGGATGACGTTGTTGTCGTTGCTCCAGCTATTCGCGTCGAGATTGTAGTTCTTGAGGAATCCAAAGACGCTGCCGTGAAAGCGATTGGTACCGCTCTTCATGACGGCGAGGACGGTGCCTCCGTTGACGTTGCCGAACTCCGCGTTGGGGTTGGCAGCGATGACACGGATCTGTTCCAGGGCGTCGGGGCTGGGGTTGTAGCCGAGGGTGTTATTGATGTTCTCGTTGATCTCCTGGCCGTCGAGCAGGTAGTTGTTGGACTGCTGACGGTTGCCGTTGACGGAGACCTCGTTGCTGGCATCGATCGAACGCTCGGTGGAATCCATTTGACCGTAAGAACCGAAACCGGGGGAGACGGCGCCGGGGGTGAAGACGGTAAGCTGCGAAAAGTCACGGCCGTTCAAGGGAATGCTGTTGATGGTGTTCTCTGTGAACGTCTCGCCGAGCGTTGCGCTCTCCGTGTTGAGGATTGGCTGGAGCTGATCGGAGACTACGACGGTGGTCTCGGCGGAGCCGACGCTCAAGGGGATATCAATCTTGGCGGTCTGATCGATTTCGAGCGCGAATGGACCGTAGTCGGCGAGCTTGAAGCCCTTGGCCTCTACGGAGAGTTTGTACCTGCCGATTTGAAGGAATCGGATCGAATACTCTCCGGCGGCGTTGGTCTTCGCGACGGTGGCGACACCTGTGGCGGTGTCGGTAGCGGTGACGGTGGCGCCGCGAACGATGGCGCCGGTGGAGTCAGTGATGGTGCCACGGATGGCTCCAGTGACTGTTTGCGCCCCGCTGTTGGGGGCGGCCGCCCAAAGCACTAGCAGGAGCACGGAAAACAGGATACGCTTCATGGCAAGGTGCCTTTCTTAGTTATCTTTGTAAAGAAAGTAATCCACTACCGTACAT
>JBAVDD010000417.1:0-5077 GCA_049587035.1 Acidobacteriaceae bacterium | reverse complement strand
GACGATGGGGGTGTAGTTCCAGAAGAGGACCTGGACGGCGCCGTTGGGTTTGGTGGTGGCCCAGGAGTGCTCGGGGATGGTGGTTGCGATGTCGGTGGGGCCTAGCTGGGCGAGGAATTTGTAGGCGAAGTAGGCGGGCTTGCGGATGCCCTGGAGGTTGATGAGGCCGAAGCCGCCGTGGAAGGGACGCGTGGGTGGGCCGCCTTCTTCGAAGATGTCGGTGAAGGTCCAGAAGGACATGGACTGGGCGAGCGGAGAGGTGGCGCGGAGTTTCTCGAGGATGTAGGGGGCCTGGATGTACTGATCGAGAATGGGATCGCCGCCGGTATAGCTGGAGTTCCACTCGGTGTAGTGAAGCTCAAGGTGCGGGGTGGCGCTGTGGTCGATGAGTTCGCGGGAGTGGCGGACGCGGCCGGTGATGGCGTTGGGTGATGGATCGAGGGAGGTGCCGTCGCTGCCGTCGGGACTGGGTGCGGAGGGAAGGACACCGTAGGTGTGGGTGGAGAGGAAGTCAGCGGGGACGTGGTTTTCAGCGATGAACTTTAGCCAGTCGGCTTCCCAGCTGCTGGCGGTGGCGGGGCCACCGACGCGGCATTTGGGGCAGATGGAGCGGATGGATTCGGCGGTGTTTTTGTAGAGGTTGAAGTAATCGGCCTGGGAGCCGGTCCAGAAGCCGTTGTGGAGGTCAGGCTCGTTCCAGACTTCGAAGTACCAGTTGTTGACTTCGTCGGTGCCGTAGCGGGACTGGAGGTGGGTGACGAAGGCTTTGATGAGGTTGTTCCACTTGTTCATGTCCTTGGGTGGGGTGATGTTGCCCTTCCACCAGAAGACGGTTTGAGGGCCGCTGGCGAGGGCGGCGGGCATGAAGGAGAGCTCGACGAAGGGACGGATGTGGCGGGCGAGGAGAGCGTCGTAGAGGGTGTCGACGTACTGGAAGTTGTAGATGGGGTTGCCGTGGCGGTCTTCGGTGTAGACGCCCATGTCGTCATGGAAGATGCCGTGGAAGCGGATGTAATGGAAGCCGATTTCGCGTTGGGCGGTGGAGAGCTGGGATTGCCAGTCGGCGCGGAGGCCTTCGTTGGCACGGCCGGCACCTACGGTGCTGAGGGGTGTTTGAGAGTGCGGGCCGATGATGTGGGCGGCGTCTACGGTGAGGGTTTGGGGGGCTTGAGCGAGACAGGATGTGGTAGGGCAGAATGCAGTGAGGCTCAACGAGAGGCAGAGGGAGAACAGGGCGCGGCGCATGATGATGAGGGTAGCATCGCGTCAGGCCAGGGCGGTGCGGCTGGTGCGGCTGGGTCTCTGTGTTTGTCGTGCGGTCTCAGAGTTTCGGGCTTGACAAGAGCGCGGTCTGGGACGAGCATGGCTACCTGATTTGGCCCGACCTTTGGCACGCTTTCAGCGTGCGCGAGGTCTGCGCCTCGATCACACGGCCCCCGAGAATTTCTGTGACGCAGTAGCGGGCTCCCTGCACGGGACGTTAATCGGCTCCCAACCCACTTCTTAAAAAGATAAAGGCGGATCAAGATGAAATGTATTGGCATGAGCGTTTGCGCTCTGACGTGTTGTATTGCCCTTAGTGTTCCCTGCCTGGCGCAGGCTAACCCCTGGAACGGCTCGTGGAAGCTGGAGACGGGCTCAGTGAAGTACGAAGGCCCGGTCTTTTCGGTCAAGACCGCCGCGGACGGCATTACGGTGACCCGCTATGGCAAGACGGAAGCGAAGGAGATGTGCGACGGCAAGCAACACGCTGGCATGAACGGCGAGATGGTGACCTGCACGAAGTCCGGCACCGACTATCGTTTCGAGTATACGAAGGACGGCAAGACCACGGCGAAGGTGATGTTGACGCTGGAGGACGGCGGCAAGATGTCGAAGAGAACGATCGAGGTTTATCCTGCCGGCGAGCCGTCGTACGAGGTGATTACGGAGGCGAAGCGGCTATCGGGCGGGCCGGGCCTGGACGGCACATGGAAGAGAGTCACGTTCAAAGAACCGCAGGATACGGGCATACTTTCGATCGACGTCCACGGCGATATGGTGGCGTTCAAGGAGACCGACAACGACAAGCCGATCGAATGCAAGCTGGACGGGGCACCCACCAAGTTCGGCGACCGCACCATGGCGATGAAGCTGGATGGATCGCACACCCTGAAGGTGTGGTATCGCGGCTCCGACGGGAAGTTGCAGCGGTCGAATACGTTCGTGCTGAGCGCCGACGGCAAGACGATCCACGAGACCGACGTTACGCCGGCACCGACACCTTCGACGATGTGGGAGACGTTTCACAAGAGCTAGCTGTACGAGAGTAGCGGAACGTGCAAGAGCGGGAGCGCGCCGCGCGCTCTCGCTCTTGCATGCCTGGAGTTGTCGCGGCGCTCAGGCTAACGGCGCTGTGTCTGTGATTGCGGCGAGAGTTTTCTGGAGGCTGGCGGGGTCTTCGACGTTGGTTGTGGAGAGGCTGCGGTCGATCTGGCGGTTGAGGCCGGTTAGGACTTTGCCGGGGCCTACTTCTATGTAGTGGGTTACGTTCGAGAGCTGGAGTTGGTTGATGCACTCGACCCAGCGGACGGCGCCGGTGACCTGGCGGACGAGGGCGTCGCGGATGTCGGCGGGCTGGATGAGGAGCTTGGCGTCGACGTTGGCGGCTACGGGGAAGCGTGGGTTGTGGAAGGCGATAGAGTTCATCTGCTCGGCTAGCTGGAGCTGGGCGGGCATCATGAGGGGGCAATGGAAGGGCGCGCTTACGGGGAGGATTACGGCGCGCTTGGCGCCGAGTTCCTTGCAGAGCTCGGCGGCTCGCTCGACGGCGGCCTTGGAGCCGGAGATTACTGTTTGGTCGGGGGAGTTGAGGTTGGCGGTGGTGACGATCTCGTTGGGTTGGTGTTCGACGTCGGCGAACTGGGCGGTGACGCCCTGGCAGGTGGCCTGGATGTCGGCGAGGTTGAGGCCGAGGATGGCGGCCATGGAGCCTTGGCCTGGAGGGACGGCGGATTGCATGAACTGGCCGCGGGCGCGGACGGTGCGGACGGCGTCGGCGAAGGAGAAGGTTCCAGCGGCGACGTTGGCGGAGTACTCGCCGAGGGAGTGCCCGCCGGCGTAGTGGATGGAGAGGTTGCGGGATTGGAGCTCGGGTTCGAGCACGCGGAGAACTGCGATCGAGACGGTGAGGATGGCCGGCTGGGTGTGCTCGGTTAGCTTGAGGGTTTCGTCGGGACCGTTGAAGATGATGTCGGAGAGGGCGAAGCCGAGGGCGTCGTCGGCTTCCTGAAAGACGGCGCGGGCGGCGGGGTGGGCGTCATAGAGGGCGCGGCCCATGCCTACGGTTTGGGAGCCCTGGCCGGGGAAGAGGAGAGCGATGGTGGTGGTTTCGGAACTCATAGGAATAGTTTAGCGAGTTTGGGGTTGACAACTCATAACCATTTGGTTATGGTTTCGACATGACGGCAGCAGCGACTAACTCGGTGTTCAAGGCTTTGGCGGATCCGACGCGCAGGGCGATCTTCGAGCGGTTGACTCGGGATGGAGAGATGACGGTTCATGCGTTGACGGCTCGGGCGGGGGTGTCGCAGCCGGCGGTATCGAAGCACCTGACGGTGCTGAAGCGGGCGCGCCTGGTGAGCGATCGGCGAGCGGGGCGCGAGATGCATTACAGCGTGCAGCCGAAGTCGCTGGCGCCGTTGGTGGACTGGATGGCATTTTATGGGGCGTTCTGGAAAGACCGGTTCAGCAGGTTGGAAGTTGTGTTGGAAAGGATGGAGCCATGAGTGAAGGTACGAGCGGAGCGAATTCTTCGACACGTTCTGTCGTGGTCGAAAGAGAGTTTGCGCATGCGCCGGAGAAAGTTTGGCGTGCGCTGACGGAGGGCGATTTAATCGCGCAGTGGCTGATGGAGAATGACTTTCAGCCGGTGGTGGGGCATCGCTTTCAGCTGCGGATGCCGCCCATGCCGCAGTGGGACGGTGTGATTCAGTCCGAAGTGTTGATTGCTGAACCGTATGAACGGCTCACGTATCGCTGGGACACGCTGGGACTGGAGAGCGTGGTTGGGTGGACGCTGACGCCGACAGAGGCAGGCACGCTGGTGCGGATGGAGCAATCCGGTTTTGGTGCCGATCAGGAGGCTGCTTACAAGGGCGCGACGTATGGCTGGCGCGGATTCTTCGGAAAGCTGGAGCAAGTGGTTGGAGAGATTCAATAGGAGGGACGTATGAAGAAGCAAGTTATCGGGTATTGGGTTTGTACGATTCTGATGGTGTTCTTTTTTCTGCCGGGTGGCGTTCTGTATGTGATGCGCTCGCCGCAGACGGTGGAGGGTGTGACGCACCTGGGTTTCCCAGTGTATTTTGTGGTCTTTCTTGGTGTCTGGAAGGTGCTGGGGTCGATCGCACTTGTGGTTCCGGGCTTTGCGCTGGTCAAGGAGTGGGCGTATGCAGGGATGTTTTTCGATCTGACTGGAGCTGCGGTGGCGTCGGCGGCTGTGGGAGGTGCGTGGTGGCATGTGGCGGCGCCGCTGGCGATTATTTTGATTTTGTATGGATCGTGGGCGCTTCGGCCGGCGAGTCGCCGGTTGGTAGCGGCGGCTTAATGGAGGGGAGATCTGCTATTCGATGGGAGTGGTGAGGAGGATTTGCTGGGCGTGGCCGTCGGTGAGGTTGTAGAGGGCGAACTGGCGGGTGGTTTGGGAGCGGAGTTCGAAGAGGAGGTCGGCGTGGCCGGTGGCTTCGGAATCTACGGCGTCGATAGGGCGAAGACGGGGGGAGCGGTCGAGGTGGGTGGCGTCGGTGATGTTGAGGAGGAGGGTGCGGAGCTGGTTGTTGGAGTCGGGTTGGGCGATGAGGGTTAGGTAGATGGGGCCGTTGATGGTCAGGGGGGATTCGGCGGTGAGGATGTAGGTGGGCGGAGTGGAGGGGCTTAGGGTGTAGGCGAGGAGTTGCGCGTGGGTGAGGGTTGGGGTTGAGGTGTTGGCGAAGGTGGGACCGTTGGTTGGGGCGCTGGAGGGTGCGGGGGTTAGGTGGTTGAAGGCTGCGTAGTGGGTGAGGGATGGGAGGGCGAGGGCTTCGAGGGTGTGGAGGGC
>JBAVDD010000416.1:0-8762 GCA_049587035.1 Acidobacteriaceae bacterium | reverse complement strand
CCAGGGTCGCCGCACTGCCAGGTGGCCTCGGCGATCTGGTGCATGAGGTCGCGGGCGCGGTACTCCTTGACGGGCTCCCTGCCTTTGACGGTGCGGGTCGCGAAGGTGCTGTCGGTTTCGACGGCGTGCATGAACTCGTCGGTGACGCGGATGGAGTTGTTGGCGTTCTGGAAGAAGATGCTGGTGAAGGCCTCGGAGTCAGGGCCGGAGCCGTCGTAGCCGGCCTGCATCAGGGTCCAGGCCTTCTTCTCTTCCTTGACCTTGCACTGGATGAAGTCTTCGATGTCTGGATGGTCGATGTTGAGGACGACCATCTTTGCGGCACGGCGGGTCTTGCCGCCGGACTTGATGACGCCGGCGAAGGCATCGAAGCCGCGCATGAAGCTAAGGGGGCCAGAGGCCGTCCCGCCGCCGGAGAGGGTTTCCATGCTGCCGCGAATGGAGGAGAGGTTGGAGCCTGCGCCCGAGCCCCACTTGAAGAGCATGCCCTCGGTCTTGGCGAGGGTGAGGATGCTGTCGAGCGAGTCCTGCACGGAGTTGATGAAGCAGGCGGAGCACTGCGGGCGGGAGTAGCCGGTGACGGAGAAGGCGACCTTGCCGAGAGCGGCGTCCCAGTGCCAGTTCTGCGCGTCGGAGTTGGGCTCGAGGCGGTCGCAGCCTACGTTGAACCAGACGGGCGAGTTGAAGGCGGCCTTCTGGTTGACGAGGAGGTGGGTTAGCTCGGCGAAGAAGATGTCTGCGTCTTCGTCAGACGCGAAGTAGCCGTCGCGAATGCCCCAGTCGCGGATGGATTCGGCTACGCGGGAGATGAGGTCGCGGACACCCTTCTCGCGGTCCGGCGTTCCTACCTGGCCGTGGAGGTACTTGCTGGCAACGATGTTGGTCGCGGTGACCGACCAGTCGGAGGGAACCTCGACGTTCTTCTGCTCGAAGACGAGGCGGCCTTTGAAGTCCTGAATGATGGCGTCGCGGAACTCCCAGGCGAGTTCGTCGAAGGGGTTGACGCCGGGCTTGGTGAAGTAGCGCGAGAAGTGCAGGCCGGGGGCGGAGCTGGAGTGACTGGGAGCAGCGGCAGGGGTGATGGTTTGCTCGGCTGCGGTGTTGATGACTTCGGCCATGATGCGAGTACCTCGGGAGAGAATGGGAGTTCGACCGGATTGGATCCGGGTGGTTACCGGTGAGGGCATACGTCAGATTTGCGGGCCTGGTGAAGGACGCGTCTCCAGCATGCGAACGTCTGCTGGAGGAGTTGCGTCGCGGGTCCTAGTCGGCGGTGTGGCCAAGGGGACAGGCTCTGCACCAGAGCTGCGGGTGAGGATGAAAGTAACGCCGCATCTGGTGCGAGTCAAGTATAAAACAACTACATGTTGTGGTGTAGAAGTAGATACTCCCCTGGCGTGGCGAAACGGGGTCTCGACTTCGGTTTTTCTGGGGTTTTGCTGTGGAAAGTTTGTTAATGCCGCGTGAATTGCGGGTTTTTTGCTTGATGAATCGACCGTTACTTAAGAGTAAGCCGGGGAAGGCGCCCGCGCAAGGGAGGAGTGCAGGGAAAAGAGGGGGGATGGGTGGAAAACTGGACGGTGCTGAGCACCGTGCGGTGCGCCGATTGCGGTACCGAAATCGGCCGGGAGGCAAAGCTATATCATCCCCCCGGGTGACAAGGTCGGGTCACGGGATGGAGCTAGTTGACCGTGACCGTGAAGGTGGTGGAACTGGTGAGCGTGGGGGTATTGCTGTCGGTACCGGTGACGGTGATGGTGTAGGTTCCAGCGGCAACGGTGTTTGTAGTGGTGGTGGTGGTAGTGGTGGTGGTGCTGCCGCCGCATCCGGAGAGGCCGATGCCGCTGAACGAGAGCAGGAGGAGCAGCCCGAGGGCCATACCGCCCCGCAGTAGCTTTGAACGCATGAGGTGGGAGCGCAGGCGGTGGGAGCGTGGACCGAAGCAGCCTATGAGGAGAACGCTGGCGAGCGTAGTTGGGAGGGGCAGATGCCTCCAGGGGGAGCTTGGCTGGGGCCGGGTCAAAGAAGCTTCGGTGGAACCGCGCTTGACGGCGCTGGCCGTGGCACAGGAGCTGGAGCTGGTGTAGACGGTGTAGTTTGCTGTAGCCGCCACATTGCTGGTGATCGTGACCGCAGCGGGGCTGAGGAACACGCAGCCGTTGGTGAGGGAATCGCTGACCGTGAGGTCGACGGTACCGGTATAGCCGTTGGGGGTGACGATGATGGTGCCCGTGGTGGAGGAGCCGGAGGCCACGGTGACGGATTTGGCAGCGAGGGAGAAGGAGACGGTACCGCCGACGTTGAGGGTGAGCGTGCTGCTGGAGGGGGCGAAGGTGGCGTCGCCGGAGTAGGTGGCGGTGAGGATGTGCTCGCCGGCGGTGGTGGAGCTGAAGCTGTAGGTCGCCACGCCGTTGGTGAGGGTGAGATGTGTGGTGGCGCCGCCGTCCACGCTCAGGGAGATGGTGCCGGAGGGTACGGAGGTGGAGGTGGAGAGTGGGGCGACAGTGATGGTGATGGTATCTGCAGCGCCCACGGCGGGAACGGGGGTGGCCGCGGTGAGGGTAGTGCTGGTTGAGAGGAGAGTAGAGGCGGTGGAGCTGGGCCAGGCGGCGAGGAGGTTGTAGAAGTCGATGGAGCCGAGGCCGGAGGCTTCGTCGTAGCCGGTGGCGGCAGCGTAGTTGCTGGTGCCGGCGGTGGAGCAGTAGAGGGAGCCGGCGTCGCACTGGTTGCCGCCGCTGGTGATGTCGTGGAAGGCGCTGGAGTAGGTCGAGGTGGCGGCGAGGGAGTAGAGCGTGGAGTTGATGACGCCCTGACCGGTGGAGTTCTTGCTCTGGTTGATGATAGCGACCAGGCCGGCGAAGGTAGGAGAGTCGAAGCTGGTGCCGCCGCCGACGGTGAGGTCGCCGCTGGAGGCATCGCGCAAGCCGTCATTGCAGCTGGCCTTCTGGCCGCTTTTCCAGAAGGTGGTGTCACTGGTACAGAAGGCAAGGGGGGCGTTGTAGGGCGAGGCGGTGAGGGCGATGTCCGGAACGGTGCGCTTGCCGCTGCTGGGGATGGCGACGCCGCCGATGGTGCCGGTTTGCCAGGCGGGCTTCGCGGTGAAGATGCTCACGCCACCACCTCCGGCGGACGTGGGAGTGCAGGGATTGGCGGTGGTGCCGGGACATGAGGCGGCGGTGGCTGCGGCGTCGTCATTCCAGACCATCTCTGGGATGTAGGACTTGGCGGAGCTGATGATGTCGGTGGTGGACTCGGCGTCGAAGTAGGTGCTGGTGCCGGTGGCGACGTCCGCAGAGGGGAACTCGGTGCCACCCATGGAGGTGACGTACTGGCTGCTGGCGGGGAAGTCGACGGCGAGTTGCTCGTTGTCGGCAGTGTCGGAGGCGTCGTACTCGCCGTAGCAGTCCGTGGAGCCGTTGTCGCCAGCGGATGATACCACGGTCTGGCCCTGGGCGGCGGCCTGCTCGAGGAAGGCGTTGTACTGGTTGTAGGTGGCCTGGCCGAGAGCGGGTTCGCACCCGCCGTAGCTGGAGCTGATGACGGGAGCGATGCGCTGGTCGATGGCGTACTCGAGGGCGTTGAAGACGCTATAGTTTGTGCTGTTGCCGGTGTAGACGAAGTAGACCTGCGCACCTTTGGCAATGGTGCTGGAGTACTCGAGGTCGAGGTCGGACTCGGCTTCGTCGCCGGTGGCATAGACTTTGGAGTCGCCGGAGCCGGGTTCGAGGACTGGGATGGGCGTTTTGGCGGCGATGCCGACGGCGTTCTGGAAGTTGGTGATGTCGGAGAGGTTGACCGCGGATTGACCGACGACGGCGATGGCCTGGTTGGAGCCTGTGAATCCGGAGTCGTAGGCGGGCGTGATGTCGTAGATCGTGGCCAGATCGCCGGGAGTGAGGTAGTGGTTGCCGGTCTGGCTGGAGGTGAAGCGGGGCTGGGCGGGGCTGCGCCGGACGATGTGGGGGATGAGGTGGAAGTTCGAGAGATTGCCGACGGCGAGCACGGCGGAGCTCAGCGCGGCTGGCAGGGTGAGGTCCGCAGACGGGGCGAAGTGGGTGGTGGCCGGCTGCAGGGCGGTGGCCGGGGTGAGGTAGTAGTGCAGCAGCGCGCCGAAGGCTGCGGCGACCTGGCTGGCGTTCCCGGAGAAGAAGATGCGGTTGTGGCTGCGGGAGACGGAGTCCACCGAGAAGCCCTGCTGTTCGAGCCAGGTTTCGGCCGCGGCGATGTCGGAGTCGGCAGCGCCGAACTGGGCGGCATACTGGTCGGGGGTGATCCACTGGTGATAGAGGGGCGAAGCGGGGTTCTGCTGGGCGGCGACGAGGGCGTCGAGCGCTGACTGCTGCGCGACCGAGCGGCTGAAGACCAGGGAGATTCCATGCAGCTGCATGGAATCTCCCTGGTCTTCAGCCGCTCGGTCGCGCAGCAGTCAGCGCTCGACGCCCTCGTCGCCGCCCAGCAGAACCCCGCTTCGCCCCTCTATCACCAGTGGATCACCCCCGACCAGTATGCCGCCCAGTTCGGCGCTGCCGACTCCGACATCGCCGCGGCCGAAACCTGGCTCGAACAGCAGGGCTTCTCGGTGGACTCCGTCTCCCGCAGCCACAACCGCATCTTCTTCTCCGGGAACGCCAGCCAGGTCGCCGCAGCCTTCGGCGCGCTGCTGCACTACTACCTCACCCCGGCCACCGCCCTGCAGCCGGCCACCACCCACTTCGCCCCGTCTGCGGACCTCACCCTGCCAGCCGCGCTGAGCTCCGCCGTGCTCGCCGTCGGCAATCTCTCGAACTTCCACCTCATCCCCCACATCGTCCGGCGCAGCCCCGCCCAGCCCCGCTTCACCTCCAGCCAGACCGGCAACCACTACCTCACTCCCGGCGATCTGGCCACGATCTACGACATCACGCCCGCCTACGACTCCGGATTCACAGGCTCCAACCAGGCCATCGCCGTCGTCGGTCAATCCGCGGTCAACCTCTCCGACATCACCAACTTCCAGAACGCCGTCGGCATCGCCGCCAAAACGCCCATCCCAGTCCTCGAACCCGGCTCCGGCGACTCCAAAGTCTATGCCACCGGCGACGAAGCCGAGTCCGACCTCGACCTCGAGTACTCCAGCACCATTGCCAAAGGTGCGCAGGTCTACTTCGTCTACACCGGCAACAGCACAAACTATAGCGTCTTCAACGCCCTCGAGTACGCCATCGACCAGCGCATCGCTCCCGTCATCAGCTCCAGCTACGGCGGGTGCGAACCCGCTCTCGGCCAGGCCACCTACAACCAGTACAACGCCTTCCTCGAGCAGGCCGCCGCCCAGGGCCAGACCGTGGTATCATCCGCTGGCGACAACGGCTCCACGGACTGCTACGGCGAGTACGACGCCTCCGACACTGCCGACAACGAGCAACTCGCCGTCGACTTCCCCGCCAGCAGCCAGTACGTCACCTCCATGGGTGGCACCGAGTTCCCCTCTGCGGACGTCGCCACCGGCACCAGCACCTACTTCGACGCCGAGTCCACCACCGACATCATCAGCTCCGCCAAGTCCTACATCCCAGAGATGGTCTGGAATGACGACGCCGCAGCCACCGCCGCCTCATGTCCCGGCACCACCGCCAATCCCTGCACTCCCACGTCCGCCGGAGGTGGTGGCGTGAGCATCTTCACCGCGAAGCCCGCCTGGCAAACCGGCACCATCGGCGGCGTCGCCATCCCCAGCAGCGGCAAGCGCACCGTTCCGGACATCGCCCTCACCGCCTCGCCCTACAACGCCCCCCTTGCCTTCTGTACCAGTGACACCACCTTCTGGAAAAGCGGCCAGAAGGCCAGCTGCAATGACGGCTTGCGCGATGCCTCCAGCGGCGACCTCACCGTCGGCGGCGGCACCAGCTTCGACTCTCCTACCTTCGCCGGCCTGGTCGCTATCATCAACCAGAGCAAGAACTCCACCGGTCAGGGCGTCATCAACTCCACGCTCTACTCCCTCGCCGCCACCTCGACCTACTCCAGCGCCTTCCACGACATCACCAGCGGCGGCAACCAGTGCGACGCCGGCTCCCTCTACTGCTCCACCGCCGGCACCAGCAACTACGCTGCCGCCACCGGCTACGACGAAGCCTCCGGCCTCGGCTCCATCGACTTCTACAACCTCCTCGCCGCCTGGCCCAGCTCCACCGCCTCTACTCTCCTCTCAACCAGCACTACCCTCACCGCGGCCACCCCCGTTCCCGCCGTGGGCGCTGCAGATACCATCACCATCACTGTCGCCCCACTCTCCACCTCCACCTCCGTACCCTCCGGCACCATCTCCCTGAGCGTGGACGGCGGCGCCACCACACATCTCACCCTCACCAACGGCGTGGCGACCTACAGCTTCAGCTCCACCACCGCCGGCGAGCACATCCTCACCGCCACCTACTCCGGCGACGCCACCTTCGCCCCCTCCAGCAGCACGCTCACCCTCAACGTCGGCGGTACCGTCTCCTTCTCCCTCGCTGCCAAATCCGTCACCGTGGCCTCCGGCTCCTCCACCACGGGCACCATCATCGTCACCCCCAACGGCTATACCGGTACCGTCGACCTCACGGTCAGCGATTCCCTCACCAACGGCTGCGTGTTCCTCAGCCCCGCTGCGGTCACGATCACCAGCAATGTGGCGGCTACAGCAAACTACACCGTCTACACCAGCTCCAGCTCCTGTGCCACGGCCAGCGCCGTCAAGCGCGGTTCCACCGAAGCTTCTTTGACCCGGCCCCAGCCAAGCTCCCCCTGGAGGCATCTGCCCCTCCCAACTACGCTCGCCAGCGTTCTCCTCATAGGCTGCTTCGGTCCACGCTCCCACCGCCTGCGCTCCCACCTCATGCGTTCAAAGCTACTGCGGGGCGGTATGGCCCTCGGGCTGCTCCTCCTGCTCTCGTTCAGCGGCATCGGCCTCTCCGGATGCGGCGGCAGCACCACCACCACTACCACCACCACCACTACAAACACCGTTGCCGCTGGAACCTACACCATCACCGTCACCGGTACCGACAGCAATACCCCCACGCTCACCAGTTCCACCACCTTCACGGTCACGGTCAACTAGCTCCATCCCGTGACCCGACCTTGTCACCCGGGGGGATGATATAGCTTTGCCTCCCGGCCGATTTCGGTACCGCAATCGGCGCACCGCACGGTGCTCAGCACCGTCCAGTTTTCCACCCATCCCCCCTCTTTTCCCTGCACTCCTCCCTTGCGCGGGCGCCTTCCCCGGCTTACTCTTAAGTAACGGTCGATTCATCAAGCAAAAAACCCGCAATTCACGCGGCATTAACAAACTTTCCACAGCAAAACCCCAGAAAAACCGAAGTCGAGACCCCGTTTCGCCACGCCAGGGGAGTATCTACTTCTACACCACAACATGTAGTTGTTTTATACTTGACTCGCACCAGATGCGGCGTTACTTTCATCCTCACCCGCAGCTCTGGTGCAGAGCCTGTCCCCTTGGCCACACCGCCGACTAGGACCCGCGACGCAACTCCTCCAGCAGACGTTCGCATGCTGGAGACGCGTCCTTCACCAGGCCCGCAAATCTGACGTATGCCCTCACCGGTAACCACCCGGATCCAATCCGGTCGAACTCCCATTCTCTCCCGAGGTACTCGCATCATGGCCGAAGTCATCAACACCGCAGCCGAGCAAACCATCACCCCTGCCGCTGCTCCCAGTCACTCCAGCTCCGCCCCCGGCCTGCACTTCTCGCGCTACTTCACCAAGCCCGGCGTCAACCCCTTCGACGAACTCGCCTGGGAGTTCCGCGACGCCATCATTCAGGACTTCAAAGGCCGCCTCGTCTTCGAGCAGAAGAACGTCGAGGTTCCCTCCGACTGGTCGGTCACCGCGACCAACATCGTTGCCAGCAAGTACCTCCACGGCCAGGTAGGAACGCCGGACCGCGAGAAGGGTGTCCGCGACCTCATCTCCCGCGTAGCCGAATCCATCCGCGACTGGGGCATTCGCGACGGCTACTTCGCGTCTGACGAAGACGCAGACATCTTCTTCGCCGAGCTAACCCACCTCCTCGTCAACCAGAAGGCCGCCTTCAACTCGCCCGTCTGGTTCAACGTAGGCTGCGACCGCCTCGAGCCCAACTCCGACGCGCAGAACTGGCACTGGGACGCCGCTCTCGGCAAGGTCGCCTTCTCCGTCACCGGCTACTCCCGCCCGCAGTGCTCCGCCTGCTTCATCAACTCCGTGCAGGACTCGCTCGACAGCATCCTCACCCTCGCCAAGACCGAGGGCATGCTCTTCAAGTGGGGCTCGGGCGCAGGCTCCAACCTCTCCTCCATTCGCGGCAGCATGGAAACCCTCTCCGGCGGCGGGACGGCCTCTGGCCCCCTTAGCTTCATGCGCGGCTTCGATGCCTTCGCCGGCGTCATCAAGTCCGGCGGCAAGACCCGCCGTGCCGCAAAGATGGTCGTCCTCAACATCGACCATCCAGACATCGAAGACTTCATCCAGTGCAAGGTCAAGGAAGAGAAGAAGGCCTGGACCCTGATGCAGGCCGGCTACGACGGCTCCGGCCCTGACTCCGAGGCCTTCACCAGCATCTTCTTCCAGAACGCCAACAACTCCATCCGCGTCACCGACGAGTTCATGCACGCCGTCGAAACCGACAGCACCTTCGCGACCCGCACCGTCAAAGGCAGGGAGCCCGTCAAGGAGTACCGCGCCCGCGACCTCATGCACCAGATCGCCGAGGCCACCTGGCAGTGCGGCGACCCTGG
>JBAVDD010000415.1:0-6429 GCA_049587035.1 Acidobacteriaceae bacterium | reverse complement strand
GAGGGGGGGCTGGATTTGGGGCTTGGGAAGAGTGCTCGGCGAAGGCTTGGATAGTTTGCGGGACGTTGTTGTCGGTGAGGTGGAAGTCTGAGGATTTTAGGTTGTGGAGAGGATGGCCGTCGTGGTCGTTGACGACTACTACGTCGAGGAGGACGGGTTGATTGACGACGGGGGTGGCTTGGGGTGGTGGGGTTTGCGGCGGAGGGTTGAACGGAGACTGCGCGCTGGCCGCGCAGATGGGGATTGCAGCGGCCAGCGTCAAGAGGAGCGGGGTGCGCATGATTCGTCTCCAGGCCTGGTGCGGAGTGGGCACAGCGGGTTAGACGACGGCTGCGGGCGGCAGGTTCAATGTGAGCTGCTATGCCGTGGTTAGGGTGCGTTCGTGCTCAGCGGCCATGGCGCGGATGGAGTCGTTGAAGGGAGAGCGCAGGACGCCGCGTTCGGTGATGATGGCGGTGATGTATTTGGCTGGCGTGACGTCGAAGGCGGGGTTTTCGATGCCGACGTTGTCGGGGGTCATCTGCTTGCCGTTGGAGTGGGTTACTTCGCGGGGGCTGCGCTGTTCTATGGGGATTCCTTCGCCGGTGGCGGTGGCGAGGTCGATGGTGTTGAAGGGTGCGGCTACGTAAAAAGGGATGTTGTGCTCTTTGGCGAGGATGGAGACGCTGTAGGTGCCGATCTTGTTGGCGGTGTCGCCGTTGGCGGCTATGCGGTCGGCGCCTACGATGACGGCCTGGATGCGGCCTTTGCTCATGAGATGGCCGGCCATGTTGTCGCAGAGGACAGTGGTTTGGATGTTGTCCTTCATGAGCTCCCAGGCGGTTAGGCGAGCGCCCTGAAGGTAGGGACGGGTCTCGTCGGCCAGGACATCAATGGTGTGGCCGCGCCCGACGGCGGCGCGGATTACGCCGAGGGCGGTGCCGTAGCCGCAGGTGGCGAGGGCCCCGGCGTTGCAGTGAGTTAGGACTGTGCCTTGTTTGGGCAGGAGATCAGCTCCGTTGGCTCCCAGGGTTTTGCACTGGGCGATGTCTTCGTCGTAGAGGCGGTTGGCCAGCGCGACTACCTGCTTCTTGATTTGCGGGATGGGGGTGTTGGCGGCGGCGAGGCGGGTGTAGAGGTCGCGCGCCTGGGCGATGCCCCAGAAGAGATTGACGGCGGTGGGGCGAGTCTCGGCGAGGGTGTCGCAGATGTGGTCGACCTCGGCGGAGAGGGTAGGGAGGTCGGTGGCGGAGCTGCGGTCGATGCCGATGGCTACGCCCATGGCCGCGGAGACGCCGATGGCGGGTGCGCCGCGGACGATCATGTCGCGGATGACGGTGGCGACCTGGTTGTAGTCGGTGGCGAGAACGTAGGTCTCTTCGAGGGGCAGCTTGGTCTGATCGAGGAAGTTGACGCCTGCTGGCGTCCATTCGAGGGTGGGAATCATGTCTCTTTCAGTTTAGTCCTACGCGGACGGCGAGGGGCTTCGCGTGGGGGTGCGGTCGGCTGCGGAGGCGCAGGATTTGCGGGCGAACGCGACGTCGGGGTTGATTGAGAATTATGAGGGGGAGCGCCATTGAAGAATTTTGTTGAATTCGAAGGCGATGAACCTGCTCTTACAGTCGGAGCAGACGTGCGCTCGGTATCCGGGCAGGAGGTACTCGATGGGCTTGCGATGGGCTCGGAAGATATCGGCGGAGCCGCATTTTGGACATTTGGTTGGTTGGGCCATCGGCTTATGTTTCCTGTATCAACCCGCTTGATTGCTTTGAACGCTTTGAGCTATCGATGGAAGGGGATGGCAAGCATGAAGATCGAGAGGTTGTAGGTTGCATGCATCAAGACAGAGCAGGCTACGGAGTGCGTGCGAATGCGCACAAAGCTTAAAGCCAAGCTTACGCCGTAGAGCACGCCGAGGACACCCCAGGCGTCTGAAACCTGGTTGGCGTGCAAGAGGACGAAGGGAATGCTTGAAAAGATAGCGGAGAAGACGAGCGCGGAGGTGGAGTGGAGAGAGCTGCTGAGCCAGCGATCGAGACCAGCCGGGGAGCGCTCGAGGGAGAGCCAGTCGTAGGCAGTGGCTAGAGCGGGAAGGAGGAAGCCGCGAAAGGCGATCTCCTCGGTGAGCGGGGCCAGGAGCACGGCGAAGGCGATCACGAGCCAGGCAGTATGCGGCTTGGCGAGCAAGCTGTCGAAGGGGGAGGACTTTGGCACCGGAAGGAAGCGCAGGGCGAACTGGGCTGTGGCGCTGAGTAATACTCCGCCGATGATGATCCAGTACCAGTACCTGCGGGCTGCGAGGGCGTTCCAGTGGATGCCGCGGAGGAAGGAGACCTCCCATAGTTGGGGGAAGAGCCAGAAGGAGTTGCCGAGAGTGAGGACGTAGGCCATTGCCTGGGCGACGAGAGCGAGTCCAGGGTGCTGGGAGATGGAGTCGAAACGAATATGAGCGAGGGTGAAGACTACCAGCGCGCAGACGTTCACCATCAGGAAGGCCAGCGAGAAGAACAAGACGGCGTGGCCGAAGTGGGGAATGCGTTTGGCGGGTCCGTGGTCGCGGGTCGGGTCGGTGTCGTGCTGAATGTCGAGGGCTTTGGGCTCGATGGCTTCGGGAACGGGAAGGTTGCTCATAAGACAGACTTCAGGTTACTTCGCTTTTGCGCGGGACGCCTTGGCTGCTTTGGCTGGAGCCGTCTTTTTGGGCGCGGTTTTCCTGGGTGCGGATTCTGGTTTGTGCCTGGAGGCCGTGGGGACGCCTGTCTTCTTTTCGGGTGCTATGAACTTTGGCTTGGGAGCTTTCTTTTCCAGGTCGGGTAGAACGACGGGTGGGAGATGTTTGGCTGCGGTGAGGGTGCCGGTGTTTGCGTAGTAGCGCTCCAGGAAGTGACCGGTGTGAGAGTTGGGTGCGTGGGCTACGAGCTCTGGAGGGCCTTGCGCTACGATGCGTCCGCCGCCTTCGCCGCCTTCGGGGCCCATGTCGATGACGTAGTCGGCGTTGCGGATGATGTCGAGGTTGTGCTCGATGATGATGACGGTGTTGCCGAGATCGGTGAGGCGGTGGAGGACTTCTAGGAGCTTGCGGACGTCGTCGAAGTGCAGGCCTGTGGTGGGTTCGTCGAGGAGGTAGAGTGTGCGTCCGGTTTGGCGCTTGCTGAGCTCGCGGGCTAGCTTCATGCGCTGGGCTTCGCCACCGGAAAGTGTGGTGGCTGACTGGCCGAGGTGGATGTAGCCGAGGCCTACGTCGACCAGGGTCTGGAGCTTTTGGTTGACGGTGGGGATGTCCTTGAGGACGGGCACGGCGTCTTCGATGGGCAGGTCGAGGATGTCGGCGATGGAGTAGCCGTTGAACTTTACGCTGAGGGTCTCCTGGTTGTAGCGGCGGCCGTTGCAGACTTCGCAGAGGACGTAGACGTCAGGCAGGAAGTTCATCTCGATGCGGCGCTGGCCTTCGCCCTGGCAGGCTTCGCAGCGTCCGCCTTGCACGTTGAAGCTGAAGCGGCCGGGCTTGTAGCCGCGCTCGCGGGACTCTGGGAGCATGGCGAAGAGGTCGCGGATGGCGGTGAAGACGCCTGTATAGGTGGCTGGGTTGGAGCGGGGCGTGCGGCCGATGGGGGACTGGTCGATCTGGATGACTTTGTCGAGCTGGTCGGCGCCGTGGATGGCCTTGTGTTCGCCGGGTTCTTCCCGCGAGCCGTAGAGTTGCTTGGCTAGCGAGCGGTAGAGGATGTCGTTGACGAGCGTACTTTTGCCGGAGCCGCTGACGCCGGAGACGACGGTCATGACGCCGAGAGGGAAGTGCGCGGTGACGTGCTGGAGGTTGTGGGAGGTGGCGTCCTGGACGGAGAGCCAGCGGCCGGTGAGGGGACGTGGCGCTTTGTCGGGGGTGGGGCGGGTGATGATGTCGATATGCCCTGACAGATACTTGCCCGTAATAGAGGCGGGGTTCGCCATGATCTCGGTGGGGGTTCCCGAGGCCATGACCTCGCCGCCATTTTTGCCGGCGCCGGGGCCGAGGTCGAGGACGTAGTCGGCTTTGCGGATGGTGTCTTCGTCGTGCTCGACGACTAATACAGTGTTGCCTAGGTCGCGGAGGTTTTCGAGGGCAGAGATGAGGCGCTGGTTATCGCGCTGATGGAGGCCGATGGAGGGTTCGTCGAGGACGTAGAGGACGCCGCGGAGACGGCTTCCGATTTGGGTGGCGAGGCGGATGCGCTGGCCTTCGCCTCCGGAGAGCGTGGCGGCGCTGCGGTTGAGGGAGAGGTAGCCGAGGCCGACGGCGTTGAGGAACTCGAGGCGCTCGATGATCTCGTGCTGGAGGCGGTCGGCGATGAGGCGGTCGCGGCCGGTGAAGCGCATGCTGCGTGCGCCCATGAGCGCGCGTTCGAGCGAGAGTGAGGTGAAGTCGGCGATGGAGGCATCGCGAATGGCTGCGGAGGACTCGATGGGCTCGGTTTCGTCGTGCGTGGAGGGTGCGTGGAGCACGGCGTCGGCGAGTGGCAGAGTTACGGCCAGGGACTCCGGGCGCAGACGCTGGCCGTGGCAGCGCGGGCACTCGGTTGCGGACATGTACTGCATCATGTACTCGCGGTAGCCTTCGGATTTGGTGTCCTCGAGTGTGTCGCGGAGCCAGTTGAGGATTCCGTGGAAGCCGGTGCGTCCAACCTCGTTGCGCGGTGGTCCTAGGAGCAGGAGTTGCTGGTGATCTTTGGGTAGGGATGCGAAGGGCTGCTTGAGGTTGATGCTGTACTTTTCCGCGGCCAGTTTGATCAGGCGCAGAAGGTACTGCGAGGAGGAGCCGGGGCCCATGGCGCCGTCTAGGAGGGGCTTGGACCAGTCGGTGATGACCTTGGAGGGGTCGAAGTCGTAGATGGAGCCGAGGCCGTGGCACTCCGGGCATGCTCCGTAGGCTGAGTTGAAGCTGAAGCTGCGGGGTTCGAGCTTGGGCACGTTGATGCCGCACTCAGGACAGGCCATGGAGGAGCTGAAGAGGGTTTCAGCGGATTTGCTGTTGGGGGTTTGGAGGCCGACGAGGACCAGGCCGTTGGCTAGCTGGAGAGCGGTGATTACCGCTGCGAGGAGGCGGCGGGTGTCGTAGGCGGGCTGGGGTTCTCCGTTGCCAGTGGGCTCGGCGGGAAGGGGCTTCAGGATGATGCGATCGACGACGGCTTCGAGGGTATGGTTCTTGCGCTTTTCGAGGCGCATGCCTTCTTCAACTTCGACGATTTCGCCGTCGATGCGGATGCGGTAGCCCTTTTTGTCTAAGGCTTCAATCTCTTCGCGGAACTCGCCTTTTCTTCCACGAACGATGGGCGCCATGACGGTGATGCGCTCGCCGGGAGCTTCGGAGTGGTTGCGTTCTACGATCTGGGTGACGATCTGTTCGGCGGACTGGCGCGAGATGGGCCGATGGCAGTTGGGGCAGTGGGGTTGACCGACCGAGGCGTAAAGAAGGCGAAGATAGTCGTAGATTTCGGTGATGGTGCCGACGGTGGAGCGGGGGGAGCGGGAGGTTGTTTTCTGCTCGATGGAAATGGCCGGGGAGAGGCCGTCAATGGAATCGACGTCGGGGCGCTCCATCTGGTCGAGGAACTGGCGGGCGTAGGCGGAGAGGGTTTCTACGTAGCGGCGCTGGCCTTCGGCGTAGATGGTGTCAAAGGCCAGGGAGCTCTTGCCGGAGCCGGAGAGGCCGGTGACGACGGTGAGGGTATCGCGTGGGATGGAGACGGAAACGTTGCGGAGATTGTGCTGGCGGGCCCCGCGAACGTCGATGTGCGTGAGGTTCTTGCGCGGAGTTTGGGTGGAAGAGGCCAAGTGTCTAGTCTCCTAGGTTTAGGCCGGGGGACGATGAATCGCAGAGGGCGAAGAGACGTGAGAGGGGTGATTGTGATCGAGAACCGAAAGAGGAAACAGGGAATATCATTAGGTAATACGGCGGCATCGATTCCTAATGGAAGTTTTGGTGGAATAGTCCAAAATAACTTTGGCCTGAGAATCTAACTAGATTCTGCTTGCTGGCATCCTAGATAGACAGCGTGCACGGCTGAAGGAGAAGTTTTCGCATGAGTTCGTCGATTTTGCTGGTGGGAGCCGTATTTGCGTCGTTGGCGTTGGGCGTGCTTTTGGCTTATGGCGCGTGCTATGCGATGTTCCACATCTTTCGCGTTCGTGCGGAGTCTGCCGCTCGTCGGGGCGAGACAGCTAGCGCCGGCGTAAGCAACTAGTCAGAGCTGGTGGAGCTTATTGTGGGGTTTGCGAGCTGGGCGGGGTCTGGCTTGCGGGGTTTTGTTTTCCGCTCTGTTGCTTGTTTTGCTCAAGCTGTTCTTTTTGAATTTTCTGGTCCTGTTTCTTCTTCGCCTGCTGTTGCTGCTGCTGCATCTGCAGGAGCTGCTGCATGACCATCTCGGGCGTGAGGGGCTGCTTCGCGGTATTCGCGGCGGGAGTGGCTGCTGG
>JBAVDD010000414.1:0-29494 GCA_049587035.1 Acidobacteriaceae bacterium | reverse complement strand
GAATTCTTCAGCCCAACCAACCGCTCCGCAGGATTTTCCGCACCAGCCTTCACCGCCTCCGGCCCCGCCCCCGCACCAGTGAACAATCTCCATGCGGACGGAACCCGCCTCGGTATCCTCCTCTCATGGAACGACTTACAGGGCCCAGGCGAGGTTCTCCTCCATCGCGAAGAGCTCTCCCCATCGCATCCACACCGATCGAAGTCAACCAATACTCCGTTCCGCGACTCCTCCCCGGCAGACCTTTGGCTCAGTGCTAGCAACCCATCCAGCCCACCAACCAACCGGACTCTCGATACCACAGTTCTCCCTGGCACACCCTATCGCTACACCGCGCAGCGGCGTCTTCGCGTCCAAATCGGATCCCACACAATCGAACTGCGCGGCACACTTTCGGTACCGATCACATTCACATTACTCCAGATCTATCCACCACCGGTACCCACGGGTCTGACCCCCGTTGGTTACTTCTCCGGTGAGCCGCCAGTATTCGCCGTCGACCTTATCTGGCAGCCAATCAATGACACCGGACTCATCACCCCGCTCGCAGGTTACAACGTCTACCGACAGGCGGTTGATGTCAACAAGCAAGGCGCCTCGCCACGAGTCCGGCTCAATACCAGCCCGGTTCCTTCTCCAGCGTTCCACGACGTGAGCGCCGTTCCTGCCATCCGCTATCTCTATAGTGTTACTTCCGTCGACACCGAAGGCAATGAGAGCTCAGCGGCTACAACGCTTCTCCAGCCAGCGCTGCCAACTAACAAACGTTAGCTATAACTCGATGGCCACCTGCGGAACCGCCATCAAGCTCAACCGCTGCAGTACCTTTCGCGCCAATCCGGTCAAGGGCTGCTGCCCCAGCTTGCTCGTTGCTATCCACCTCAGGTCTGCTTTCGCCGCAAGAACCTTCTCCATGAGCGACGCATCCATCTCTCCACTTTTCTTCACACCTTCGCTAAATACCTGGACGTAGTAGTTCGTGTTTGTAATCGAGTGCCGCAGCCGTAGTACCGGTTCACGCCCCTGAGTCGCTCCCAGAGGGAGTGTTGGCAACTCAAACATTCCCGCCATCAACGACGCCTCGCGAGCTCGCCGAGCCAACAAGACTTCCGTAGCAACCCCCCGCTTGCGCACCTCCAGAAGGTGGGCTGTGGTTCTACTTTGCATCTTTGCGCGTGTCCCCGTGACGTGCTCGCCGCGCGTCTTACAAAGCTCCATCACCGGACACTGAACGCACATCGGCGCCCGCGGAACGCAGACCATTGCGCCCAACTCCATCATCGCCTGGTTGTGATCGCCCGCCGCGTTCTCACCAGACGACCTTCTACTAGCGGCTGGCATAAGCCGCTGTGCTGCCTCCACTAAACGTGCCCGTGCCTTCGCTCCCGTTTCTTCGGGCCTACCCAACACTCGCAGCAGCACTCGCTCTACATTCCCATCCAGCACGGCCACGCTCTCGCCAAACGCTATGCTTGCGATCGCCGCCGCGGTATATTCACCCACTCCGGGAAGTGTCCGCAGCTTTACCGCAGATCGCGGCAGTTGCCCTCCAAACTCTCGGTCCACAAACTCCGCCCCACGGTGCAGCATCCTCGCCCTGCGGTAGTAGCCAAGGCCGCTCCAGAGTGCCAGTACGTCCTCCTCATCCGCAACCGCGAGATCATGGATGGTCGGGAATCGATCCAGAAATTCCTCATACCGCTCAATGACGGTCGCCACACGCGTCTGCTGCAGCATGATCTCCGACAACCACGTTGCGTATGGATCACCAACACCTCGCCAAGGCAGTACTCGCGCATTCTGCCGATACCATGTTCCCAACCGTCGACGGAAACTCAGCGCGGAAAATCCCAACGCGTCCGGGTCTGTCACCACCGCGACCGTCCCCCGCCTCCGTTTGTCGGCGCCCCTACCTTGCCGCGTCGCGCTCTTCACTTTTGCCTTTGGGCTATCGGACATCTTCCAGCCAGTCTATCCGTATAGCCACAAACATCACAGCAGTCGACGGGCGTCGGTTGTCCTTCGGCCGACCTCATCGTTCAAGCGATCCTGATCCTGTGCGCAGACTGCGACGTTCCGTCTGCTTGTGCAATGGGATCCTCGCGCATCTATTCATACTTCCAGTTTCGAGATTTCCCCTCAGAGATCCACTCCACAGCAGTGGCCGCACGTTTCTCCCTCGTCTCCTCCCGTTTCCCATCGGCAATCCATTGGCAGTACTCGCGCCTGCAACCAGGCGCCATCGTCTCGAACTTCTTGGCTGCCGCCTTGTTCTTCGTCAGCGCCAAGGCCAACTCCCCAGGAACCTCAGCCTCCGCTTTGGCCACCTTCGGACGCGACCACGCTTTGGTTCGCTCGCCATCATCGATCGCCTTAGTCGCCAGCTTCACATACCCCACCAACTTCTTGCGCGAGGGTAGATCCTTTGTCGATGTGATCTTACCAAACGAGCCCATATTTCCACCCTGCGCGACGCCATCGGCTTGCAATGCTCCAACCGCTGACGTGCCCCATAGCCCAAAGCTACAGTGCGCCTTAAATGCCGCCATGTTCGCCAGGATCACGCCCTTGTAGACAAAGAAGGGCATCGACCACTTCATGGCCTCCACCACTCCTGGAGCTCCCTCATGCACTGCTTCACGCAGGTACCAGAGTACCGGCTGGGCAAACTCGCCTGCCCGTCTAATGTACGCATCGACCGCGACAATCCGTCCCTCTGCAACCGTAGCCATGGTTAGCCTCGCATCGCCTCAAAAGATAGGCCTTCGCACCTGCATCGAAAGATAATCAATATAAACACGTCGGCTAATCCCGACACCACACTTTCTTGAGTGGCCGACCCAACGGCCGTTCGGATTCCAACTTCAAAGCCTAATGAAGTATTGCCGTATCCGAAATCCTGGTTTGACCTGCGACGATCCCCAATAGTCCGGGCCAAGCCTGAACCGCTCGTGTCAGCACACCGCGTGACGGTCGCCATACTAACCCTCGTGACACCGCGGTCGCTAGCGCTACTTGGGTCGAGAGTTCCGCACACAGACGTTCCTGAAAACGCTCTGCTGTCTCTCCATTCAAATACATCTGAGCTGCCAGGCAACCGCTATGCAGCGCGATCGACATTCCATCTCCGGTGAAAGACGGAATCACCGCCGCCTGATCACCGAGCGTCCAGACTCCATCGCTCCGTGCGCGTACGTATCCATACGGGATGCCTGAGAGTGCCAGTGGCTTTTCGAGTAGCGGTTCAGCTCCTTGCAGACGCTCCCGCAGCAGATCGCACTGCTGCTGCATCGTCACAAGCAGATTTCTCCATTGCCCACCCAAGCGCCGTAGTTCAGCGCGCTCCACCAGGCAGCACAGGTTCGCCAAGCCACCCTCCACTGGCTGCAAGCCGGCATAACCGCCCGCATAGAGCATAAGCTCCACGTGGTTTTCCAGCGCCATGATCTGCTTTGGTGCGAGTCGCCAATACATCTTGAACGCGACCAACTGCGATTGTTTGCCCTTCGCGCGACTACGACCGCGAACATCGTGCTTGCCCGTGGCGAGAAATGCCGCTTCAGCCGTTACGGAGTCTCCCTCTATTACGGCCTGCCAACCTGCATCGACGCGTTCAATGCGTTCCACCCTGCAGCCGCGCACCACACGCACCCCGGAATCGATTGCGCGCCGCAACAACTCCTCATCCAGACACCTCCGTGTCAGCGACATCGCCTGAAACGGCAGCTCCGCACGACTTACGTTCCTTCCGTTGGCCAATCGCACAGACTCGATCATCACCCCGCCAGCCTTTCGTACGCTGAGGGCCAAATGCTCCAGATAGCGCAGCGCTTCCCTGCTCAGAAACTCTCCGCAAACTTTGTGCTGCGCGCGTGAGTCGCGCTCCAGCAGCAACACATCCCGTCCAGCGCGTGCCAGAACAATCGCTGCAGCTGAACCGGCGAGGCCGCCACCTACGACCAAGACCTCCGCTTTCACTTCATGCGCTCCACGCACAACCGTCCCGGCGTCCACCGTGCTAGACGGAGATCTCCAACCGAAATGCCTGCCTCTATAGCCATTCGCTCCCAATCGTCTTCGCGAAAACTCCGCCGGAATGAGACAGGCCCATCGTGCTGCACAAAGCGATGCCACTGCATCACCTTCGCGAGCATGCCAAAGAGCTTGTGAGGCGTCGCCTCGCGGCAGAGGTCGTTCACGAACCACCCATGCTCTGCTACCGCCTCGCTCCAGGCTAGAAAGCGCACAATCTCGGCCTCCTCGAGATGGTGCGTAAACAGTGAGCTTAGGACGATATCGATAGGCTCAGCGTGCGCAAATGCATCTCCGGTAATCCATTCGATCCGACTCGTGCTTGGCGTAAACTCTCTGGCGGCTTGGGTGGAATATGGGTTCAGATCGATACCCACGAGGACGACTTCGATCTCTTTTTTTCTTGCCCAACGTTCGATGCGGCGCAGCATATCTCCGCCGCCGGAGCCCACATCCACTATGCGCAACATATTCTTCGGCGGGTGTTTGATGACCAGGCGTTCTAGAAAATCGAGTGTCGGACGATACGATAGTGCTAGCCGGTTGACCTGGCCGAGATCAAGCAGGCACTGGCGAAAATCTTCGTAGGAGCAGGGCTCGTCCATCCACTCGGGCAACTGAGATGGCGCTGCGCGCTGCGAAAAATCTATGCCGGCGTCAGACCGCATGGAAGAGCATCGTCTCCGCTGTTAGCCCAGGGCCGAAGGACATGGCGCAGCCCTTCTCGCCTGGCTGCGCGGCCTGCATCAGGCGTTCAAGCACGAACATTACGGTGGCAGAACTCATGTTGCCAAAGCACTCCAACGTTTGCCGCGATGCTGTCAGGGCGCTCTCCGCTAGCCCCAGCCCTCGCTCTACCGCGTCGAGTACCGACTTCCCACCCGGGTGCACGCCCCACAAGGAGATGTCCTCCTTACGGTGATTGCCCAACACCTCTCCGCCCGAGACTGCCAGGGCCTTGCCGATCTCTCCTGGAACCTTGCCCGAGAGCAGCATGTCAAAGCCTACCTCGCGGATACGCCATGTGATTAACTCCCGCGTGTCGGGAATCAGTAGCGAGCGGAAGCTGTCCATCGCAAAGCCTACGGGCTCCGCACTGATCAGGCTGGTTGCGCAACCATCGCCAAAAACTAGGAAGGACAAGACTTGCTCAAGATCCTGCGTCTCCTGCAGGTGCAGCGTGCAGAGCTCGAGATTAACGAGCAACACCTTGGCCGTGGGCTCGGACCGCACGATATGCCGCGCCTGCTTGAGGCCGTTGATCGCCGCATAGCAGCCCATGAACCCGATCATGGTCCGCTCTACAGAGGTGTCGAGCCCGAGGTGATCGATGATGTCGAAGTCCAACCCCGGCGCATAGAGGCCCGTGCAGGATGTTACCAGCACATGCGTCACACCGTGGCGTTCTTCTTCGGAGAGATGGAGCTTATCGAGGGTGCGCTGCGCCAGCCTTGGAGCAAACCGCTCGAAGATCTTCATGCGCGTGGCGGTGTCGGGGAAACTGCCGCGCGTGTAGAACTCATGCGCATTAACGGTGAACTCCGTACTGGCTGCGTTGGGGGTAAGAACAGAGAAGCGTCGCCGTATCCCCGATCGCGCCGCCATGCGCCGAAAGACGGGCTGTATGCGCGGGTCCTCGAGCATCTGATCGGCAAACGCAACAAACGCCCCGTGAACATCATCCTGCGGCACGGCGGTCGCGATTCGGTTGATATAAGCCTGCGTCACTATGACCTCCGGGTAACTACTAGGATGCATCATCTTCCGACTCGCGAAGTATGCCATTCCTACAAACCGACTCCCGAGTCAAACAAACTTTTGTTAACGCGTGTGGCATCAACACGCACACACGGCGGCTCCCCAACACACCCAGAGCCCAGGCGCTCACCCAAAACAAAAGGCCGCCCCTGAGGGCGGCCTTTTGCTTGATTCACTTTTCGGAACTAGTCGCCGGCGACAGGCTCTTCGATGGTCTTGACGACCTCAGCCTTGCTCTCGATGGGCGCCGCTGGCTTGATGCCTGCAAAGCCACCGATCTCGCCGATTGCGACGAAGCCGCCGGGAAGCTCGGGCTCCTTGAGGATTTCTTTGCGGTAGAGCTTGGCCATGCGGGAGTTCTCCGCATCCTGCTTCAGCTTCTCGTCCCGCGCGCGAATCTTCTCTTCGCGAGCATTCTTCGCGATACCGCTCTTGTCGAACGTGTCATTCGCGGCAGAGTCCACGTGCGCCTGGTTCAGGACCAGGTCATACTTGGCTTCCTT
This sequence comes from Acidobacteriaceae bacterium, assembly GCA_049587035.1. Taxonomy (GTDB): domain Bacteria; phylum Acidobacteriota; class Terriglobia; order Terriglobales; family Acidobacteriaceae; genus Granulicella. Next base: position 23,201 of record JBAVDD010000414.1, on the reverse strand, counting down.
CTCGAGACCGACCTTCTTACCACCGGCAAAGATCTCGTGACGGCCGTGCTCTTCATACCACTTGGTGAGCGACGAAGTCATGTGCATCTTCTCGATGATGTTGCGCCAGCCGACGCCGGTGTTGTAGGCGCAGAAGCTGATTTCGCCTTCCTGCGTCGCGTACGGGATGATGCACTGCTCGGTGCGGCGGAAGTCGTAGTTGAAGAGATCCTGGAACCACATGCCGGCTATGAATAGGAAGTTCCAACGATCGGCGCGACGCTTCTTGATGTCTTCCATGGTGCGGTCAGCGGAAACCTTGCCGTAGTTGCGACCGGTCGCACCGAAGCACTTATCGAACTTGGTCAGAAGGCTGAAGATGCTGAAGTGCGTGGGTGCATTCTTCGGCTCGTAGTTACGAATGAGCGCGAGCGACGCACCAACCATCGTCAGGAACTTACCACGGGCCGCATCGTTCACGCGGGCAATATCCTTAGCCAGACGATCGGCATTCAAGAACGCCGTGACGGGCACAGCTTCCTTGGTTTCCTTGTCGATCATCAGCGCCATACCGATGCCGCAGTTCGGGTGGCAGCCGCAGGAGAGTTGACCCCAATCGTGGTCTGGTCCATGCACCAGGTCAGCCCAATCAGAGAAGGTCGACATGAAGCTGATCGGGAACCAGTCGCGCACAGGCTCACCGAGGCCGGTCTGATTTTTGACGTCGTGCGCGAGGTGCGAAAGCGTGTACCGCTGCGCCATGCGCCGCTCGTCGGACACATCCTCATCACGGCCGGTGAAGCTGACCGGCTGGAAGCTCAGGAAGTTGATCTTCTTGGGATTGTCGAGCGCGAACTCGATGATGCGGCCGACCTGCTCATTGTTGATGCCATTAATGATGCAGGTGACGGGAACAATGTCCACGCCAGCCTCATGAAGGTTGTGGATCGCCTGAAGCTTCACGTCGAACGCGTTGCCGACTTTGCGATGCGAGTTCGGTGCGTTGCCGATGCCGTCAAACTGCAGGTACGCATAGCGCAGACCCGCCTCGGCAGCAGCTTTGGAGAACTCCTTGGACTTGGCGAATTCAATGCCGTTGGTCGCAGCCTGCACTGACGTGTAGCCAACCTTGCGGGCATAAGCCACCGCGTCGAGGAAGTATGGGCTCAATGTCGGCTCACCGCCGGAGAACTGCACCGACATCTGGCGCTTCGGCTTGATGGTGACCGCGTTGTCGAGCATGGTCTTGATCTCGTCCCACGTCAATTCGTGGACGAAACCAACCTGATTAGCGTCCATGAAGCAGGGGTCGCACATCATGTTGCAACGGTTGGTGAGATCGATGGTCAGCACCGATCCACGTCCGTGAGTCACCGTCGAGGTGCCGTGATTGTGCAGCTTGCCGTCATTGTGGGCACGGATGTCGCGGCCCGGGAAGACCTCTTCGAGATGCTTGAAGAAGGCCGTGTCAATCGACATGACATCTTCAAAGTGGCCATGGATGGGGCAATCCTTCACCATCAAAATCTGGCCGTCGCGTTCAATGATCTGTGCCTTGATCTCGCCGACCTTCTCGTTGAGCAGAATCTCGTGAGGCAACTTGCCATCAACGATCTGCTGCCGGATCTGCGGCACGCACTTCGGACACAACGAGTCCGTAGTACGCGGCCAGCCAAGAGGGGGCTTCTCCTTCTGGTATGACTTCAGCAGCGGCTTATCGGACCACTTCGGAGTAAAGCTCTCGTTGGGGCTAAACGAGTTGATCTTGTTGAATACGCTCCAGCCAGCCTTCGCGCCTAGGACTACGCCTTTTTCAAAGAGCTTCGTTGCTTTTCCCATTTTCTATCTCCTGAAGGTTTGCCGCGGCGATCAGGCGCGGCGAGGGGTTCGTTCCCAGATTAATTCCAAGACTAATTCCCAGCTTGATTTCCCAACTCATGACCCGTGAATTGCATGAAGCGATTCACCTTATTAAGAGTCCGCGAGCTCTGCACACGAAGGACAACCCGCACCTTCAGGGTAGGATAGATGGGGCTCGAAGTCCTTCTCTATGCAGCGAATGGGGATATTTTGCAGCGAATGGGGATATGGCCCCCCGAACGGGGATCGCGAAATCGGCTAAGTCGAGCAGATTCTGCCGATCAGCGCCACATAAATGTCGCGGACGAAGCTCATCACTGACGCAGCTCCACGATGGTCGCGCCCTGACCGCCTTCGTTGTAGGGAGGTTCGGAGACGGAAGTTACGTGCGGATGTTTGCTCAAAAACTCTCGCAACGTGCGCCGCAGAATGCCCATTCCTACTCCGTGGACTACGCGGATGCGCGGCAGGCCGGCGAGAAAGGCGCGCTCGAGAAAGCGCTCCACTTCACTCTCAGCCTCATCCGCCGTCCGTCCAATAACGTTGATCTCCGAACTCAGATAATCGGAATCTTCAATCGTGGAGACCGTGATGCCTCCGCGCCGCTTCACCGCGTCAAGTGGTTTCTGCGCCAGGCTGATGACCTCGTCGACATCGCTCGCCGGTACGCGGGTCTTCATGGATCCGACAGCGACCTCCAGCGTCTTGGCGTCGATCACTCGCACCACACGGCCTTCACGGTTGAGGGACTTGAGACGCACAATGTCGCCTGTCTTGGCTTCGCGACACCGTTGGGCTGGAGGCTTCGCCGATTCTCCGACGGATGCAGCGTTGTGCGCCTCGATAGTGGTTTGGAACTGCTCTGAGAACTCGCGTTTAAGGCGGGCGATGCGCAGCGCGGAGTCTCGTGCAATCTTCTGCGCGACCGTCTTATCATCGATGGCCTTGACGGTCTCGCGCAGCTGCGCCTCAAAGTCTTCGATCAGGCTCTTCAGTTGGCGCTCCAGCTCGCGTGTGCGCGCCTGCTGCTCGGTGCGGCCCTCCTGCTCCAACCGCAGCCGCTCGCGGACGAGTTCTCGCTCCCTCGCGGCTAGCTGTTCGCGCTCTGTAGCGGCGGCGGTAAGCTGCGCATGCAACTCATCCAGAAATCGACCGATGTCTACCTGCTGGGTCGTCATCTGTGCGCGGGCATTTGCAACGATGTCTGGATTCAGGCCCAGCCGCGCAGCGATATTCAGCCCCGCTGAAGCACCCGGAACCCCAAGGCGCAACTCGTAGGTGGGAGCAAGTGCTGCCTCGTCGAATCCAACTGCAGCGTTCAAGACGCCGTCATGCTTTGCGGCATACACCTTTAGCGAGGTGAGGTGGGTTGTGATGAGGCACCACGTATCGCGCCGCAGGAAGTGCTCCGCCACGGCGACGGCCAGCGCGGCGCCTTCCTCCGGATCAGTTGCCGAGCCCAGCTCATCCAGCAGCACGAGGGATCGCGTGTCCGCCTCACGCGCGATGCGTTCAACGTGCACAATGTGTGCCGAAAAGGTGGAGAGATTCTGTTCGATCGACTGTGCGTCGCCGATGTCGGCATAGACGCCTGCAAAGAGGGGAAGCCGCGCGGAGGTGGCAGGCAACGGGATGCCGCTCTGCGCCATGAGAGCAAGCAGCCCAGCTGTCTTGAGCGCGACCGTCTTGCCGCCTGTATTCGGCCCACTGATGATCAACTGCCTCTTGCCCCGCGGCAGGGCGATAGTCAAAGGGACGATGGTGCTGCTCTGGCTACGAAGACGCATCTCCAGCAAGGGATGTCGCGCCTCAACCAGGTTGAAATCGGCGATGGCCTCATCCGGGAGACGTTCGTCGTCTTCGGCGAAGCTCGGACGCACACAGTCAAACTCCGCCGCAAACTGGGCGATAGCCTGGTGCGCATCAGCCTCCGCAAGGATGGCCGCACCGAGAAGAAGCGCCTCAGCCTTCGCCGCGACCGTCCGGGTCATCGCGACCAGGATGCGGTGAATCTCAGCCTGCTCTTCGTCGAGCAGACGGGTCAGCTCGTTGTTATGCTCGATCGTCTCCAGCGGCTCGATGAAGACCGTTTGACCGCTCGAGCTTGAGCCGTGCACCACGCCGCCGACTTTGCGCTTGAACTCCGCCTTCACCGGAATTACAAAGCGCTCCCCGCGAACCGTGATCAGAGAATCCTGTGTGTTGCCCTCGTCGGACAGCTTGGCCAACGCGCGGCGCAAGCTCGACTCAATGGCGCGGTGCTGCTGGGCCATCGCCCGGCGTATGCGACCGAGCTCCGGCGAGGCATTGTCATTAAGGCTGCCATCTGGCTCAATCTTTCCGGCCAGCGAGCGCAGCGTGCTGCCAAGATCATGCGGCTGGAGCGGTGTGGACATCGCTTCAATCGCCGGCCATTGGCCTTGCACCATCCCGGGTTGCGGAAACACCGTTTGGCGCCACGCCTCGACGCGTTCGGCATGGACGATCACTTCGCGGAGTTCAGCCGCCTCCAGCGCCGCGCCGTCAATTCGCGCCTTGTCGAGGGCTTCCGTTACGTCGAAGATGCCGCGATAGTCGAACGTGCCGCCGGCAATGAGCTTCTGCATCTCCGCGTTACGCTGCTGTTGCTGGGCGATCCAAACGGGTTCGGAGCTCGGCTCCAGGGCCCCGATCCACTCCTTGCCCAGCGCGGACTGTGCCCGGCGAGAAAGGTGTCGAATCAGCTCGGGCCACTGCAAGGCCACTGTGCTGGTCTCGGATAGTGCTGCCGGTATGTCTGGAAGGAACGCCATTTCTTTAGGATACCGGTCTGGGGCGGCTGCCCGGTATGTATATAGACCGCTCAGTTGCCCATGGAGACGGAACCCGGCGTACGCTACTTGCGTAGTCCTAATCATGCGTGGGAAGTGAATGTGCTGCGCGGAGGTCGAACGATGACTTGTTCAACATGCGGAAATGTACTGGCGCCCGATGCCCGCTTTTGCCCGCGATGCGGCGCTCACGCAGCCGTTCCACCGCCGCCCCCCACAACTTATGCTCCGGGGCCGATGGTCTGGCCGTATAACCGCGTAGAACGCAACATTCAAATTCTGGGGACGATGTGGCTGGTCTACGCTGCCTTGCGCTTCTGCACTGGTTTCATGGGAATGATGTTCCTTCACGGATTTCTGGGGGGGCATTTCGGTAATGGCAACTTCAACCTGGGCTGGAGCCCCTTCGGATCCATGTGGCTGGCCAGCCTCTGGCCCATGGCCGTCTTCTCACTGGTGGTAAGCATCGGCTGCACCGTCCTCACCGGATACGCACTGATCGCGCGCCAGCCCTGGGGCAGAGTGCTCGGCATTATCTTCGGTATCCTGGCCTTAATTCACATTCCCCTGGGTACCGCTCTCGGGGTCTACACCCTCTGGGTGCTGGCGCCGCGTGTCAGCGGAGAAGAGTATGCCAGCCTCGCCTATGCGCAGCACGGACGGTAATTCCCGTCGAATGCATGTGGTCCGGATTACGGATTTACCGTCGCTGGCGACATAGAATAGTGCCATGGAATTTCCGGCAACTCGCCTACGCCGTCTACGCTCCAGCTCTGCGATGCGATCGCTCGTTCGTGAAACCCACCTCGAACCCGGTGCGCTCATCTATCCTCTCTTCCTATGCGAGGGTGAGGGCATCCGCCGCGAGATCAGCAGCATGCCCAGCGTCTTCAACCTCTCCATCGACGAAGCGTTGAAGGAGGTAGAAGCCTGCGCAACACTTGGGATCGGCGGCCTGCTGCTCTTTGGAATTCCTGATTCAAAAGACGAGCAAGGCAGCGGAGCATGGGCGGCAGACGGCATCGTTCAACGCGGCCTGCGAGCGGTCAAGGCGACAACGGCCGCAAAGTCGCTGGTTGTAATAGCCGACGTCTGCCTCTGCGAGTACACCTCCCACGGACACTGCGGTATCGTGCACCGCGACGGTGATCACTTCGACGTAGAGAATGACTCCAGCGTGAGCCTGCTCGCAAAAACAGCGGCCTCCCTGGCCGAGGCCGGTGCCGACGTCGTCGCTCCCAGCGACATGATGGATGGCCGCGTAGCCGCAATCCGCACCGCACTCGACGAGGCCGGAAATCACAACACACCGATCCTCAGCTACGCCTCCAAGTTCGCCTCCGCGTTTTACGGCCCCTTTCGCGAGGCGGCTGATTCCGCGCCGCAGTTCGGGGATCGTCGCACCTATCAGATGGATGGAGCAAATCTCCGTGAGGCGATGCGAGAGATTGAGCAGGATATCGCGGAAGGCGCGGACATGCTGCTGATGAAACCCGCAATGCCTTATCTCGACGTCATCCGTGAAGCCCGAACCCGCTTCGATCTGCCCATGGGCGCCTACCAGGTCTCGGGCGAATACTCCATGCTCCAAGCCGCTTTCCAGCGTGGCTGGCTGGACCCCGAGCGCGCCATGCTCGAGAGCCTCCTGAGCATTCGCCGCGCCGGCGCAGATTTCATCGCGACCTACTTTGCCAAGGAAGCTGCGAAGCACTTCTAAGGCCGATACAACCTATTCGAGTTTGAACAGCGCCGCCTCAGCATTCCGCCTTCGCACCAGCCCCGACACTACCTCGCCGCCGACGTGCACCCAGAGGGCAAACTGAGCAACAGCGCCAGCGAAGTCCTCACCATTTACCTTGCGCAGTAGCGTCGATTGCGCGAAGTTTCCGCGTCCTGCGTTGAAACAGAAATCCACCATCGCATCGAACTGGTTCTGCGAGATCTCTACCTTCACGGCACGGTTAACGCATGCAATGGCGTCCGCGAGATCGGCTCGCAGAAACGCCTCAGCCTCCACTTCATCGATCCTCTGGCCATCCGAAACTCCGAGACCGGTATGGCCATAACCGATCGTCCAGATGCCGGCGCAGTCTTGGTAGGCACTCAGGTGCAGCCCTTCAAAGCTCTTAGTGAGCGCTAAACCTTGTTCGCTGTAACAAAATAACTGCATAGTGCGCGCACCTCCTGGAGCGCATGGGTTAGGTTGTGAATGGGGATTGGGGCGGCTTGAATCGCATGTCCGGCTGGAACATCGAATGACGTGGGCTGCGCCAACGGCTAAACTAAGATGTCCAGCGAAGTTGAAACGCAGGCGTGCGTGCTGTACCGCGGGCCGCAATCGCCCAATGAATGGAGCTCAATCTCTTGGCAGAAACTATCTATGACCTCGTCATCATCGGCGGCGGCCCTGCGGGCTATACGTGCGCCATCCGCGCCGCGCAGCTAGGCCTCAAAGTGGCTCTCATCGAGAAGACCGACAAGCTCGGCGGCACCTGCCTCCACTGGGGATGCATTCCCACCAAGGCCATGCTCTTCTCCGCCGAGGTGTGGGATCACCTGAAGCACGCCGAAAGCTACGGCATCGAGGGCGTGTCCGCTCTGAAGCTCAACTGGGAAAACCTGCTCAAGCGCAAGAACGACATCATCGTGAAGCACACCAAGGGTCTTGACTTCCTAATGAAGAAGAACAAGATCACGGTCGTGCGCGGGCATGGCCGCCTCACTGGACCAGCCAAGGCCGGCATCCTCACCGTCGACGTCACCACCGAAGACAAAGGCAAAGGCCAGGGGTCGGAGCTGCAGGCTTCCACCCAGGTGCTGGGCAAAAACGTCGTGATCGCCACCGGTTCCGACGCCCGCATGCTCCCCGGCTACAAAGCCGACGACACCATCCTCACCAATATGGAGATCCTCACCCTGCCTTCGCTGCCAAAGTCGTTGATCGTCATCGGCTCTGGCGCTGTCGGCGTCGAGTTCGCCTCCGTCTTCAAGAGCTTCAGCGCCGACGTTACGATCATCGAGGCACTCCCCCGCATCGTGCCGGTCGAAGATGAAGAAGTCTCCAAGGAACTTACCCGCGCCTACAAGAAGCGCGGCATCGACGTAAACGTAAGTTGCAAGGTTGAGAAGATCGAGAAGACTACGAGCGGGGTCAAAGTAGCCTTCACCGACGCCGCAGGAAAGCCTCAAGTAAAGGAAGCCGAGAAGGTTCTGGTAGCTGTCGGCCGTGGTCCCCGCACCGCCGACGCCGGCATCGACAAGGTGAAGATCACCCTCGATCGCGGCTTCGTTCCCGTCAACGAGTGGATGGAAACCACCGAGCCCGACGTCTACGCCATCGGCGACATCGTAGCCGGGCTGCCGCAGTTGGCCCACGTCGGCGCCATGAGCGGCGTGGTAGTTGCCAGCAAGCTCGCCGGGAAGTACGCCCGCCCCGTGCGCAAAGACCGCGTCCCAGGCTGCACCTACTGCGACCCACAAATCGGCAGTGTCGGCTTGACCGAAGCCCAGGCCAAGGAAAAGGGCCACCAGGTCAAAGTCGGCAAGTTCCCCTTCATGGGCAACTCCAAGGCGACCATCGTCGACTCGCACGACGGCTTCGTAAAGGTAGTCTCCGACGCCAAGTACGGCGAAGTCCTCGGCGTCCACATCATCGGACCACAAGCCACTGAGCTCATCGCCGAATGCGTCGTTGCAATGGAACTCGAAGCCACCATCGACGAGCTGATGTTCACCATCCACGCCCACCCAACCCTCTCCGAAAGCCTGCTCGACGGCTTCTCGAGCGTCGAGGGCATGGCCATCAACGTCTAGTTCCCTCCTCCATCATCGGAGCTCGGCTTCCTCGCCGGGCTCCAATGAAACCTATGCACATCCACCTGCTCCAACTCGGCCGCGTTCCCTACGCCGAGGGCCTGCGCATCCAGCAAGAGGTTGTTGCCGCGCGAAAAGCCAACCTCATCAGCGACACACTAATCCTCCTCGAGCATCCGCCCGTCCTCACCCTTGGCCGCAACGCATCCCGCGCCAATATCCTTGCCTCCGACGAACTCCTCGCCCAGCGCGGCGTCGAAGTTCACGAGATCAACCGCGGCGGTGACGTCACTTATCACGGGCCCGGTCAGCTAGTCGGCTACCCCATCTTCGACCTGCGCGGCGATCTACCAGGCAAACGAGGACCACACCTCGGCCCAGTCGACTTCGTCCGCTTAATGGAAGAAGCCCTCATCCTTACCTGCAAAAACTTCGGCATCCCGACACAACGCATCTGCAAACTCACCGGCGTCTGGACCCTCTCCGGCGGAACCGTTCGCGAAAAGAAGATCGCCGCGATCGGCGTCCACGTTTCCCAGGCAATCACCTCGCACGGCTTCGCCCTCAACGTCACAACTGATCTGCGAGACTTCGACTGGATAGTCCCCTGCGGCATCACCGATCGAACCGTTACGTCGCTAGAGCAGGAGTCGCCCCTGATCCCCTCACCAACCATGCCTCAAGCCGCGGATAGCGTCGCGTCAAACTTCGGCCGAGTCTTCCAACGCCAGATCCTCGCCGCCGAATCCCTCGACGAATTACTAGCCATTAGCCCTCGTAGCTCATAGGTCTATTCTGTACTTGAAGGTATAGATTGCCGCCTTAAACCTGCTCTCGATCCTATTTTCAGCCGTATAATCTGAAATTGCGCTGCAAACTCTTCCGGAGACTGTTTCCCCATGCCAATCGACGTAGTTATGCCCCAGATGGGCGAATCCATCACCGAAGGCACCCTCACCAAGTGGCTCAAGAAGCCAGGCGATACCGTCACCCGCGATGAACCACTCTTCGAGATCTCCACCGACAAGGTCGACGCCGAGATTCCCTCGCCCGCAGCCGGCACCCTGGGTGAAATCAAGGTCCAGGAGGGCGCAACCGTAGGTGTAGGCACCGTGGTTTGCGCCATCAACGACGGCTCGGCATCCGAACCGGCCGCAGCGCCTGCAACTCCAAAAGAAGAGACCGTAACACCTGCTGCGGTCGCAACTGCTGCAAGCGACCAAGCCATTCCTGCCCCCACCCCGGCAGCTTCCGGTCCGGGAACCGAAGTGCTCATGCCCCAGATGGGCGAGTCCATCACCGAAGGCACGCTAACCAAGTGGCTAAAAAAAGTGGGCGACACGGTTACCCGCGACGAACCCATCTTCGAAATCTCTACCGACAAAGTCGACGCCGAGATTCCTTCCCCAACCGCAGGCGTTCTTTCAGAGATTCGCGTGCAGGAGGGCCAGACCGTCACCATCAACACGGTGGTTGCCGTAATCGGCGGCGGTGCTTCAATTCCAGCAGCAGCGCCGCAGCCAGTAGCCCAGACTCCTGCCGCAGCAGCGAAATCTAGCATTCCCGCACCCGCAGTGCCGTCTGCATCCGCAGGTGACGTCCCACGCTCCTCGCCGCTCGTTCGCAAGATCGCCTCGGAAAACAACGTGGATCTTCGAGCAATCCCCGGAACCGGTGCCTCAGGCCGAATTACCAAGCAGGACATCCTCGGCCATCTTCAGGGAACACCCGCAGCGACTTCAGCAGCCCCCCCGGCCGCCGTTCCTGCGCCCGCGCCAATATCCGCACCAGCAAAGCCTGTCGCAGCGCCCGCTCCGCTGCCAGGCGAGCTAGTCCCTCTCTCCAAGATGCGTTCCATCATCGCCAAGCGCATGGTCGAGTCCAAGGCAACGAGCCCGCATGTTCACACCGTCTTCAAGGTGGACATGACGCGCATCGTCAAGCTGCGCGAGAAAGAGAAGAACAAGTACGAGCAGCGCAATGGCGTAAAGCTGACCTACATGCCCTTCATTACCCGCGCCGCCGTACAAGCCCTTCGCAAGCACCCCATCGTCAATGCGTCGATGCAAGGCGAAGCAATCCTCTACAACAAGAACATCAACATCGGGATCGCAGTTGCCCTCGAATGGGGCCTCATCGTCCCGGTCATCAAGCAGTCAGAGGAGAAGAGCTTCCTCGGCGTAGCCCGCGCCGTCGTCGATCTAGCCGAACGCGCCAGGTCCAAGAAGCTGGCTCCCGACGACGTTGCAGGTGGAACCTTCACGCTCACCAACTCCGGCATCTTCGGCGAGCAATTCGGCATGCCCATCATCGCGCAGCCCCAGTCCGCCATCCTCGGCATCGGCGGCCTCAACAAGGAAGCAGTCGTGCTCACCGACAAAGACGGTCAGGACACCATCGCGATCCGAAGCATTCAGCGCTTCACCCTCGGCTTCGATCACCGCATCATCGACGGCGCCGACGCCGGAAAGTTCATGTCCGACTTCAAAGCCTATCTCGAGAATTGGTCCGAAGACATCGGCTAGGCAACTAACCGCCTGCTTAATCACGAGGCGGCTAGTTGTGCCGCTCCGCGAAGTAAGCAATAGCGAAATGCACAATCGTGAGCAGCCCGCCAAAAGCCGCTCCAATACCCCGCAATCGCTGCACAGCGCGCTCGTGCGAATCCACCCGCGCTTCCAAATGCTGCAACCTCCCCGGCTGCCCAATCCCCAGCAACTGCTGCATCTGCGCCTTCAGTACACTTAGCTCCTGCAGCACCTGACCCTCAAAGTCCGTCATCGACCCACCTCGTATCCACTCCCCACTCATCCCCCTCATGCCGTCTCATTCACAGGCATATCGACAAACACCGCGCTGGAAAATCGCGAAAAAACCGGCGGCGTGCTCCCGTCGTACATGCGCACATAGAAGCGCTGTAGTTGCGCAGCAATCGGAATCGAAAAGCTGCGCACAGGACTGCGCAACACCAGATCCGCAGCATCCACTCCCACTCCGAACTCCCAATCCTTCAACCGCACCTCAAACCCACCGCCTGCAGGCGGAGCCATTCCGGCATCCACTTGCAAGGCAGTATCCGTCAAACTCGTCACAGTCAACTGCTGCAGGTTCGCAAGCACCTGACCTGGCGCGATAGACGCCGTCTGCGGCAGATACGCATCCGCCGCAATCTCTTCACTCAACTTCAACCCAATTCCAGCAGCCCATTCCGTCGCCCAGTCATTCGCAAAACCCACCTTGTACTGCCTCAGCTCCGGCACCGCACTGCCGTCAATCGCCTCCACGCTGCGCACCAGCAACGACGACGTAACACCAGCACTCGTAATTGCCAGCACATCACCCGGCCAGATATCCTGCGCCGGGTTCACCAGGGCATACGATCCCGCAACGGCCGCCGTGCGGCTTGTAGCAAACGCCAGCACAGCTTGCGTTGCACTTTCGCAGTCCGCACTGCTCCGCGCAACTGGAAGCGTAACCTTCCCCAGCCAACGGCACGTGCCCGGAGCTCCACTCACAGCCTCAGACGCAATGCTCGCAGGATCCGCAAGCCGCGCAATCGATCGCTCCTGGCTCCGATAGCTGACAGTCACCCGTTCACCCACAACAGGAACGCGCCCCGCAAGAAACGTCACCTTGCCCGGTGAGCCCGCGGCTGTGCCATAGCTCACCGTGCAATCGACGCCTTGTCCTGCCACCCCAATCAATCGTGTCTGCAGCGTACCGCTAGGCAACGTGCTGACTATCCACACACTACCCGTCCGCATCACGCTCACAGACCCAACGGAACCAAACAGCTGCGTCGAGTTCGCAAGCACAAACGAGCAAGTCGCCGGCGTACTACTCAGCGTCTCCCCCGCCGCGCTACTGTCATAGATCACCGTAGCTGGCGTATTGGAAGCAGTGCCTTCATCAACAAGTTCAAACACCACATCCATCGGAGCCGTCACTCCGCTCGCGCTCCCAAAGCCCTGCACCACCCCATCCACCATGCAGTAGTAGCGCTGCATCACGCGCTGCATCTCCACGCAGTGCAGCCGCAAGCGCAGCGTATAAGAGTGTCCAGCGATCGGCGTGAACACTGTACCAACCTCAGCACCGTTGACCACAGGCACGATGACCGTCACGCCGCCAGTTCCACTAACACTCTGCCGCACACGAAATCCCGCAAAGCACTCCGCCAGCAGCGGCAGCCCCTCGTACATGCCCGCGAGCATCCCATCACACGCAGCTGCAAGGATCACACCGCTCAGCTGCACAACGATCGATCCACCCATCTCAACCGCATCGATTGCCATAAGCGTTGTCTGACCGTCCGAGCCGTTGCCACCATTCAAAGTGAGCCCAGCGGACGTAAGCGAAAGGTGGCTACCAGGATCCGCAACAATCCACTGAGCCGGATTGAATGTCGCCTCATTGAAGTTGTCTAGCACCAGTGTGCGATTGGCATCGCGATATGCCGACTCGCTGAGATTGAAAACCGTCGTCGTACCATCCCCGAAGAAGCTCTCCTGGATATATGCCGCAGGCTCTTCCGCACCGCTAAGCGTCACATCGTTTGCCAGCTCCCGAACAGAACTGGTCTGCAGCTCTGACACCGACAGGGTTCCATTCGCATCGCTGAACGCATGCGTCACGCTCCCCACCGGCTGCATCAGAATCTGCCCATTGAGGGCGCGATAAGTCGAATATGTGGAACTCGCCGCTTCTGCTGCATTGGCGCTAAAGGGTGCCGCCGCTCGAGCGGCAAATACACCCGTCGCCGGAACGGTCCCAGATCCCGCAACCGTTACACCGGCCGACCCCAAAGCTTGTGCACGCGCGGCGAGTTGCCGCACCAGTGCCAGGCCTCCAAGACCCAAAGACTCGGCATCTCTAAGACCAGCCCCGGATCCGAGATTATCCAGCAACCACTCGTCGCTAATAGCCGTCACACGCACCCGGTAGACTGGCCCGCTCGAAGCGTTGCCAGCATAGATCCTGACCGGCTCAGTAGCGAGATATCCGGTAAACATCACCGTCCCGTCCACCCCGGTAACCGTCACCTTACCGCGGCGAACCGGCACCGCAAGCCCCAATGCGCCAAGCACGATCTCAGCAGTGCATCTTGAAGGCACGTTCAACGCGCGCTGCACAGTGATCGGTCCCTCCGCCGCTACCACCTCGGTGTAATCGACAGCACCCAGCCCATCAAGATTATCGATCGTAATCCGCACATTCTCTCCTTCACAACAACCCTAACCAGCTACATAACTACGGAAGCAGACAACCGTCTCGCCATCCACTGGATCCTTCACAGGCAATGCGCGAAACGCCGCACCCAGTCGCACCTTGTCGTATCCACCGCTGGCAGCCACACCAGCTTCTGCAATGCCACTCATCGCCTGCAGCCGTGGGTAGTGCCAGATCACGCGCTCGCCCTGCTGTCCCTCTCCTACAAACACCGCCGACCACTCCTGAAAGAAGCTCGATCCCTCTCGATCACAGAACCCAACCACGCCGCTTACCTTCATACTCGCGCTCGGAACTCCCGCAACCAGCGGCCACTCCAGCGTCAACGCGCCTGTAGTCGCGTTAATGGCAGTGATGCGTCCGACGTTCAAAGTCACACGACGGATGTAGTCCACATCCGTGAGTACGCTCTGCACATAAGCCCCGCTCACTCCGCTGCCGACAAATCCCGTCTGCGTGGTGTAATCCGCATCCACCGCAATCAGCTCGTTCACCGCAAAGGATGCCGCCGCCGCCGCTCCCACCTGCAATACTGTCGCGGTTGAACCAGTCTGTAACGGCAATGCAGCAATCGCTGTACCACCCGACCCCTCGGCTGTTGATCCACCCGCAACCTTGAGCAAGTTCATCTGTTGCGTACCGGCAGAGAGCGCAAGCTGTAGCTTCCCCCAGCTCTCAAAGCCGAACGACACCGTAGCCTCAATCTGCGTCCGCGCCTGTAGCTGAGTAGTAGCCGGTGCACCCGTTCGCACAGCCTCTATCTTCGTCCCACACTTGCGCGCAAAGTTCGAGATCCACCCCAGACCAATCCAGGGAGCCGGTGGACTATTCAACGCAAACGCTCCACTCTGGGCCGGATCAAAGATCGTCGCCAGCTGCGCTGTTCGATTCACCGGTGCGAAATACGCACTCACCCGCCCCACCATCGGGGACATGGTACTCATCACATCGCTCACAGCTCACCTTCTTCCTGGTAGCTCATCACATTAAGGGTCGCCGTTCGCGCCAACCGATCGTCCTTGATAACCGTTGGACCAAATGCAACCTCACTCCACCAAACGCTGGTCGTCATCGCGACCGCGGTGTTTCCATTAGCAAGCGGCGCATAGTTCATCTTCGGCGAGCTCCTTGGCAGCGCATTCACCGCTCCCTGCAGCTCTGCATCCATCGCAGCCAGCGCTCGTCCGCGATCCGTGCCGCCATTCATCGACGTACCAGCAGTCTCATAGTCAATCGCGCACTCCATCGTCACTATCGGCATCAGACCGTTTGCATCGACTTCGCTCACAGACCATCGCAGCCGAAAGCAATCGGGCAATGCAACGGCCGAGAGCAATTCGTTCTCCTCAACCAGCACGCCTGGACGCGTAACGCCGCGCAACACAATCGTCCTCTCTGGATTGAGCGCAACAAGCCGACCCCGCAGTACCTCATAGAACGTATCCTTCGCGTTCTGCACAATTCCCTCCTTTCGTTTCTTTGCGCTCGTTGTCAGCGAACAGGTGGTTCAAGCGTCAACCAGTAGCAATACGGCAGGCCCATCGCCTGCGAGCAAAAGCTGTTCGTGATCTTGTAAAGCACATCGTCGATAAACACGCCCACCGCGGTCTCAAAGAGCACATCCGATGAGTCATACCCCAACGAACCGACCGCCGCGTGGACTGCGCTCGCAGAGACCAACAGCTTCCCAACACTGTTTGCCTTGCGAAAGGTCGCAGGCCCCAACGGATAATCCTGATACTCCGGCGTCGCTAACCCCAGTTGCTCCGCATCATCGCCTTGTACGGCCGGGGCAGCAAGCCGCAACATGATCATGCGACCGCCGGCCGCTCGCAGCGCCGCATCCGCGAGGCGGGTAGCACCATCACTTACCTGCAAGACATCATCCATCTCTAGCCGAGCCTTTCCGCCACGTATGGCCGCAGCATCGCCTGCACCTGGCTATCGATCAACGAATCGCTGAAGTACTGCGTCTGCAGCGTGTCCATCTTGCTCGACTTCACATTGAGTCCCGGGGTCGCCTGGGCATTCCTCACGATCTGCGCACAAGCCACCTGGACTGCAGTTGGCACAGTCGTGAGACCAGCTGTATACGTCACCTCGGCCTCGCTGTAACGCATACCCATCACATTCCATCCAAACCGAAACTCTCCGGTCGGCAGGCTTACATATAGGGTCGTCGGGTCAACGTCCACCCACTCTCCCGGCATAGCGAACGCGCTGGCAAATACAGCTTGATAAGCGAACTCACCACCACATTCTTCCCCGAACCTCGGCCGCGCATATTTCGCGCGCACAGCATCCACGCTAATCAGTGGACCATAGCTCAACCGAACGGTCTCGGCTTTCAGCGGCACGCGCATTCGTTCTGTATAGCTGGCCGACATCAAAGATGGTCGCCGGCAGTATGCCTCGATCATCGCGGACGCTGTCGTTATCCACGCATCGGCCGTGTCCGCCGACAATCCATACGCCACATAATCTGCTGGCTGCAAATATCCCATCGCTCTTCTCCTTCTTTAGTCGCACCCCATCGGAGACGAAGCCGGAACGCCCACCGCGCCCCGGCTCCCTTCGCTCTAGCGATCCACCAGCACCTGGTAGTGCGCGTAGCTCGCACCCTTCACCACAACGGCACCGAACTTGACCACCGCATATTGGCTAGCCAGTGAACCCTGCATGCCAAGCTGGAACACCCGCGGATTCTGTTCGCCCAGCCAGTGATACTCGATCAGGTCCTCAGTAACAATGTAAGCCGGCAGCACCGCAGAGCCCGATCCCGGAACACCGGTATACGGAAGTGTCCACTCAGGAATCAGAGGAATGTCCCCCGCCTGCGTGCTGAGGGTCTTCACCGTCAGTCCGCCTTCAATGTTCTTGGTGTTGAGCACCACATTGAACTCGGTCTTCATCTCGCGATCAATCAGGTCGAGAAGCACCGGATTCGCATAGATCGCGGTCGGCCGAACACCGAAGCTCGAGTTAGCAAGCATCTGCGCGATCGTTGACTTCAAACCATCCACAATGCTTTCGCTGGTGCTGATGGTCGTTGTGTTACCGCCGCTGACGATCTGCCCAGCTGCGCCGAAGTACTGCGCGGTAGTAGGCGAGCTCAGGCTCGTATCCGTCCCATTCCAGAGCGCGATATCGTGCGTCCGTAGAAGCCCGTCGACAGTGTCGCTGAGATCCTTTGCCTGCAGGTAAGCAAACTGGCTCTGCTGCTTGCCCAGCTCGAGATCAAACAGGTTGTAATCGATCTGCGAGACAAGTGCCTTCAACGGAACGCTGTTCTCAATGCGGGTAGGCTGCACAATGGCCGGCACAATCGCCCGCGGATTGACAAACGCCGATGCTGCGGCGGCCGCGGGAATAGCTGTCTCCTCAAAGTAGCGCGACGGATGTCCAGTCGCCGGCACCTGCTTGATGCGCTGACCGAACACGCCACGCCGGCGCACCAGGTCCAGAATCTCTGTCTGGTAAATCGGAACTTCAATAGCACCCGGTCCAATGTAGTCAGCCGTTGCGTTGATGTGGGTAAACTTCGCGTTCATTCTTATCTCCTCATACTTCCGTAAATGGCGAAGGCCGGACACCGGTCCGGCCTTCGCGTTAGTTCCATCCATCCACGCACCGTCAATCCGACCGGGGCGGTCTCTCGCCTAGCCCAGCAAGCCAGCGCGTCTCAGCTCCGACTTCACAGCGATGCGCTGCTCGATGCCTAGGCTTACCAGCGCGCTATCCAGTGCGCCCGCTTCAATCGAAGCACCTGAAGCACCAAGCTCCAGGGTTACGCCCTGCTTGGCGAGCATCGTAGCCATCCCCGCGGGCAAAGTCTTGCGACCCAGCACCTGCGGTGCAGCCGACGCAGTCAGCTCCGCAATCTTCGCCTCGGCTTCAGCAAGCCGACGCTCGAGCTCGACTTCGCGTGCAGTCTCGACCGTGGCCACAATCCGCCCCACATGCTCCTCAGCCTCAGCAGCCAATGCCACCTGCCGTTCCGCAATACGCGCTGCAGCCTGCTCCAACGCAGTTGCCACAGCCTCTAGCCTCTCCGTCGCGTCCATCAAATCCATCACGTTACTGTCTTCCATTGCTTCCTCCATCGTTCCGTTATCCATCAGCAACTCTTACCTTGTCCCCTCTGCTCGCGTTTGCCGATGATCACTCCTTCGGCGCACACGAAATGAGGTCGCTCGATACGCTGCTTTTTCGCGCAGTAGAATCGCCGCGCCCGTAAAGGTGGCACGCGTCAGCTTCCACACCGCATCCCGCATGTCTGCGACATGAGCATCCGCTAACTCGTAGCTCATGCCCATCGCGGTATCGGATCCAGCCGCAACGCCACCCACCTTGGCTTCCATCTCCGGATAATCTCGCGCAAACAGAAACCCGCCCACCAGCAGACGCTTCCCCTCCAGGTGAGCCGATGTAATGATGCCGCACTTCTGCCGCGCATCATGCCCGTCCCATCCCGACTTGTAATCCACCGCCATACCCAGCAGACTCGGAAGCGCCATCTCAGCAGCCTCCTTCGTCAACACCACTCGATGTCCACGAGCTCCACTTGGAGCCTTGTCACTCGGGACATCCACCAACGTCAGGCAGCCTTCAAACGGCAGCCGGTTTGGATGCCCATCCACCTCCGGGAACTCCACCGCCATTGCCTGCAGTTCGCGCCCGTTGCAACGTCGCCGAACCGGCCGACGCAAATGCACTGCATTGTTCACGCACACCTCCTCTTACTCTCCTTACGTTGGAACCCCTCACCTCTTACGCCTCTTGAGGATCGATTAGAGGGCTTGCCAATTCCGCCGGAGCGAGACCGCGCATCGCTCTCACCTCACCCACCGACAGAACCCCTGCAGCTAGCAACTTCGTCTGGATCTCGACCTCGACCATCTCGTCTCGGCTCTCCAGGTCCGTCCATACGAACCTGAGGTCGCTCCACCCCAGACGCTTCACAATCACGTCGCGCGTGACGTGATCTGCGATCAGTTTGGCCAACGGCACAATTGCATTCTGGAACGCCTCGTCCGCGAGCTCACTAGCAGTCGACTGGTTCACATTCTGCTCCACCCCCAGCATCATCGCCGGCAGGTCGAACGCATTGGCAATCATCGTCAACAGAAACTGCTGCCACTCCAGCCGCAGATCCGCATCGGTGCCTGCTGCAAACTTCAGCACCTCCGGCTTCTGCTCCGAACTCAGCATGGGTACTCGCCCGGAACCCTCCACCTCGTCCTGCCACCATCGGGCCATTCGCTCATGCTGCTCGGGTGTTCGTTCGTTCAGCCATAGCGCATACTGCACTACGCTGTTCGAAGCCAATCGTCCCGCATACCGGTGAGCCTGCAGAAAATGCGAGATCGACTCGAATGCAACCTCGAGCTTCCCCAAACCGAACGGCGTATGACTGCGCGAGTTCAAGCGCACATACATCAGCTCATCATCTCTCAACGGCAGTAACGACTCTTTGCCAAGCTTGCCGGTGATCTGCGCGTAACGCGGATCGTTCGGATCACCCTTCCAGTTCGCATTCACCTGGATCGATGCCCCGTCCACCGGGTACAGGCGCACCGGCAGCTCCTCGTCGCCGGCCTCAATCTCCGCTGCGCCAAATCCACCCACCAGCGTGTCTTCAATCACCTGTTCGATGAAGGTGCGAAAACTATCGCTCTCGTTGGGCATCTCAAGCGCCCTTGTCAGCGCACCCGCCCGTTGTACCCTGTTCCCGCCAACATCTTCTCCCGCGCCGCGCCGCACCTCGATCTGCCAGCCCATGCACGCAATCCTGTCCTTGATGCAGTTGATCGCGCGTCTCGCCACCGGTGTCTCGGCAAATCGCCGCAGGTTAGCGGCCGTGGGTTTGGGCAGCGCATTCTGTATGCCGGTCGCTCGGAACGGCGCAAAGATGGAGCTCATACCCAATGGAGTCACCGCCGTCTTCCGCTCTCCCACGTCTTCTGTCGAAGCTGCCACTCCGGCAACTCGTTCCCACATCTCCTGCACCGCTGCTCCCAAACCCATTCCGCTCTCCTTCTCAAATGCAAAAGGCGTAGCCACTGGGCCACGCCTTATCTGCTCCGCAACTTTTTGCTCTTCTGGCCTACAACCTCAACTCACGCTTTGCCGTCTCTGCAACGCGCCCCAGGTCCGCAACCGTCAACACGCGAATCGCCTCCTGCTCCATCACACTCACACCAAACCCATACTGCTCCTGGTCTGCCACCGACGCAATCCTCTCCACCACAGCAGTCAACTCCAGCTCGACTCCCTCCTGGCTCAACACGCCAGCACGCAGCGCCTCCGCCGAGTAAGCAATTCCTTTCGCGCCCTCGACATCGTTCTCCAGCGACACCGCATGGAACATCCTGACCTTCCCATTGCGATATCCGCAGTCAATCTTCAGAGGATCGCCAGCCCGCGTATAAGCCGCGGCAGCAATCTTCTTTCGCATCAACCGCCACACACCTGCTCGTTCAAACGTGTCCCGCATGTTGCTGACAATCGCCGTTCGCCCGCTCGTCTTCCTCCGAACAACAGGCATCTTCAATGGCTCAACATACATTCGCAGCAGTTGCTCCATCTCCGTAGGCAGGTTCTCCGCCAGCGTGCCCCGCATCTCCGTTAACTGAACGCTATTGGAAAAAGAATCCTCCAACGTCTCCAGCACCGGCTTCGCATTCACCCGCAACTCCACACCCGCCTGCAGACGCTGCGCAATCTCCGCCTCCAATGACTCCAGCAGCTCCACATCGGCCTCTGGATCCATGCAACGCACCCGGCTCCAATCGCGCGTAAAGCGCACCGTCGCAGTCTCATCCTTCCCCGCTTCGCGCAACAAGACGCCAATGTTCGCAAACTCCCCCTTCACCACATCCGGCACATACCGAATCAGGGAAAACTCGCACTGTAGCCGCTCGCGCACCAGAACCTCCGAACCCTATTCGCCTACTCTAATTTACAAATCTTCCCGGATTCATCACCGTATCAAATCCTCCCGGAACAACAATGCTCTTCGCCACGCCCCATAGTGGGAATGGCTCCCGATTCGAATCTCTAAACTGCCCAATCAACTCTCTCACCTTTGATCGTCGCTGCAACAGCATCTCCATCAGTTGTTCAATGGTCGCCGGATCGCCGCCGTACCACTCCGGCGGAATCTCCTCCGCAACCTTCCATAGCCCGTCTCCGCCAAACTCTTCCACCCGCGTCAACCAGGGCTCGAAGTTCTCCCAGCCCCGAATCCGCGCGTACACCTGGTTGCGTGCAAACACCCCCCGCAATGGTGCATCCGGAAACGTCCAGTCTCCCGCATTGAAGCAGTATCCCTGGTCAATAAACGTCGCTCGATACTTCCGCTCCCGCGGGCGCCTCTCAAAGACCGCCTGCCGGCCATTGCAGTTGCCCGTCCACTTGTCGATCGCAAGCATTCCAGCGAACTCCGCCAGATTTCTCACCTCGTCCATCTGCGGTTCAGGAAGATAGTCAACAACCTGCCCGGGCATCAACCCCCCAACAAACCTGCTGCCAAATTGCAACCCACTGGCGCATCGCGAACGCAGGCCGCGTCCCAACTCCACCACCATCTCCGGACTGTTTTCAATCAGCCAATCGCTGACCTCAACCACATCGCTCTTCGGCACGGAGAGCCCAACAGCCTCCGCAATCCTCGTCGCGATCAACTCGTTCGCCAGCACCCGCAGGTGCTGTGGATTGTTCTTGAACTTCACCACCCAAAGGTTTCCGTCCGCACCCAGCATTAACTGGCTTTGTGCTCCGCCCCGCATGCGCCGAATTGCCTGCACCGCTGTAACCGCCAACGTCGATCCCCTACGCTTCACCTTATCGTATTCGCCCATCGCCCACGCGACCCAGTCACGGGCAACTCCGCCCGCACCGCCTGCGCCACGGCCATCGCCATCACCAGGTCATCGTGCGCTCCATTCGCCGCTCCTGTCTTTCCTCGCTCCCTACCAATAAACGTTCTACACTCGCCCAGCAATCGCCGGCTTTGAAACATCTCCGGTCTCTGCTCCAGCAACGACCCCAGTCTGGCCGTCATCTCCGGCTTCGACACCGCCGTCGTCAACCACCCAGCTTCATCGCCTTGCCGATACACGCGCCCATAACGCTCGTTCGCCTCGATGTACGCCAACACCGCCGCTCCATGATTATTTCTCTCCACCGCAATCAGAGCGCCGTGATATTCCTTCGCCAGCTCAACTACAACCTTCGCCAACTCCGCAGGACGCAACCGCTCCTGCAACTCCGCGCACTGTAGACCAGTCTCCCGATCAATCACCTGCACCGCGGCAAAGTCTCCCTCCTGGCCGCCCCCTGCAGAGTCCGCTGCAACGAGATACTCGCGACCCGCCGCCGGCGGGAACCACATCATCAACGCCCCTGCCCTACGCGTCACCAGCGCAGGATTCACCTCGTCCAACCGCTGCGCAATCGCCTCGGTGTCGAAGAAGCACGACCCCGTAGCCCGGAAGCAAGTCTCCGCATCTTCGGCAAACTCCTGCGATCGCAGCCCACCATAGCTTCTCTCCAACCCTCGTCGAAATCCAATCTGCTCTGGACGAAGTCCGTGACGCGCCACTAACGCGGCTTCCACATCCGTCATCACATGCACTCGCCGGCCCACGTACGATGGCTCCATCCACCAGGGCAGAAAGTGCCGCACCATTGCATCAGAATCCCCCGCCTCGTCTACACCAGCGCACCACTCCTCATAGAACGCACCGTACGCTCCATTCGGCGTGCTCTCCAATACCAGCTCTCCATCAGGAGCCAGCGCAGCCCTCAATCCTGCCAGCGTTGCCCCAGCATCTCCCGGCCAGCTTCCTACTTCACTACAGTGCAGGTTTTGGACACTCAACCCGCGCCCCGCACCCACATCGCAAGCACTCGCAACACGAAATTCGCTACCAAGCTGCGGAAACACCATCTGTCCTGCATTCGCCCGGCTCCGCACTAGGGGACGCTCGCACATGTCTACCGGAAGCTCCTCCCACATTCGCTGCACAATACGAAAAATCGACTCCGCTGCCTCCCGCGTGTGTGCAACTTGTAGCGTCAGTGTTCCGGGCCGCGTAATCGTACGCAGAAAGAACCGGGCAGCCACCCAGGTAGTCATGCCCATCTGTCGCGCCTTCAGCACAATGTTTTGTCGACGGCGTCTCTCTTCGAACATTCTCTGCGCTTGATTCGGGATCAGCATCTTCACCCGCCCATGTCGGTCCCGCACGCGCAGCCATTGTTCCGCCGTCTCCAACATCAACATGGGATTCAGATCCATCTTGCGGCCCAGCTCTACCAGACCTTCAACATCTCTCACATCACATCCCCACCCAGCGCTACCCCGCGCCAGCTCTGGTTCTCGTCTCCCTGCCTGCGTCCCAGTAGGACAGCCGTACGGCGATGCACAACCCCTACATATTCAAAACGCAAACTAGCGCTCGATGTATGGCGCATCGATTGTCTTCTTCGATGCGCCGTCACTGT
>JBAVDD010000413.1:0-11306 GCA_049587035.1 Acidobacteriaceae bacterium | reverse complement strand
TTGACGCCCAGTTGGAGAACGACGAAGGCGAGACATTCTGCATGGCAGATGCCCTGACAGCGACAGATGCATCGCCGTATGAGTGCGCGGAGCATGCGCAGCTTGGGGAACGAGTTGTGACCGCATTGCGTACTCTCCCAGAGGCGTTTCGCGAGGTGGTCGTGCTGCGAGAGATTGAAGGGTTTGGATATGAAGAGATTGCCGAGATGCTCAACGTGAATCTCGGCACGGTGAAGAGCCGGCTGATGAGGGGGCGGGCTGCACTGCGGGAGGCGCTGCACGATGAGGCGGACTCCATGAAACAGGCTGGTTCGCGCAAGATATGCGCTCGCGCGGTGACGCCATGAGATGGTCACAACGCCACACTGCACAGCAATCGTGCAAGATCGCGAACGAATCTGCATCCACAGAGTGCGCAAGTGTTCGATCGGAGTTCTCGAGCTACCTGGACGGCGCAATCAGCGGCGTTGAGATGGCGCTGATCTCTGATCACTTGCAGCGCTGCGGCAAATGCGCCAAGGATTTTCAGGTATGGCGGGACGTGCAGCGGTCGCTGGGGGAACTTGGTCCTGAGAAGCCACCGGCTAGATTGCAGGCAAGGTTGCGGGCAGCGATTGCGGCTGAGCGAGAGCGCGGCGCTCATCTGCCGTACTTTCAGCGAGCGCTCCTGTTATGGCGGCGTTCCATTGCGCCACTCGCGCTGCGGTTGAGTGGGGGGCTCGCGGTAACGATCATGCTGGTGGGCGGATTGATTTGGATTTTTGGCTCTCCTATCACGGTGCAAGCCAATGACGACGGTATGACGAACCTGGTGGCTCCGCATTACTTGTACTCAGAGGTGCCACCCGAGCCTATCGAGACGCAGCGCGACGTGCCCATTGTCGTGGAGGCCATGGTGGACAACAGCGGCCGGGTGTACCGCTACACCGTTCTGGAGGGACCGACGGATCCAGAGGTGAACGTTCGGGTGGAGAACAACCTGCTGAGCAGCGTTTTCCAGCCGGCAACGGTGTTTGGCGTGCCTGTGCGGGGGCATGTTGTGCTCACCTACACGGGCGTGTCGGTGAGGGATTAAGGAGCTGCAGCCTACCGGCCGATTGCGCAGGCTTCGCAGGCTTCCATAGACTGTAGCCATGCGTCGAATCAGTATTGTGAAACTAACGTCTTCTTGGATTTCTCGACCGGATGTGCAACCCGTTATTCAGCGGACGATGAGATCAAGGCTGTATCTGTTTGGCGCTGTGCTGTTGGGAGTGTTCACCACACTGAACGTTGCCGCCAGGGCACAGAGTTCTTCGTCTTCATCCTCTTCGAATCCGACAGCGCCGTCGAGGCTGCAAGCCCCTGCAAGCCGACTGTCCGATTCAGTAAATCCGCTGGACCGCCCGCAGGCAGCAAGGATCGAGCGCGGGGGGGCAAACGTTACGCTCGAGATCAGCGAGCCTCTATTTCAAGTAGCAGCTGCGCTGAACGCTTGCGGGTACGACGCGGATTTGGACAAATCAGCGCCAGTACGCACAGAAGTTCGTGCCGACATAAACGCTGCACTCGCAGCGTCCGAGAGTGCCCGCGACAGTCGTGACAAGCTGTGTGCCTACATTTCCAAGCACCATCTAAACGACCTTGGCCTGGACGTCGGGCAGTTCGTATCACTGGCGCTGTATCTTTCTCCGCCTCCTGAACTGACCCCTAACGTTGATCTCACCCAGTTACCGCCGCAGGCGTCAGCCGTGGTGAACGTGCTGCCGCTCCTTCGCACCTTCGCTGAGGAGATTGACCTGCACTTTATCTGGCTGAAGCATCGGCCTGAGTATGAGGCACTGACGGCGCGGGTTCATGATCCGATGACGGACATGATTCTGGAAACCGATCTCTACCTGCATCAACCGCTAAGCACGTTTGGTGGACGGCGATTCCTGGTACTGCTGGAGCCGATGCTCTCGCCAAACCTGACCAATGCGCGCGTGTACGGCTCAGACTACATCATTGTGATGTCGCCGGATAACAGCACAACCGGGGATCCCGTGAGTATGGCCCAGATTCGTCATATTTATCTGCACTATGTTGTCGAACCGATGGTCTACAGCCGCGGCGCGGCCATGGAGCGCATGCAACCCTTGCTGGAGACGGTGCAGGACGCTCCATTGGAGTTCTTCTACAAGAGCGACGTTGTGGCGCTGATGACCGAGTGCGTGATTAAGGCGATTGAGGCCCATCTCTATCTGATCCCGGAGCCGCCTCCAAAGCTGCTGCGTGGAACGAAATCGCGTGAAGATCAAGCAACTTACGAGGTGGAGAAGGCTGCTTACGACGCGAAGACGACCGTGGCTCGCGACAACCTCGTGACGCTTGATGGGCGACAGGGCTGGGTGCTGACAAGGTATTTCTATAACGGCTTGACGACCATGCAGCACAACGGCGATGGATTACGCGATGAGATGGCGCCGCTGATCTATGGCATGGATGTGCAGCGTCAGAAGAAAGCGGCTGAGCAAATCCTGTTTGTCCGCAGTGTGCCTCCCGACCCTCTTCGTCCAGCCGCGAAGCCACGCCAGATCGAAGGAATGGAGCTGGCTGAACTGGACCTGATGAAGGGCGACAAGGATGACGCCGCCGACATTGCGGATAAGACCCTTAGCGACCCGGCAGGAGACCATGCAAGTGCTACGTATCTGCTAGCCAGAATTGACCTGATGGATGGGAATCCGGACAAGGCAACGAAGGGCTTTCAACAGACGCTGACGCTAAGCAAAGACCCGCGCACCCTGGCGTGGAGCCACATCTACCTGGGGCGGCTGTATGACATCATGCAGCCACCTGAGCGCGACAAAGCGATCGCGGAGTACAAGGAAGCGCTGGTGGTGCGCGACAGCAGGCCGGATACCAAAGAAGCCGCCGAACGTGGGATCTCGCGCCCATTCATGCTGCCTCAGCGCGAGACGCCGACGGACGACAACCAGCCCTTCGATCCCACAGGGAAGGCACAGAAGGAAGCCTACAAGCCGTCAGCCCCTCAGTAACTTGCCGGCCTTCGCGGTCTCACACCTGGTTCCGTGTTAGATTCGTCCGCGGCGTTGGGGCTCGTTCGTTCGTTTGCGCCGCGTAGAGTAGATGTCAGGATCCTAGGTTTGGAAATTCTCGGATCGGGTCTGGGGATAATGGGTAATGACCACGACGCGCATTCGGCAAAGCACGAGGCGGCGAAATGCCACGGATGCAGAGGATATCCGGGTTGAGTGGCACGAGCTCGAGGGTCGGCTTGGACATGCATTTCGGCAACCAGAGCTGTTAACACTGGCGTTGACGCACCGCTCATTTACGTATGAGGCGCGGCATGGCGTTCCTGCGGTGATCCTGCCTGCGCATCCGGAACAACGCGACCAGCGAAATACCCCGGGGACGGACAATGAGCAGCTGGAGTTTCTGGGCGATGCCGTGCTGGAACTGGTGGTGACCGAGGCCCTCTTCCGCGAGTTTCCGCAATGTAGTGAAGGAGAGCTTACACGGTTGCGGTCGAACCTGGTGAGCCGCAAACGGATGGCGGAGATGGGCATTGAGCTGGGGCTAGGCGAAGCTCTGTTGATGGGCAAGAGCGCCGAGCAAAACGGAGGGCGGCGCAAGCCGGCGCTTCTGGCCAATGCGGCCGAGGCCGTGCTGGCTGCGGTCTATCTGGATGCGGGCAACGAGGGTCTGGCAGTATTGCGGAGGATTGCCGAGCGCTACCTGGTGCAACCGGAGATGGAGGCCATGCGCGCCGCGGTTGCGGAGGGTGCAGGACGAGGAGCGATGCGCGACCACAAAACGCTGCTGCAGGAGCGAGTTCAGGCTGAGGGCGCCGGAAAGCTGCGCTACATCGACACAGCACAGAGCGGACCGCCGCATGACCGGGTGTTTCTTGTGGAGGCTCGCGTGGAAGACGAAGATGGGGAGCGGGTGCTGGCAGCCGCCGAGGGTTCGAGTAAGAAGGAAGCGCAGCAAAGGGCGGCAGAACTAGCGCTTTTGAGCTGGAATGGCATGGGGGCAAACGCAGCGCGGAGAAAGCCTTGAGCGCACCACACCATACGCCGGCGGATCGCGACGGTGTGTTGACGATGCTGAAGTCGGTGCTGGAGATTGTTGTCTTTGCAGTGTTTATCGTGACGTTCATTGTGCAGCCGTTCCGTATTCCTTCGGGCTCGATGGAGCCGACGCTGCTGGTGGGCAATTTTCTTCTGGTGGACAAGCAGTCGTACGGCCCGGCTGGCGAGTTGGATCGATTGTTGCTGCCTCCAACACGAGTGGAGCGTGGGAATCTGGTGGTGTTTCACTATCCGGTGGAGCCTGCGTTGCGTCTGGTGAAGCGGGTGGTTGGGATTCCTGGAGACCATATCCGGATGCGCGGCGGCCGCGTGCTGGTGAATGGCAACGTCTTGAAGGAGCCGTATGCGTACTATTCGCCTTCGAGACCTAACGGGTATCGCGATGACTTCCCTTCCCTTTTGGAGGCTGATCCAAATGTGGACTTGAGGTGGTGGATCACGTTGCGAAACTCGGTTCGGGATGGGCAGGTGACAGTGCCAGCGAATGAGTACTTTGTGCTGGGAGACAATCGCAACGATAGCGAGGACAGTCGCTATTGGGGTTTTGTTCCACGGAGCGCGATCGTGGGTCGGCCACTACTGGTGTACTTCACGTTGCCAATGGCTGAGGACTTTCATGGGGACTCTGCACTATCACGTGTTCGGGACACGTTGCGAACCGGGGTGGGGAGTTGGAGGATTTTGCGCTAGGCAAGAACCGGGGACGGGAAGGATACACTGGCAAAGCCCTTAGGCGGGGATTGGGCAGGCACGTGGCGGTACAAAGATTTCAGGAGGCATGGTTCGTTGAAAACTGAGACGTCAGTGCAGGCACAAGAGAGCGTAGGGCAGGTTGGCGCGGTCGCTGACTCCAAGGAGGAGCGTTCGGAGACAACACTGGAGGCATTGGCTTCGATTTGCGTGATCCTTGCGGTGTATCTGTTTGTGATCGGGTTCGTGGTACAGAACTTCGATATTCCGTCGCCCTCGATGACGAATACGCTGCTGGTGGGCGATCACTTGATGGTAGATCGGGTGACGCTGTCTCCGGCGACGAAGTGGGCTCCGTTTGTGCATTACAGGCCGGTGCGGCGGGGCGACATTATTGTGTTTTACAAGCCGAATCCGGAGTCGCCGGATCTGATCCTGGTGAAGCGGGCGATTGGGATTCCGGGCGACAGGATTCATCTGAGCCAAGGCATTGTCTACGTGAACGGTGTGGCGCAGAGCGAGCCGTATGCCATACAGCCGAGCGAAGCCAACCTGATCTCCTATCGCGATGACTTCCCCGGAGATATTGCTGGGCTGCGCCGGTGGGCGAGCAGCGATCTGGCCACGCGCGGCTTGTGCCAGGACACGCCATGCGCTGAACAAGCCACCATTGACGAGCGCACCCTGACGTGGACGGATGAACTGGCTGGATTGATGAAGGGAGGGGACATCGTGGTGCCAGCGGGCGACGTGTTTGCGATGGGTGACAATCGCGCAAACAGCCTCGACAGCCGGTTCTGGGGATTTGTTCCGGAGGGGAATATCCTCGGGCGGCCGCTGTTCGTCTACTGGTCGTTCAAGACACCGGACAGCCAGGAGGATAAGACCAGCGTCGATGACAAGATTCAATTTATGGCGCACGAGACGCTGCACTTCTTCAGCGGGACGCGGTGGAAGCGTACGTTCCAGGTGATGCGGTGAGAGCGACGCGGGTTAACCATCACGCGGAGGGGGTGGCAAGGTACACTGACTGTGCTGCGGGCTCGTGACCGGGAGTAGGTCCGGTGAGCCTGTTCCACCCCAGGCGGGTAAAGAACGCCCGCTGGGAACCCCGGTTGCAGAGTTCAGGAGACGCGCCCGTTGAGCACGGAAAAACCATTGCAAACAGAGACGACGACAGCCAAGCTGGCGGGGGGAGCACCCAGTAAGGACGAAGTGGCGGAGACTCCGCTGGAGGCGCTGGCGTCGATCTGCACGATTCTGGCGGTTGGCCTGTTCGTGTTCGGATTCATCTTCCAGAACTTTGAGATTCCGTCGGGATCAATGCTGAACACGCTGCTGATTGGCGATCATGTGGTGGTGAACCGCATTACGCTGTCACCGCCTACCAGGTGGGCTCCGTTCGTGCATTACAGGCCGGTACGGCGGGGCGACGTTATTGTGTTCATGAAGCCGAATCCGGAGACGCCGGATTTGATTCTTGTGAAGCGCGCGATTGGGATTCCGGGTGACCGCATTCACTTGCGGCATGGAGTGGTGTTTGTGAACGGCGTAGCGCAGAAGGAGCCGCATGCGCTCCAGCCCGACGATACGGATTATCAGCCGTTCCGGGACGATTTTCCGTCGGTAACGCCAGGACCGGATGAACAGGTGACGGAGCTTTGGCGCGAAGAACTGCCGACGCATATTCAGGGTGACGATCTCGTGGTGCCGCCGGGGGATGTATTTGCGATGGGCGACAATCGCGTGGAAAGCTTGGATGGACGTTACTGGGGGTTTGTGCCGGAGCAGAATATTCTGGGGAGCCCGCTGTTTGTCTATTGGTCATTCAAGACTCCTGCTGACGAGGAGAACAAGACCTCGATCAGTGACCGGATCAGTTTCATGTTCCACATCGTGACCCATATCTTTACAGGTACGCGCTGGAGAAGGACGTTCCACGTGATTCGGTGAAGGCAATCGCCAGG
This sequence comes from Acidobacteriaceae bacterium, assembly GCA_049587035.1. Taxonomy (GTDB): domain Bacteria; phylum Acidobacteriota; class Terriglobia; order Terriglobales; family Acidobacteriaceae; genus Granulicella. The sequence continues at coordinate 4,570 of JBAVDD010000413.1, read as the reverse complement.
CGTAACGACTAGACAGTAGAGGGTAGAGAAGACTTGCCGGCACGAGACACGGAGACGGGCACAGAGGCAGAGGCGACGCCGCGGCGGCGAAGGTTTTGGTTGTGGGTGTGCGCTGTCGTCGTGGTGTTTCTGCTTCTGTTGACTCCTCCATTGCTGAATGTGAACCGGTTGCAGCGACGGATTGCCACGAGCATCAGCGCGAGCCTGGGGCGGCCAGTGCATCTGGACAAGGTGACGCTGCATCTGCTTCCCACGCCGGGATTTACGCTCCAGAACCTGGTAGTGAGCGAGGATCCGGCGTTCGGCGCAGAGCCGATTATCCGCGCGAATTCCGTAGACGTAACGCTCCGGCCGAGCTCGTTGTGGAGGCGGCATGTGGAGTTCTCTTCGATTTCCTTCGACCAGCCAAGCCTGAACCTGGTGCGCAATGCTGCTGGCGAATGGAATGTGCAGAGCCTGCTGATGCACGCCGCGCAGGTGAACACAGCTCCGACGGCGCAGCGTAAGGCAGGACCCGAGCCGCGGTTTCCTTACATCGAGGCCTCCGAGGCGAGAGTCAACGTGAAGCTTGGCCAGGAGAAGAAGCCGTTCTCGCTGACCGAGGCGGACTTTGCCCTTTGGCTGACTTCGCCGCAGGAATGGAGGGTTCGGCTGAAGGGTACGCCGACGCGCACCGACATGAATATCTCGGACCCCGGGACAGTGAGGCTGGAAGGATCTCTCAAGCGGGCTGCGACGATGGCGGAGGTTCCCATCGACCTGACAGCGAGCTGGAGCGGAGCACCGCTAGGGGAGGCCAGCAAGCTGCTAATGGGAGCAGATGCCGAGTGGCGAGGAAACTTGAGCGCGAATGCTACGCTGGCGGGCACGCTTGGTGCAGCTAAACTGCGAACGACGATCCACCTCGAGGACTTGCGACGGGCGACGTTTATTCCCATTGCGACGATGGACGTGCAGGCAGACTGTCGAGGGACGCTGAATGTGACGACGGCCGTGCTCAATGACCCGGATTGCTCGGTTGGAACACCCCAGGCAGAGGGCGTGAAGGTGGCAGGGAGAGTGGTGGCGATTGCAGATAGCGTTGACTTGTCGACTGTGGACATGTCGGATCTGCGCGTCGGAATGACGAGTGTTCCCGATGCGTGGTTGCTGGACTGGGCGCGGCTGTTTTCACAGCGGATTCCGGCGGGGGAACGACCGGGTGGGACGATCGCTGGCAGCGTTCTTTTTGGCAGTGCTAAGAAGGGACAGCCAGCCCAGTGGCAGGGTGCGTTCCATGGCGAGATCGACGGACCCATGCCGTGGAAGCCGGTCGAGAATGGGTTTACAGTACATCCGATCTCCGTAACAACGAGTACGGCGGCAACCGGCGGTTCCGGTGAGTTCGCCCTGACGCCGTTACGCTTGACGGCGCCCGGAAAGCTGCCTGAATTGACGCTGAGCGGCACGGCGACGCGCCGGGGATACACGCTAACTCTAGTGGGAGAGGCGACCTCAGCGCAGTTAGCAGAACTGCGGGCAATAGCTCCGCCACTGGGTGATGGGCTACTGGATCTATTGAAGCTGGACGCGCCGGCGAAGTCTGCTCAGGGTTCGGTAGTTGAAGCCGCGGCACTCGCGCGGGCAATAAAAGTTGACGTCACGTGCGCTCGCCCGTGGGGGGGCTCGCAGACATGTACGGAGGCGGCGCCCGCTACACCAAAGCGGAGACGCAGACGATTCTAAAACGGCGATGAGGGGGGCTGGATCACGACCTCGCGGGAGTGAGTGGCTGCGCGGACCTCCGGGGTGCTCCCGTCGTTGAGGATCACTTGGGTTGGTGCGGAGGCTACGATGACGCGCGTGGTTGCGTTGGCGAAGCCGGCGATGTGGATCCGGGTGGTGGTAGTGAATGCCCCGGAGAGGATCGTCAGGGGGACGTCAACCGCAGGAGCACCGTCGTTGTGGACGGTAACGGAAACGAGCCAGCCGGCGTCGTGGCCTTTCCCTGCGGGAAGAAGACGAGGCTCTACGTCAACGATGGAAAGGTCGGGGAGGCCGCGGTCGCGGAGTACCCAGTCTGCGAAGAACCAGCCGAGATCCTTGCCGCTGGTCTTTTCGAGCAGCTTTTCGAAGGCGATCGCCTGAACGGAAGGATCATCGGAAGTGAAGGGCTGAGTTCGCCAGTCGATGAGGGCTTGTTGAAGGGGTTTGTCGCCGGTGATGCCTCGGAGCATCCACCAGACGGCTCCGGCCTTGCGGCGGTAATAGAGCTCGTCCGTGGCGGAGATGAGAGGTTGGCCAGGGGGCGCGGAAGCGACGTCGGCAGCCTGCTGCGAGTCAAAGCCAACCTCGGCGATGTTGAGGGGTTGGATCAGGTTGTTGAGCGCGAGGATGGCGGCGGAGCGCCCCTCGGTTTGCTCGATCCAGAGCAGGCTGGCGAACTGGGCAAGGCCCTCGTCAAACCACGGCTGTCCTGTATGGACCCAGGCGTGGGTGAGTGAGTGGGCGAGCGCTGGACCAGAGGTGGTGGACGCAAGCTTGTCGATGGGAGCGACGAGCAGGGCGTTGTCCTCGAACGGGTCGCCGGGATGGTCGAGGATGGTGAGCGGAGTTAGGGGCTGAGGGCCGAACCATCGCTGAAGGAGCGGGACTATCCGCTCAGCCGATGCCGCGAGGTCGGGCAGCACAGAGGGATCCGCGGACTCAACAGATAGCATGTCCGGCCCGTCCGCGGGCGCAGTGTCTGTCGAGGGAGTTGCAGAGGAGCTGGAAGTCTCCATTGGCAGAGGAGCAACGGAGGTTTCGGGCATCTGGACAACGAAGAGGCTGGGTTGGCGGAAGCCGAGAGGCTGGGTCGAGAAGTCTGCGGTGGCGATGCCGGTGCCTGTGCCGGCTGGCGATGCTGGATCATCCGGCAGAGCGGTGAGGGACTGGCGGCGTCCGCAGAAGTACGCTGCCGTGGGAGGGACGCCGCGGTATTCCACTGCGAGTCGAAGATGAACTGCGGCAGCGCGTTCGGCTAGGCGCTGCTCGCCGATGGCCTGGAAGAGCTTGGCGCCGTCACCCAGAAAAAGCTGTGGGGCTGCGACCGGGTACCAAAGGACGTTTCCAAATCCGCGTAGGGCCACGAGAAGGGTTGAGGACGTGGGAGTAGCTGTATCCTCCTCCGAGCTGCTGGAGCTTGATGTGGGAGCTGCGGTGCCAATCTCGTCCCAGTCGCTAACAAGACCCTGGACGGGGGAGGCGCCGAGGCGCTCCAGACGCGCTGCACTGGCGGGAAGCGTCCCGGAGTAAACCGTGTCCAGGGTCAGCGTCGCGCCCGGAGCGAGCGGAGTAGGAAGATCGATGATTGCTTCGGAAGACTTGCCTGTGTAGTCCGCATCTGTGTCGATGATGTGCTGGACGAGCGGAAGCTGGGTCACGCCGCTGGGAGCCAGCAGGCTTGCACTGGCCCAGGTGAGAGCGGAGGAGATCTGCAGCGCCACACGCGAGAGCGGCTGGTTGCTGATGTTGCGCAGAGTGATTCTTGCGCGCATCGTGAGATGCGCTGTCGCAGGAGCTATGCGGGCATCGAGGTTGTAGGCGGTAAAGAGAAGAGCAGAACGTTGCGCGTCGGTGAGCACAGGGCCGGTGGGCTCTTGCTTTGGGCGAACGCTGTCAGGCTCGGGCGGCGTGTCGTCATCGGGCGTGGGAGGTGGGGTGCCGTGGCTTTGGAAGAGCACCTCGCCATGGGGAGTCGCAGGCGTCGGTGTGGGCTTTGCAGGTGGAGTTGTTTGGGCGGGCGCTGCCACGCTTGCGAGAAGAAGAGCAAGTGCGAGAAAGCGCGGATTCGATTGCGGTGTTTCCAATGCGGGGGACTCCAGGGGGTTGGGCAGGTTCGTTTCGGTGAACAAGGGAACGGGGTGAGCTCGGGTGTTAGGAGCCTAAGCCTTTGCGCGGCTTGTTGGGTTTAGACTCCGGCGGGACCGGAACGGCTTCTGTGGCAGAGCGGCGCTGGCGCATGGCTTCGTACATGACCACTGCGCCTGCGACGGATACGTTGAGCGAGCTGACGCTGCCGGCCATGGGAATGCGCAAGAGGTGGTCGCAGGTGCGCTACACGAGGTCATGGAGGCCGGAACCTTCGCTGCCGAGGACAAGGCAGACATCCTGGCGAAAATCGAAGTCGGTGTAATCGGGTGTGCCGCGTTCGTCCAGACCAACGATCCAGATGTTTTGCTTCTTCATGGATTCGAGGGCGCGCGTGACATTCACGACCTGAGCGATGCGGACGTGCTCGCTGGCGCCTGCGGAGGATTTAGCCGTCACGGCGGAGAGTGGCGCCGACCGACGCTCAGGGAGGATCACGCCGTCGACGCCGGAGCCGTCGGCGGAGCGGAGGAGAGCGCCGAGATTGTGGGGGTCTTCTACCCCGTCGAGGGCGAGGAAAAACCTGTTGCCCGACATCCCGGCCGGGGCCTGGAGCAGATCTTCGAGGGCGAGGAACCTGCGCTCGCGGAGGAAGGCGACGATGCCCTGGTGGGCGTCGGTGCGGCAGTGGCGGGTGAGCTGGTCACGGGGCTCGGTGACGACGCGGACCCCTTTGGCG
>JBAVDD010000412.1:0-32954 GCA_049587035.1 Acidobacteriaceae bacterium | reverse complement strand
GGGTGGCAGTGCCTCGGGCGGTGCGGTTGGGGTTGGGTGGGGAGGTGGAGTTTGAGCGGGCGATGGAGGGGGTAAGGGTGTTTGTGGAGGTGGTGCGGGAAGGTGAGAGCAGGGGCGAATTAGTTGGTGAGGAAGTTGTTTAGAACCTGGACGTATTTGTCGGGCTCTTCGTAGGAGGGGAGGTGACCGCTCTTTTCGAAGATGACGAGCTTGGCGTTGGGGATGGCTTTGTACATCCGGTAGGCCGTTAGGGGGGCTACGTTCATGTCGTAGCGGCCGTTGATGACGAGGGTGGGGAAGGTGAATTTGGCGAGGGCGGTGTTGTAGTCGAGGTGGGCGGTGGCGGCGCCGACGGCTGCGGCCGTAGTGGGAGAAAAACCGAGGTCGGGGGCGTTGGCCATGTAGTGCGCGAGCTTTTCGGGACTGTAGAAGATCATGGCGAAGTGGTCGCGGAGGCTTTGCTGGGCCTGGACTTCGGCAGAGGCGGTGGAGGCTTTGGCGGCGGTGGCCTGGGCTTCTAGCCGGTCGGGAAAGACTTGTGGAAAGAGATGGACGATGCTGCTCCAGGAGGGGAGGCCGTCGGAGATGATGAGCTGGTGGACGTGGTCGGGATGGGCGGCGGCGTAGGCGATGACGAGAAGGCCGCCGAAGGAGTCGCCGCAGAGGTCGATTTTGTCGAGGTGGAGGTGAGAGCGGATGGCGTCGAGGTCGGCGACCTGGGCGTCCATGGTTTGCGGGGCGGAGGGGTTGGTGAGAGGAGAGGCTCCGTCGCCGCGCTGGTCGTAGAAGATGACTTGACGGCGCTGGGCGATGCGTTGCCAGACGTCGTTCTGGACCATGTAGATGTGGGAGAGGCCGGGACCACCGTTGACGGCGAAGATGGGCGTGGTGGATTGGGACGCGCCGTAGACCCAGTAGGCGAGGTCGACGTCCGGGGTGTGGACGTGGCCGGTGGGCGGGATGACGGGCATCGGGGTTTGGGCGAGGGCGGAGGTGGTGAGGAGTAGCGCGACGGTGAGGAGGGACTTCATGGGGCTCCTTCGGCGGTGAAGAACTACTCGGTGGATTCGCCGTGGGGTTGGGGTTCGGTGGGTTCTGGAGTTTCCTGGCTTGGCTTTTGGGGGCGCATTAGGGGGAAGAGGATTACGTCGCGGATGCTGCGGCTGCCGGTGAGGATCATCGTTAGGCGGTCGATGCCGATACCTTCGCCGGCGGTGGGGGGGAGGCCGTAGCCGAGGGCTCGGACGTAGTCGTCGTCTACTTCGGCCATGGCTTCGATGTCGCCACGCTTGCGGTCTTCGAGCTGGGCTTCGAAGCGGCGCTGCTGATCGTCGGGGTCGTTGAGCTCGGAGAAGGCGTTGCCTACTTCGAAGCCGCCTATGTAGAACTCGAAGCGCTCTACCCAGTCGGGTTCTGAGGGCTTGATTTTGGAGAGAGGACTGACGGCTAGGGGGAAGTCGTAGATGATGGTTGGCTGGATTAGTTCGGCTTCCGCCATTACCTCGAAACTTTCTGCGATGACCTTGCCCCAGGGTACGTCGCCTGTCAGTTGTAATATTTTGAAGGCAATGTGCGCCCGTTCATTGCTGCCTTCCGCAAGCAAATTATGGATGGATATCAGGAAGTCGTGCAAAGCATCCTGAGTTGATAAGTCTTGCAATGTCGGAGTTCTCCCGAACTCTGGCTTCCAAAATTTGATGATGGCTTCGCGCATGGAGAGTCTTGTCCATTTGTTTAGGTCGATTTCGGTGCCGTTGAAGTTGGTGATGGTGGTGCCGTTGACCTCTTTGGCTACGGTGGTGATGAGGTCCTGGGTTAGGTCCATGAGGTCGTGGTAGTTGGCGTAGGCCTGGTAGAACTCCAGCATGGTGAACTCGGGGTTGTGCTGGGTGCTTACGCCTTCGTTGCGGAAGTTGCGGTTGATCTCGTAGACGCGGTCGAAGCCTCCTACTACCAGGCGCTTTAGGTAGAGCTCGGGGGCGATGCGGAGGTTTAGCTGCATGTCCAACGTGTTGTGGTGGGTGGTGAAGGGGCGGGCGGCGGCTCCTCCGGCTATGGTGTGGAGCATGGGGGTTTCGACTTCGAGGTAGCCGTGGTGGTCGAAGTAGCTGCGGATGGAGCGGAGGATGTGGGCTCGCTTGGTGAAGACTTCGCGGGCGGGGAGACGGGTGAGTTGCGCGGTTGGGTTGGCATCCTGCGTGACTGCAGGTCTCTCCACTGCGCTGCGCTCCGGTCGAGATGACAATTCAGAGGTAGGGAAGTTGGGGTCGGTGGTTGATTCGGCGGTTGATTCGGCGGCGGGTTCGGCTGGTGGGGCTTCGGGGGTGTCGCCGGTGTCGGTGAAGAGGTCGAGGTAGCGGCGGCGGTAGCGGATTTCGATGTCTTCGAGGCCGTGGAACTTGTCGGGGAGGGCCAGCATGGCCTTGGTTAGGAAGGTGATTGCTGGTGGTGTTACGCGTGCGGGTGCCGTGTCCGCGGTGGAGGTTTCAGTGCTTGCTTCAGGATCGTCGTTGGGAGCAGCTTCTTCGTCGGGGAGGGTTACGGGGGCTACGTGGAGGGTTAGCTCGCCGGTGCGGGTGCGCATTAGGTAGCCGCGGACGCCGATGTGGTCGCCGAGGTCGAGGAGCTTGTAGAGAGCGAAGATGTCTTCGCCTACGTCGTCCTTGCGGACGTAGATCTGGAGGCGCTGGCCGTGCTGCTGGATCTGGGCGAAGCCGGCTTTGCCCTGGACGCGGATGGCCATGATGCGGCCGGCGATGGCGGCCTGGAGGTGCATGCTCTCGAGCTCTTCGGTGGAGAGGTCCTGGCCGAGGGCGCGGAGCTCGGGGACAGAGGTGGTGAAGCGGAAGGTGTTGGGGTAGCGGGCTTCCGGGTCGGTGAGCGCGGGGTTGGCGGCGCGGGCGAGGGCGGCGATCTGGGCTAGCTTTTCGCGGCGAAGCTGGTAGAGGTTTTTTTCGAATTCGCTATCGTACTGAGGCAAGGTGTGGCTCGTTTCGTGGCGGAGGTTGAGGCTTCAGTATAGCGAGAGGATTGGCGGAGATGCGAAGTCCTACCCTAGGGCTAAAGCCCTAAAAACTGCCGGGCCATGAGACCCGACGCTAAAGCGTCAGGCTACCGGGATGCGGTTGTGCGGGAAGATATTCGGCGGGTTGGAGAAAGCGAAGTACCTCAATGGGGCGTGGAAGTGGTATGGTTTGGGTCGATGGCCGATGACGGACAGGGCGGGAAGAAGAGCGGAACGGTACACGATTTGGTGAAGGCCGAGTCGATGATGCAGTTGGCGCTGGTGCTGCCGGCGGCCTGCGTGATTGGGGCGCTGGCGGGGTCGGCGCTGGATAAGCACTTTCATACGGGGTGGATGGTGGTGGCGGGGATTCTGCTGGGGGCGGTGGCGGGGTTTATTCAGATATTTAAGACGGCGTCGCGGTATATGAAGCGGGATCGCTGATGCTGGATGGGAAGGGTTGCTGATGGAGAGTCTGGAGGGATTTACCGACGCGGATGTGCGGCGGACGCTGGTGCGGACGCTGCGGCTGCTGGCTGTGCTGACAGTGCTGGGAATGCTGCTGGTGGGGTGGAAGATGGGGTGGCGGAGTGCGGTGTTTCTGCTGATTGGGGCGGCGATTTCGGGGTCTGGACTGTGGGAGTGGATGCGGCTGATGAGCGCGGTGATGGCGCGCATGGACAGCGGTGCGAAGGCGCGCCCGATGGGGATGGTTTTGACGGGGTTCTTCCTCAGGCTGGGACTGGCGATTGCCGTGCTTTATGTTAGTCTTAAGTTCATGAATGGTTCTGTAATTGCACTCGCTGCGGGACTCGGACTGGGCATAGCATCGCTCACCTTCGAGGCCATCCAAATGGCGAGAGCATGGACGGTTTAGCCGGAAATCCAGAAACCATCTATTCGTTTTCAATATGCCGACACAGTTGTTTTTTACAAGCTTTCTGAACCATCTCCTCGCTGCGCCCATGGATAGGCTGCTGGCGCTGGTGCATGTGACGCCCACGTATGCGGCGGCCCCGATTACGAATACTGTTTCGATGGAAGTGCTGGTGGTGCTGGTGATGCTGGCGTACTTCGTCGCGGTGCGGCTGACGCTGAGCGTCGAGAAGCCGGGAGCGATGCAGCACACGGCGGAGATGGTGCATGAGTTTGTCTCCAGCCAGGGTGAGCAGATCATCGGGGAGGGGCACGAGCGCTATACGAACTACCTGACGGTGCTGCTGGTGTTTATTCTCCTGTGTAACCTGATCGGGCTGATTGCGCCGTGGTTTGATTCGCCGACCGCGGATATTACCGTGCCGCTGGGGCTCGCGCTGGTGACGTTCGCGTACTACCACTTTCATGGCGTCCGGGTGAATCGCGGGGGGTACATCAAGCAGTTTCTCGGACCGGTGTGGTGGCTGTACTGGCTGCTGCTGCCGATCGAGATTATCTCGCACCTGGCGCGCGTACTTTCATTGTCGGTACGACTTTTCGCCAATATTCTGGCGGGAGACCTTCTGATTCTGGCGTTCTTTTCGCTCATTCCCATCGGAGTTCCGGTGATCTTTATCGGTCTTCATTTTGGTGTGGATATTATTCAGGCGTATGTGTTTATGCTTCTGGCGGCGGTCTACCTGGGCCTTGCGGTGTCGCACGAGCATTAGAAACAAGGTTTCAGGGCCCACGGTTCAGGGTCCAGTTTTGCCGGGAGGTTACCGGTAGTAAAAATTCCGGCGAAGGGGTGCCCCCTCTTTGCGGTAGGTATTATCGCCGATCCAGCGTGAAGGGCAGTAGAATGAGCCCAAACCACCCACTGGCACGGACATTCTGACGGGGGCAAGGAGCAACACGATGCGTAACCTGCAATATTTGTTCATGTCACTGGCCGCGCTGCTTCTGGCGACGCCAGCGTTCGCGCAAGGCGCGGTGGAACCCAGCCATTGGTGGGTCTCGATCGGCGCCGGTATAGGTATGGGAATTGCCGCCGGACTTTGCGGAATTGGCCAGGGCAATGCGACAGCTTCGGCTACTCTGGCGCTGGCCCGTAACCCGGGTGCACGTCCCGGTATCTTTACGTTCCTGATTCTTGGGCTGGCCTTCATTGAGTCGTTGGCGCTGTTCACGTTCGTCATTATCTTCCTGAAGGTTAAGTAACGCAGGAAGTAGGAAATAGAATGGCCTCCGCTATAGCGGAGGCCGTTTTTGTTTGGTGTCTGGATGGGTGTCACGGGGCGGTGGTGGTTGAGGTGGTTTGCGCGATCGCGGTGGTGATTGCGGTGGGGCTGGCGCGCTGCGTGAGGTGCAGGACGCGGTTGGGGAGGATGCCGAGGAAGAGCGTGGCGGCGGCGGTGGCGGTGAGGGCCAGGACGGCAGGGAAGGTGACCTTGGTGGTGGGGGTGTCTGTGGTGCTTTCGGCTGCTTCGTTAGCGGGGCGCGCGTAGAGGGCGGCCAGGACGCGCAGGTAGTAGAAGCAGGCTATGCCGGAGTTCGCGAGGCCTACGATGGCTAGCCAGGTGTATCCCGAGTGCACGGCCGCGCTGAAGACGTAGAACTTGCCAAAGAAGCCGCCGGTGAAGGGGATTCCGATGAGGGAGATGAGGAAGAAGCCGAAGACTGCGGAGAGGACTGGGCGCTTGAGGGCCAGGCCGGTGAGGTCGTCGATGGAGCGGAGCTTTTCGTCGAAGCCGGAGAGCTGGGTGAGGACGATGAAGGCGCCGACGTTCATGGCAGCGTAAGCGGCGGTGTAGAAGCAGGCCGAGGAGACGGCCAGGTGCTCGGTGGCGGTGAAGGCCACGAGGATGTAGCCGGCGGTGGCGATGGAGGAGTAGGCGAGCAGGCGCTTGACGTCGGTCTGGAGGAGCGCGCCGAGGTTGCCGATGGTCATGGAGGCTACGGCGAGGATGGCGATGAGTGGGGCCCAGTGGTCGCGGAACATGGGCGTGGCGTCGAAGAGGAATCGGAGCAGGACGGCGAAGGCGGCGGCTTTGGGGGCGGTCGACATAAGGCCGACTACGGGGGCTGGGGCGCCTTGGTAGACGTCGGGGGTCCAGACGTGGAAGGGGGCGGCGGAGACTTTGAAGCCCAGGCCGATGAGGACCATCGCTACGGCTAGCCAGCCTAGGAGTGGGGTCTTGGTGATGGCCATGCCGGCGGCGATGGCGGCGATGCTGGTGGAGCCGGTGGCTCCGAAGCAGAGGGCGATGCCGTAGAGGAAGAAGGCCGTGGCGAAGCTGCCGAGGAGGAAGTACTTGATCGCGGCTTCTGAGGCTGTGGCGCGACCTTTGCGGAAACCAGCGAGGATGTAGGTGGAGATGCTGGAGATTTCGAGACCGATGAAGACCATGAGGAGCTCTACGGAGCTGGTCATGAACATCATGCCGGTGGCACCGAATAGGACCAGGGCGAAGTACTCGCCGGCGTGGGTTACTTTGCTGGGCTCGAAGTAGTCGAGCGAGGCTAGCAGGGTTACGAGGACGATGCTGGCGATTAGGAGGTGGAAGAAGATGGAGAGAGCGTCGACGCGGATGGTGGAGGAGAAGCCGGTGATGGAGCCGGAGGCGTTGACGAGGTGGAGCTGGTAGAGGGCGGCGAGGCCGGAGGCGGTGGTGCCAAAGATGGCTAGCCAGCCTAGAGGCTTGCGGGATTTGCCGGGGGTGATGAGGGGCTCGGCGAGCATGACTAGGATGCCGGTGAGGGTGAAGATTAGCTCGGGGAGCAGGGCGAGGAGGTTAGTGGACATTAGCGGACCTCCTTGGATGCTGTGGTTGGAGCTGCAGGTCTCTCCACTACGCTACGCTCCGGTCGAGATGACAGATTTTCGGTGGAGGCTAGGAGGTTGATGAACATTAGCGGACCTCCTTGGTGTGAAGCACAACGCCTGCGGTTACGCGGAAGTGACAGTGACCGGGATGGTCTTGGCAGAACTTCGAGAGCTCGGCCCTGTTGAGGCTGTAGGCGCCGGTGGCGGTGTTCCTGTAAAGGCCGGGCGAGACGGCGACCGTGATGCCGGCGGTGGGGGCGCCGTAGGTGTCGATGGCGCGCATCCAGAGAGGAGAAGCTACGCCCATGATGAGGAAGAGGGCGGCCAGGGGCCAGAGTTCTAGGTGCTCGCGGGCGGTGAGGTCCCAGCCGTGGACTTCTTCTGTGCGAACGCCGTTCTTGCCGTAGAAGACTCGTTGGATCATCCAGAGCATGTACGTAGCGCCGAAGATGACGCTGGTGGTGCCGATGACGGTCCAGAGGATGTGGTGGGCGACGATGGACTGCATGGTGCCGGAGAGGATCAGGAACTCGCCGACGAAGCCGTTGAGCATGGGCAGGCCGACGGCGGCGAGCGAGGTGACGACGAACATGGTGACCATCCACGGATGGCGCGTGGCGAGGCCGCCGTAGTCGCGCATGTCGTAGGTGCCGTAGCGCTCGTAGAGGAGGCCGAGGAGGATGAAGAAGGCTGCGCCGATGAGGCTCTCGTTGAGGATCTGGAAGACACCGCCGTCCAGACCCATGACGGTGAAGGTGAAGATGCCGAGGACGACGAAGGAGACGTGTGCGAGGGTGGAGAAGGCGGCTAGCTTCTTGAGGTCGAGCTTGATGAGTGCGATGAGCGAGCCGTAGACGATGCCGATGGCTCCGAGGGCGATGAGGAGCGGGGCTACGTGGCGGGACTGATCCGGGAAGATGCCGAAGCTGAAGCGCAGGATGGAGTAGAGGCCGAGCTTGCCGGCGAGGACCATGACGGCGGCGGTGGGGGCTTCGGCGACTGCGTCTTGCAGCCAGCCGTGGAGGGGAAAGATTGGGACTTTGACGGCGAAGGCCACGAGGAAGGCTATCGAGCAGAGGAGAAGCGCTGTGGGCGTCGCGGCCAGGTGATGCGTGGCGGCGAGGGCTTGCAGGGTGGGCAGGTCGAAGGTGCCGGTGAGGTTGTAGAGCCAGAGGATGGCTACGAGGAGAATCGCCGAGGGGATGAAGGCGTAGAGGAAGAACTTGATGGCGGCACGGCGGCGGTTTTCAGTGCGGCCGAAGGTGGCGATGAGCAGCGTCATTGGGACGAGGGAGAGCTCCCAGAAGCCGTAGTAGAGGAAGAGATCGAGGGAGGCGAAGATGCCGAGCATCGCGACCTGCTGGAGCAGGAAGAGGGTGTAGAAGAGCTTGGTGCGGGTCTGGATGGCCTTCCAGGAGGCGAGTACGCCGAGGGGGGCGAGGAAGCCGGTGAGGACGATGAGCCACATGGAGAGGCCGTCGGCGCCGAGGTGGTAGTGGATGTTGGGCGACGTGATCCAGGGGAGGTTCTGCTCGAACTGGAAGGTGTGCGGCGCGGCGCTGTAGTTGAAGTGTGCGGGCAGGTGGAGGGTGAGCAGGAGGGTGAAGAGGGTGACGAGGAGCGCGCCAATGGCGTGGAGGCGGCTGCCTTCGCGCTCGGGAAGGAGAGCGAGGATGATCGCGCCCGCGAGTGGGGTGGCGATGATGAGCGTCAGGATGATGGGGTCGAAGTTCATTGGATCCTGTGGTGGTTCTGAAAGCAGCTTCTTCGCTTACGGCGAAGGAGGTCGAGCGTTACCGGATAAACAGCACAATGGCGATGACTGCAGCGGCGCCGGCGGCGAGCCAGCCGGCGTAGGAGCGAATGTTTCCTGATTGAATGCGGCGGGCGAGGAAGCTGCCGCCGCGGGCAGAGGCGGCCAGGCTGGAGCCGGTGCCCTGAACGATGCCCGTGTCGACTACGCCGCTGAGGAACAGGCGGGAGAAGCCGAGAAGCGGGGTGATGATGACGCGGCCGTAGATCTCGTCGACCCAGTACTTGTGGAAGACGAGGGAGTAGATGGGCGCGAATTTTCTGGCGAGCTCGGCTGCGGTGCCGGGCTTGCGGTAGTAGAAGAGGTAGGCGATGAAGAAACCGAGCGCGGCGGTGAGGAGCGAGATGGCGGCGAGGGTCAGCTCGAGTCCGTGGGACGCGGTTTCGATTGCGGGAGCGGCGGCGGTGGTGAAGACGGGGTCGAGAAAGTGGCCGATCTCGTTGTGGCCGCCGAGCGCTGCGGGGATGCCTATCCAGCCTCCGATGACGCTGAGGATGGCGAGAAGGATGAGGGGGATGGTCATGACGAGAGGAGACTCGTGGACGCCGTGGGAGTGAGCGGGTTCGGGCTCGGCTTCGAGGGTGAGGGTGGAGGACTTGCTGGCGTGGACGGCGGCCAGGTGGCCGGCGTGGAGGTCGGAGGCGTCGCTGGGGCCGTGCGGGTGACTGGGCTCTGCAACGTGGGGCTCGCCGAAGAAGGTCTTGAACCAGAGGCGGAACATGTAGAAGGCGGTGAGGCCGGCGGTGAGGAGGCCAACGAACCAGAGAAGCTTGGCGAGGGGGTTGGGCGAGAGGAAGGTCTGGTAGAGGATCTCGTCCTTGGAGAAGAAGCCGGAGAAGGGCCAGATGCCGGAGATGGCGAAGACCGCGGCGGTCATGGTCCAGAAGGTGATGGGGATCTTGCGCCAGAGGCCGCCCATGCGGCGCATGTCCTGCTCGCCGGAGAGGGCGTGAATGACCGAACCGGCGGCGAGGAAGAGCAGGCCTTTGAAGAAGGCGTGGGTCATGAGGTGGAAGATGCCGGCGGAGTAGGCTCCGACGCCGCAGGCCAGGAACATGTAGCCGAGCTGGGAGACGGTGGAGTAGGCGAGGACGCGCTTGATGTCGTGCTGGACGATGCCGATGGTGGCGGCGACGAAGGCGGTTGCGGCTCCGATGCAGGCGACGACAGTTAAGGCTGCGGGGGAGTGGTTAAAGAGGACGTGGCAGCGGGCGATCATGTAAATGCCGGCGGTGACCATGGTTGCCGCGTGAATGAGGGCGGAGACCGGGGTGGGGCCTTCCATGGCGTCGGGGAGCCAGATGTAGAGGGGGATCTGTGCGGATTTGCCGGAGGCGCCGAGGACCAGGAGAAGGGCTACCGCGGTGAAGAAGCCGCCGGAGAGCGGGGAGGCGGCGATGTGCGCGAAGATGGTGGTGAAGTCCAGCGTGCCGTAGTGGCCTACGAGGAGGAACATGGCGATGAGGAAGCCGAAGTCGCCGATGCGGTTGACGATGAAGGCTTTCTTGCCGGCGTTGGCCGCGGAGTTCTTGGTGAAGTAGAAGCCGATGAGGAGGTAGCTGGCCAGGCCAACGCCTTCCCACCCGACGAAGAGCAGGAGGAAGCTGCTGGAGAGGACGAGCACCAGCATGAAGAACATGAAGAGATTGAGGTAGGCGAAGAAGCGCCAGTAGCCCTCTTCATGCGCCATGTAGCCGATGGAGTAGATGTGGATGAGGAACCCGACGCCCGTGACAACGGCGAGCATGATGAGGGTAAGGTGGTCGACGGTGAAGGCGAAGTCGACGTGGAAGCCGGAGACGGCAATCCAGGGGCTGCTGGCAATCGATAAGGAGAGCGGCGCGCCGGCGGAGGTCATGTAGAGCCAGAGCTTGGAGACGATGAGCGCAGGCAGGAGAGTAGCCGTGAGCGCGAAGGCGGAGACGACTGAACGCGGGGCCTTGCGGCCGATGGTTCCGTTGATGAGGAAGCCGGCGAAGGGGAGGATCGGGATGAGCCAGAGCAGTTGAAGGTTCATATGCGAGATTCGTAGTGCGAAAAGCTGGAAGCAGATCCTTGCGGGATGACAGCCAGAAAACCAAAGACAAAATAAGGTGGTGCGAGCTAGCTAAGACGACGATGAAGCTTAGTTTTTCAGCAGGTCAACATGGTCGACGTCGAGGGTCTGGCGCGCACGGAAGAGCGCGATGATGATGGCGAGGCCGACGGCGGCCTCTGCCGCGGCGACGACCATAACGAAGAAGACGAAGATCTGGCCGGAGATCTGGTGCCACATGTGGGCGAAGGCTACGAAGGTCAGGTTGACGCCGTTCAGCATGAGTTCGATGGACATGAAGATGGTGATGACGTTGCGCTTGATAAGGAAGGCAGCGATACCGATGCAGAAGAGAACGGCTGCGAGGACAAGGTAGTAGGCGGTGGGCACCATATTTATGGTCTCCCCAGCTTCTTGACGAGCACGACGCCAACAACGGTGCAGATGACGAGCAACATCCAGGCCGTGGAGAGAACAACAAAGCCGCCACAATGAATCGTCATGATTGGAGCTCCTTTTGGGTGGACAGCGTCGCCGCTGTGATGGCTGCGGTGTGGTGATCTGTGCCGAACGCCATGTAAGGGTTCATAGCTAGCGCCTTCTCCGTTTCCGCCGTAAGGTGAAGAAAATTCCGGGGAAAATGGCGGCAAAAATGGCAGTCCAGAAGAGTAGCGGATTCATCGGCTAGAGCTCCTTTCGGGCGAGAACGACGGCGCCGAGAATGGCGACGAGGATGAGGATGGAGGTGACTTCGAAGGGGAGAAGCAGCGAGGTGAAGAGGACGTGCGAGATTTCGGTGATGTTGGAGACAGCGCTATTGAGGTAGCCGCCGAGCGGGGTTGCGCCGAGATGGCTGCGCTCGGAGAGGAAGACGAAGCTGAGCAGGCAGAAGATGGCGGCTGCACCGGGGATGCCAGCGATGTATGCAATCTTTGAGCCGTGGGTGCGTTCTTCTTCGCCGGCGTTGAGCAGCATGACTACGAAGATGAAGAGGACCATGACGGCGCCGGCGTAGACGATGACCTGGGCGGCAGCGAGGAACTCCGCGCCGAGGGACCAGTAGAGAACAGCGAGCGACATCATGACGACGACGAGCGAGAGAGCCGAGTTGATGGGATGACGCTGGAAGAGGAGGTTGAGAGCTCCTGCGACTGCCAGCAGACCGAAGATGATGAAGAGTGCGATTTCCATCGGGGACTATCGATTCCAGAGAGTGCGTGTGCGCGGTGTGGGTTCGTCGTGATTGTAAATGGATTGCATTGGTTTATCCGTGGTAAGAGAGTGCGAGCGCGGTGGCGAGGATGTTGACCATGGCCACCGGAAGAAGGAACTTCCAGCCAAAACTCATGAGCTGGTCGTAGCGGAAGCGAGGGAGGGTGCCGCGCACCCAGATGTAGAGCAGGAGGAAGGCGAAGACCTTGGCGACGAACCAGAAGATGGAGATGAGGCCGGAGAGGATGAGGCCGGGGGCGGCGTGGTCGAAGAGGTGGCCGAAGGGGCTGGAGGCGCCGCCGAGGAAGAGCAGGGTGGCGACGCAGGAGACTGTGATCATGTTGGCGTACTCGGCCATGAAGAACATGGCGAACTTCATGGAGGAGTACTCGGTGTGGTAGCCGGCGACGAGCTCGGACTCGGCCTCGGAGAGGTCGAAGGGGGAGCGGTTGGTTTCGGCGTAGGCGGCCATGAGGTAGATGAAGAAGGCGATGAACTGGAAGCCGCCGAAGATGTTCCAGGAGATGGCGCCGTGTGCCGATTGGGAGTTGACGATGTCGCGCAGGGAGAGCGAGCCGGCACGCATGACTACTCCTACTAAAGACAAACCCAGGGCGAGCTCGTAGCTGATCATCTGGGCGGTGGCGCGGAGGGAGCCGAAGAGCGAGTACTTGTTGTTGGAGCTCCAGCCGGAGAGCGCGATGCCGTAGACGCCGATGCTGGTGACGCCGAGGATGACGAGCAGGCCGATGTTGATGTTGGCGATCTGGAAGAGGTCGACGCCGCGAATATAGGTGGGCTTGCCGAAGGGAACGACGGCGATGGAGATGAGGGCGCAGGCGAGGGCGATGATGGGCGCAATGACGAAGAGGGGGCGCTCGACGGCTAGTGGCATCATGTCTTCCTTGAGGAAGAGCTTGATGCCGTCGACGAGGGGTTGCAGGAGGCCGAAGGGTCCGACGCGGGAGGGTCCCCAGCGGTTTTGAAGGCGGCCGAGGACTTTACGTTCAAGCAGCACGGTGTACGCGACTGCCGTGAGCGTGATCCCCAGCACGACGGCGATCTTGATGATCGTGATGAGGAGGAAGAATTCGAAGTTGGTCAGGTGTGTCATTCGTATCCGGACTAGGGTTTGTTCTTCAGTGTGCGATCGAAGATGAAAAGAAGTAGCAAAGAATTAGCAGCATTTATCCACTCCCATGTGTGGTGGAAGTGCATGGCGAAGAAACAACTAAGGCCAAACATTGCAAAAATGCTGACGAATACGAGCAGGGTCATGAATGGGCCGGTTTGATATCGGTTTAGCAAGCTCATACTCTTAGTCGGCACTCGCGAGATGGTTGGCTACTTCGGTGGATTGATGGCGCTGGACGTCCTGCAGCATGGGCGAGTAGCGGGTTAGAGAGCCGGAGGTGAAGAGGGTGTCGGAGCTGGGAAGGACCAGGTCCTTGCGGGCGGAGGTGATTTGGATTAAGCCGGAGGCGGCTGGCGCGATGTGCTGGTCGTTGCCGCTGAGGAGTTGGAGACGGAGGAGCTTGTCGTAGCCGGGGACGAGACGTTGGATCTCGTCGAGGATGGCGAAGGGGTCGAAGGGGCTGAGCTTGGGCTCGAGGTGGTTCGCGGTGAGCCAGACGGCGTGACGGTCGGCTTCGCCGGATTGTGCGCCGCGGGTCTGGCCCATGTCGGCGCGGAGACCTTTGCCGAAAGGGACGAGGGTTTTGAGGTCGTGGCCCATGTGGCCGGCGAGGCGGACGATGAGTTCGAAGTCGGAGCGGGTGCCGGCCTTGTCGGCGGCCTTGTTGGCGAGCTGGAGATCGCCGTAGGAGTTGGTGACGGAGCCGGATTTTTCGTAGAGGTTGGCCGCGGGGAAAACTACGTCGGCGAGTAAGGCGGTCTCAGTGAGGAAGAGGTCCTGCACGATGACGAAGGTGGATTTGAGCGTGGCGGGGTCGATGCCATAGCGCTTGATGGGGTTGGAACCGACGACGTAGAGGGCCGAGAGCTTGTTGGCGGCTGCGGCGTCAAACATGGCTAGCAGGTCGAGGCCAGGGGTGTTGGGGGTGTTGTGCTCGGTGGCTAGCGCGGAGTTGGAGAGCGGCTGGTAGCCGGGGAGGGCGTCGGGGAGCAGGCCCATGTCGGAGGCGCCGCGGGAGTTTGCGTAGTCGGCGAGGAGCGCGAACCTGGCGTGGGGGAGGGCGGCGATGAGGGAGGCTAGTTCGCCGCCGCGGAGCTCGTTGCCTACGATGACGACGAGTTTTTCTTCAGCGTGGATGGACTTGGCGAAGTCATTGTCCTGGCCGTCGTTTGGGGTAAGGGTCTTGATGAAGGCTCCGTAGCCGAACTGAGCGACGGGAGCGAAGGCCTGGGCCTGGCGGCGGAGTTTGATCTCTTCGTGGTTGGCGATGTAGAGGCGCGCCTTATTGAGGCGGACGTTGGTGCGAATGTTCCAGGCCGTGAGCGGCGCCTGGTTGGTTGGGTCGCCTCCGACTAGAAGGATGGCGGGGGAGTTCTGGACGTCGTGCTGAGAGGCGAAGCGGGGCTTGCCGTCGGTGGTCAGGGATCCCTGGAGAGATGTGGCGAGGGTTACGAAGTCGGCCGTGCGGTGGTGGTCGATGTTGTTGGTGCCGATGACGGTGCGGGCGAACTTCTGGAGGAGGTAGTTCTCCTCGTTGGTGGTGCGGTTGGAGCCGATGATGCCGATGGTGTCGGCGCCGCGGTCCTGGCGGAGGTCGCGAAGCTTGGTGCCGGCGAAGGTGAGGGCTTCTTCCCATGAGACGGGCGTGAGTTTGCCGTTCTTGCGGAGGAGAGGGGAGGTTAGGCGCTCGATGTTGTTGGCGAAGTCGAAGGCGTAGCGGCCCTTGTTGCAGAGGAAGTCGCCGTTGATGCCGGACTTGTCGCGGTTGTCGCCGCGGACGATCTCGGAGCCGTCGGTGACGGAGCGGACGCCGAGGGTGACCTTGCAGCCGTCGCCGCAGTGGGTGCAGGTGGTGGCGACGTGGTTCATCTCCCAGGGGCGAGTCTTGTAGCGATAGGTGCCGGAGGTGAGCGCGCCGACAGGGCAGGCGTCGATGCACATGCCGCACTGCTCGCAGTCTAGCTGGGCTAGTTCGGCGCCGTTTTCGACGACGCCTGAAAGCTGAGCGGGGACGTTGGGGGCGATGACTGAGGAGGCTCCGCGATTTTGGACGCCGAGGGCGAAGATGTCCATGCCTTCGCCACACATGCGGACGCAGCGGTAGCAGAGGATGCAGCGGGGGCGGTCGAAGTAGACGACGGGGGACCACTTCTGCTCTTCGCGGTGATTTTTGGGCTCGGCGTAGAAGCTGTCGGCGGCGCCGTACTTGAAGGTCATGTCCTGCAGCTCGCACTCGCCGCCTGCGTCGCATACGGGGCAGTCGAGGGGATGGTTGCCGAGGAGCAGTTGCAGCGTGGCCTTGCGGGCCTGGGCGATCTCGGGGGTTTCAGTGGTGACGACCATGCCTTCGGCGACGGTGGTGGTGCAGGCGGTGGCTAGCTTCGGCACTTTCTCGATGCGCACAACGCACATACGGCAGGCGGCCTGGAGCGAGAGGCCGGGGTAGTAACAGAAGGCGGGGATCTCGATGCCGTGAGACTTGCAGGCGTCGATAAGCAGCGTGCCTGCGGGGGCGGTGAGATTCTTTCCGTCTACGATGAAGCTTACGTCTGCCATGCTGTTTCCTTCTGCGGCCTAATCGATGCGTGAAGTTCTGTGTTGTTAGTGCGTGCTTCGGTTGTGGTGCGCCGCTGGGAGCGTCTTCCTGGACTGGGCAAGCGCTGCTTCGACTACAGGCAGGATGCGTTCCGGGTTGTCGTAACTATTGTCTCCTGTGCCGCTGACCACCTGCTGCTTATCCCTTGTGACGACGAGGATGGTGGGGGTGTAGTTGAGGTTGATGCGGCGGCCGAGATCTAGGTCCCTTTGCACCGCCTGCGCCAGAGCATGGTTGGGATCCACGATGAAGGGCATCTCCTTGCCGTGTCGCTGGAGCCAGTGTTCGGTGAAGTTTTGCAGATCGTCCTTGTTCGCAATCGACATCTGGGCCGCGAAGACATCACTGCGATATTGGTCCGCGAGTTTGGGGCTGATGTGCACCTGGATGTAGCGCGCGTCTACGGCTCCCTGGAAGGTCCAGATATGAGCCTGAAGGGGGAAGTCGTAGCGAACGATGGGAACATGCTCGGCGGCGGCGACCTTGAGCTCAATCGGGTGCGCGTGCGCGCAGGCTGGACAGCCCAGGTCTTCGAAGACAACGATGGCTACATCAGCGCCGGCGGGCGGCTTGAGGAGGGCAAGATCATGGAGTGGACCAGTCTCGGAGGGACCAAGGAATTGTGCATGCATCGGTGCGTACGTGAGGCACGCGGCAAGGATGGACAAGCAAACCTTGGTGAGGCGGGTTATTTTCATGGATCTCCTATTCCGAGCGGCTCGTCCGGATCGGTGGTTAGTGTGCACCTGCGTGTTCGGGTTCGCCTACGGGCGTGATCTGGATGAGGGGATTGGCTACGCGAGCGCCGGCCAGGTAGTCTTCGAACTCGCTGCGGAATTTTTTTACGAAGCCTAGTGTGGGCATCGCGGCTGCGTCGCCGAGGGGGCAGAAGGTGCGGCCCATCATGTTCTCGGCTATGTACTGGATGTTGTCGATGTCCTTCTTGTTGCCGCCGCCGGCGTGGAAGCGGGTGAGGGTCTTCTTGATCCAGTCGGTGCCTTCGCGGCAGGGGATGCACCAGCCGCAGGATTCGTGCTGGTAGAAGCGGATTGTGCGTAGGGCGAACTCTACGATGGAGACGGTCTCGTCGAGGACGACGATGCCGCCGGAGCCTAGCATGGTGCCGGCTTTGGCCATCTGGTCGAAGTCGAGGCCGACGTCGATCTCGTCTGCCTTGAGGACGGGGCAGGATGCGCCGCCGGGGACTACGGCTTTGAGTTGCTTGCCGTCCTTGATGCCGCCGGCTACGTCGTAGATGGCTTTGCGGAGGGAGTAGCCCATGGGGAGCTCGTAGACGCCGGGGCGCTCTACGTGGCCAGAGATACCGAATAGGCGCGTGCCACCATTGCGCTCCGTGCCTAGCTTGGCGAAGGCTTCGCCGCCCATGAGGAGGATGTGGGGGGCGTTGGCGATGGTTTCGGCGTTGTTGATGACGGTGGGACCGCCGTAGAGGCCTACTACTGCGGGGAAGGGCGGCTTGATGCGGGGAACGCCGCGCTTGCCTTCGAGGGACTCCATGAGGGCGGACTCTTCGCCTACTTCGTAAGCGCCGGCGCCGGTCTGGGTGATGATGTCGAAGTCGACGCCCTGGTTGCCGAAGATGTTTTTGCCGAGGAAGCCTTTCGCGTAGGCGTCGGCTACTGCTTTCTCCATGATGTTGAGGAGGTAACGATACTCTCCGCGCAGATAGATGAAACCCATCTTGGAGCCGATGGCGAGGCCGGCGATGATGGTGCCTTCGATGACGGAGTGCGGGTCCTCGCGGAAGACGAGGTGGTCTTTGCATGTGCCGGGTTCGGACTCGTCGCCGTTGACGAGGATGTACTTGGGCTTTTCGGAGACTTTGGGGACGAAGGACCACTTCATGCCGGTGGGGAAGCCGGCTCCGCCGCGGCCGCGGAGACCGCTGGATTTCATGGTGTTGATGATCCACTCGGGGCCTTCGGCTATGGCCTTCTGGGTGGCCTTGTAGCCGTCGAGCTCGAGGTACTTGTCGATGCTTGCAGCGCCCAGGCCGAAGCGCCGGGAGAGGACCTTCACTTCATCGGGGTGTGAGGCTAGAGTTGGCATGCGTGTTCCTTACCGTAGAAGTACAGTTTACGCGATTTTTGGCGTTACGCTGCGGAGGCGGGGAGCATGCTGATGACGAGGTTTGCGGCTGAGAAAGTACTGCTCGAAGGTGTAGCGCGATAGGGTTGCGACGGCGATGGAGAGAGCCGCTTCGACCAGGAAGCGCAGAATCAGCTGATGGTAGAAGGCTGGAGTGGACGGCGAGTGGAGCGGCCAGTGCTTGTCGATTAGGTTGAAGAGGAAGGGATGGCAGAGATAGAGGCCGTAGCTGATTTTGGCCAGAAAGATCAAGGGGCGCGCGGCCATGCCGGTGGCGATGCCGGGGTGCAGATAGGCGAGGAGAACGAAGCCGGAGAAGACGAGGAGCCAGGGCTCGACGTGGGTGGCCAAGCCGAGGTTGATGAGTACGTAGTTGGTTGGAGACGGGAGCAGGTGTTGGAGGGCAAAAAGAGAGACGCCGGCTAGAAGCAGCGGCGCGATGGATCGGTGCATGCGGGCGCGTAGATGCGGTAATCGCGCGGTGAGGGCGAGAAGGGCGCCGGCGGCGAAGAAGTCGGCGACGGCCCAGGTCTTGAAGCGGATGTCGTGGAAGAAGACGAGGCTGTAGAGCAGAGCAAAGCGCAGGAGCGGAGTGAGGAGGACGATCGAGGCGCAGAGGATGGTGAAGCTGCGCGTGGACAGCTTGCGGATGGCGAGCGGCCAGATGAGGTAGAACTGCTCTTCGACGGAGAGCGACCAGAGGGCCGGGTACTCCCTGGCTGCGCCGACCAGGGTGGGCATGTTGCAGAGGCAGACGAGACAGGCGGCGAAGTATCGCAGGGTGATGGAGTGGGTGAGCAGAAGGACAGCGACCATGAGTAGATAGGCGGGGGCGATGCGGAGGACGCGGCGGGTGTAGAAGTTGTGGAAGTAGTCGGGCTGGGTGCGGCTATCGAGAAGGACGCCGGTGATGAGGAAGCCGGAGAGGATGAAGAAGAGATGCACGCCCATGTGGCCAAAGTGCGAGGCGTAGCCAAGGCCACGAAAGAAGATGTTGGTGTGGAGGCGTGCGAGCGGCTGGTCGGCGACGAAGCCATGGTCGAAGAGGACCATGAGGATGGCGATGCCGCGGACGACGTCGAGGCCGGGCATGTAGCGGAGGCTCGACGGGGAGGGTGCTAGCAGGGTCGTCTCTGCTGGCGTCGGGTTCAAGACTATTTCGTCTCGCGGGATCGATAGGTTTCTAGCACGGCGTCCATCTTAGCTGGAGTTAGGTCGTCGTGGAAGTCGTAGTTTACCTGGACGGCTGGGGCCCAGCAGCAGGCTCCGATGCACTCTACCTCTTCGAGGGAGAAGAGTCCGTCTTCGGTGACGCCTTTGTGGTCAATGCCCAGGGTGTGCTTGCAGTGGTCGAGGAGCTCGAAGCCGCCGCGCAGCATGCAGGAGATGTTGGTGCAGACCTGGACGTTGTACTTGCCCGCGGGGGAGGTGCGGAGCATCGAGTAATAGCTGAGGACGTTGCGGACGTCGAGTTCCAGGAGGTCGAGGCGCTGGGCGATCTCGACGACTACGGGCTCGGAGACGTAGCCGATTTCGTCCTGCGCGTAGAGCAGCATGGGAACGAGAGCGGAGCGCTTGACGGGATAGATTGTGGCTAGCTTGTCGAAGCGGGCGGCGGTTGCGGGGGTGAAGATCGAGTTGGTGATGGTGCTCATGGGTGAATCCTGATTTTAGTTTGCTGCTGGCTGCAGTGGAAGTTGAGGCTGGACCCGGGGGTACCCCCCTGTAGGACTTTTATACCTAACGTATTCAGGATACGGCCGATAGGGGCGGACTTTGGGAAGTATGACTTCATGGGGGTCACTTTAAATTGTTGGGTACAGCAGCGGCCGAAACCGTGGGGTCTATCGGCTTACCCCAATCTTCGCTCAGGTCGCTCCACGCAGCGTTGTCACGCTTGATCAGAGTAAGTTTCTTCGCTCTGGACCAGCGCTTCAGTTGTTTTTCACGAGCGATGGCGCGTTGAACGTCTGTGTATTGCTCAATGTATACGAGCCGGCGGCACTGGTATTGATTCGAGAAGCCGTCGAATGTACCGCTCTTGTGCTGCTGAATGCGGTCTTCAAGCGCCGAGGTGATCCCAATGTACAGCGTCCGGCTGCGGCTGGCCATGATGTACACGTAGTAGTGGAGCTCGTACACGATGCTTGTGCCTCAGGACGCAAACTGCAGGTCTCTCCACTCCGCATCACAAAGACAAGAGCGTGATGCTCCGGTCGAGATGACAATTTCTGGGGTGGGTTAGAAAATACATTAGCCGGAGGGGTAGAGCATGTCGCGGGCTAGCTGTTCCGCGGCCATGTCCATCTCCTGCTGGGGTTGGTGGTTTAGGGTTACGGTTCCGTTTTCTTCGAGCGCGAAAGGGGTTGGGGCTTCGTTGCTGCGCTGCATTTCGGTTGGCGTGAAGCGGAGCCATTGGGTGCCTACGCGGAGGGTGATTTCGTTGGCGCTTACTTCTACTACGGCTTGGTGGGTGCTGTTGAGTCCGTGGGCGGCTGCGTAGCTGCGGAGCATGGAGGCCCAGGAGGTCCAGAGTTCGGTGTGGAGGCGATCGGTCATCATGCCACCGCCTAGCGGTCGATGGCTCCGAGGACGATGTCGATGCTGCCGATTACGGCTACTACGTCGGCGATTAGGCGGCCTTTGCACATGGTTTCTAGGGCCTGGAGGGTGGCGAAGTCGGCGTTGCGCATGTGGACGCGATAGGGCTTGGCGGTGCCGTCGGAGACTACGTAGTAGTTCATCATGCCGTGGGGGGCTTCTACCGAGCTGGTGGCTTCGCCGGCGGGGACCTGGAAACCTTCGGTGACGATTTTGAAGTGATGGATGAGGGACTCCATCTGGGTCTTCATCTGCTCGCGGTCGGGGAGCATGATCTTGGGGGCGTCGGCGTTTAGGCGCGTGTGGTGGAGGGTGGCGAGGAGGTCGAGGGCCTGGTGGCAGATTTTGGTGGACTCGCGCATCTCGTCCATGCGGACGAGGTAGCGGGCCCAGACGTCGCAGCCGTTGGAGACGGGGACGTTGAACTTGAACTTGTCGTAGCCGGAGTAGGGCATGTCGCGGCGGACGTCAAAGTCCACTCCCGAGGCGCGGAGGGGTGGACCGGTTACGCCTAGCGCGATGGCGTCTTCGGCGGAGAGATGGCCTACGCCCTTGAGACGGCCCATCCAGATGGGGTTGGAGTTGAGCAGGCCTTCGTACTCGGCTATATGCGTGGGGAAGGCGTTGAGGAAGGTGCGGATCTTGTCGTAGATGTCCGCGGGTGGTTCGAGAGCTACGCCGCCGATGCGGATGTAGCTGGACATCATGCGCTGGCCGCTGATGGCTTCGAAGATGCGCAGGAGGTCTTCGCGCTCGCGGAAGCAGTAGAGGAAGACGGTGAGGGCGCCGATGTCCATGGCGTGCGTGCCGAGCCACACGAGGTGCGACTGGATGCGGGTGAGCTCGTTGAGCAGGACGCGGAGGTACTGGGCGCGCTCGGGGATTTCGAGGCCGAGGAGCTTTTCTACCGCCAGAGCGTAGGCGGTGTTGTTGGTCATCGGGCAGAGATAGTCGATGCGGTCGGTGAGCGGCGTGACCTGGGTGTAGAACTTGGCTTCGGCGGTTTTTTCGATGCCGGTGTGGAGGTAGCCGATGTCGGGGGCTAGCGAGATGACTGTTTCGCCGTCTACTTCGAGGACGAGGCGCAGGACTCCGTGTGTGGACGGATGCTGCGGGCCCATGTTGAGGACCATGGTCTGGGAGGTGACAGGATCGGAGCCGCGCGGATGGTGGTGCGAGGTGGACTCTTCGACTACGTCTTCGACGCCGGGGATGATGAGGTCTTCGGCGTGGCGGAAGCCTGCCAGCGTTGCGCCGGTACTGTCGGTGGGGGTTGTGCCCAGCTTGTTGAAGCTGGTCTCGCGATGGTCTTCGGTGTGGTTGTCGAGAAGGGAGTTGTTACTCATTAGCGGTAGCCCTCCACGGGGTAGTCCTTGCGTAGTGGATGGCCGTTCCAGTTGTCGGGCATCATGATGCGAGTGAGACGTGGGTGGCCGGGGAAGTGGATGCCGAAGAGGTCGAAGACTTCGCGCTCGTAGAAGTTGGCGGAGGGCCAGATGGAGGTGATGGAGTCGATGCGCGGGTTGTCGCCGGAGACGCGGGCGTTGATGCGGATGCGCTGCTTGAGGCCGAGCGAGAGGATGGAGTAGACGACCTGGAAGCGGGGGGCTGTTGGAGTATCCGAGGGGTACCAGTCGACGGCGGTTACGTCTTCGAGGAAGTTGTAGCCGGCGTCTTTGGCTGCCTGGGCGGCGGCGAGGATGGACTCGGGAGCTACGGTGAGGGTGAGCTCTTTGCGGTCCCACTTGGCGTCGGTGATGAGGTGTTGAAGACCGCGGATGGCGGCGTGATCGGCTAGGGCGGCGGTAACGGCGTCCTTGCCGAAGATGGCGTCGGGTGTCGCGGGGTTGGTGATGGTGTCAGGCATGATCGAAATGCAGATTCCCTTCGGGAATGACAAACCAAAAGAGTGTCAGCTAGAGGTCCGCTTTGTCGTTGGACCAGTTGAGGATGCCCTTCTTCCAGACGTAGAAGAGGCCGACGGCTACGAAGGCGAGGTAGACGAGCATCTCCCAGAAGCCGAAGAAGCGCGAGCCAGTGATGGCGGGCAGGCGGCGATAGATGACGGCCCAGGGAAGGACGAAGACGGCTTCGACGTCGAAGAGGATGAAGAGCATCGCGACCATGTAGAACTTGACGGAGAAACGACCGCGGGAGTCGCCGACCGGGTCCATGCCGCACTCGTAGGGGCTGAGCTTGACGCGGGTGCGCTTGTGCTTGCCGAGGAAGTAAGACGCCGCCACCATGCCGCCGGCCACGCCGATGGCGACGAGGATCTGAAGGACTAGCGGAAGATACTGCCAGATGTAGGGATTCGACGTCGTCATGGCTAGTTTTAAGTGTAGGAGTGGCGCGGTCAAGGGTCAAGTAAAGCAGGGGATAGGGGAGAAGGGGATAGGGGAGAAAAGTTAGAAGAGGGAGGCGTACCAGGCTATGACCGGTGCGCCGAGGATTGCAGCGATGAGGCCGCCGATGCAGAGAAAGGTGCCGAGGGGTAGGCGTGAGGTGGCGTTGGCTCGACGACGGGCGACTAGAGTTACGGCGTAGCAGGCGCAAAGAACGATGCCGAGGAAGAGTGCAAAGGCCGAGAGCCAGAAGCCCAGGAAGGCGGTGATCATGGCGGCGAGTTTGATGTCGCCGAGACCGAGGCCTTCGCGGTTGCGGAAGGTTTTGTAGGCGAAGCGGATGAAGAGCAGGATTCCGGCGACGAGGGTCATGGCATAGAGGCGGCCGAGGACGAGGTGCTCGGGGCCAGTGAGGATGACGTTGCCGGTGTCGATGGTGCCGCCGACGCTGGTGAGCGGGTTGTGGCCGTGGAGCAGGAGGTCGTACTGGTGCGGCGCGAGGTATGCGGCGCGGACGCAGATGAGGAGGAAGCCGAGGAGCGCGCCGGTGAGGGTGAAGGCGTCGGGGAGGGTGTGGGTTTGCCAGTCCATGACGAGGAGGCCGATGAGGAGGAAGCCGAGGATGGCGAGAGCGACCGCGTCGACGAAGGTGGCGGCGAAGGCGTTGGTGGAGATGCCCGGGTTGAGCAGTGGGAAAGCGGTGCGCGCGGCGAAGGTGAGCCAGAGAGCAAAGGAGAGTTCGACGAGTGGATAGCGCCAGGGGATGCGCTGCTTGCAGTGGCGACAGCGGGCGAGGAGAAAAAGCCAGCTGAGGATGGGGACGTTGTCGTACCAGGTGATGGTGTGGAGACAGTTGGGACAGTGCGAACGCGGCTTGCTGAGGCTGCGGTGCTCGGGTAGGCGTGAGATGCAGACGTTAAGAAAACTACCTAGAAGAAGACCGAGAAGAAATGCTGGAAGCTCGAAGACAAGTGGACCGGTGAACATGAGAGTTCAGTATAGGCATTTAGAGTGGGACGATGGAGTTTATATGGGAGTGTTTCCGATGGCTGCGCAGAAACTTTGAACGAGTGGCGCCGCCGCTGGCTGCCAAGTTGCCGCCTGTGGGGATGGTGCTGGTGACTATTGCCGGGGTGTTTGCGCTGCATTCGTGGATGTTTGCGCGGACGCGGGTGCGGGCTACTGCGACGATCACGGAGAATGTGTCGTCGTTCGGTCCGAAGGGTGGGGTGGTTTATACGCCGCGGTTCCGGTTTCGTCTGCCAGACAACGAGTTGGTGATGGTCCAGGCTGCGCATGGCTCGGACGACATTGATTTTCCTGCGGGTGAGCAGGTGCCCGTGTTGTATCGCGCGGGCGATCCGCAGGGGGCGATCATTGCTACGGTTTGGCTGGCGTATGAAGGAGCGATTGTGTTCGGGGCGCTGGGGGCGGTTCTGTTTGACCTGGGGTGGGTGCTCAGGATGCGGTTGAGGCGGAGAGCGCGGGCTACTGCGGGTTAGGTGTCTGGAGGCTAGAAATCTGCTAATTAAAAATCAACGTGGGTGCGGACGCTGAAGACAGCTACTGGACCGCGGGCCTGGTTGTAGCCGGGGTGGTCGATGAGCTGGACGTCGAAGGCGGTGTAGAGGCCGCGCCAGTTGTGGGCGTTGTAGTAGGTCTCGAGGATGTCCTCGCGAGCGTACTCCAGATGGCTGTCGCCCAGGAGGAAGCCGAGACCGCCGAGGGCCAGGTACTCCTGGTGGTCGCGCTTGATCGCGTTGGAGATGCCGACGATGCCGATCTTGTCGTTAGGGCGATGCCAGCGATTGCCGGCGAGGTCGGCGCCTAGCTCGAAGGTCTGCGCGACCTCGGTGTAGGCGAAGCTCTCGTGCTTGTCGTCGTTCCAGCCGAAGCGGCCGAAGAGGCGAAGGTTGGCGGGAAGTTCCTGCTCGAAGTTGAGACCGCCGCCGTACTTGATGGTGGTGCCGGCGGGGTGGTCGGTGATGACGGGAACGGCGGAGGGTTCGCCGTTGGCGCGGGCGTTGAGGGCTGCGGCGTTGGCGTCGCGGTAGTCTCCCATGTTGGCGTGGTTGATGTAGGCGAGAACTCGGATGACGCCTTTGTGGTTGGGTGCGAAGAGATGCGCGGGTAGGAGTGCGAACGGCGTCTTGCGTAGTTCGAACTCGTAGTTCTCGCCGCGGGCGCGGCGGAGGTTCCACTGCAGGTTGATGCCGTTGGCTACGGTAGGCATGAGGGCGAGGGCGTAGCGTGCGGACCAGAGATGGTCGTCGTACTCGGCGACGAAGGCGTAGGTGTAGCCGCGGGTGTCGGCTGCGTAGTCCCAGGCGCCGTTGTTGTCGGCGGTCCAGTTCATGAACTGGAGGTGCGAGTCGGAGCCGGGGTTGTTGATGTCGATGACGTCGGGGAGGGTGAGCTTGCCGGCGCGGAGGTCGATGCGGCGATCGGGGACTTTGGTGGCGAGAGAGAACTGGGTGCGCTCGCTGTCGACAAGCTTGCTGGAGAGGGCGATGGTCTGGTGGAGCTCGATGCGCGCGATGTAAGGCGTGGAGCCAAGGTTGGGGTTGCGAACTACGTCGAGGTTGGTGAAGCCGGCGAGGCCGAGAGCTTCAGAGATGCCACGGCCGCCGGAGGATTCGAGATCGAAGATGACGTCGGTGTCGAAGCGGGGCCTGGGATTGAGTTCGAAGCCGGTATAGAGCGTGCCGAGCAGAGAGGTCTTGTACTCGCCGTGTGGGAGTAGCGAGTTGGTGTCTGCGTAGGGTGAGTGGAAGCCGGGGTGCGCTTGAAAGATGATGTTTGCCTGCCCGGAGAGCAGGTAGCGCGTAGCATCAGGATGAGAAAACATGGTGAGCTGCGCGGAGGGCGCGTCAGGAGATTGGGGCGTGGTCGGGGGAGCCTGCGCGCGCGCTGGTGCGGCAGCGGCGAACGCCGCAAGGAAGTAGACATAGAGTGTGGCGCGCGCACAGGAGCCTGGTGCGAAGGACATGGCGTACTCGGGAAATCAGGATGGAAGGTAATGGAGCGATGTGAAGAAGAGATGAATCGCCCGCCACAGAGCTGCTGCCATGGCGGGCCGGGTTAAGGAGGGTTCATCGAGCTGATCGGGTTGCGCGGTGGTATCGATGCGCGACCAGATGCCGGCGATGGGGCAGCGCTCATCGCCGGTGAGGACGAAGTGACGTGTGAGAGCGAAGTTAGTTGAAGCATTCGCTGCTGCGGTGGGGCGTGTGAGGCTAAGAAGCCTGAGGTTGAGACGTTTAAGGTTGAGAACCATGGGAGTGCTCCTTTCTAACCCGCGTTACGGGTTGGAATAGGAGTAGTATACCCCAGTAGGGTATCGAGAGGAAATCAAGATGGATCGTGAACGGGTGAAGCTGGTGAACCGGACGAAGAGAATCCTGGGGCAGATGGAGAAGGTGGAGCGAACCCTGATGGAAGAGGAGCAGGACTGCAGTAATGTGTTGATGCTGCTGGCCGCGGTGCGCGGCGGGATCGATGGGTTGATGGCCGAGGTGCTGGAGGATCACATACGGCTGCACTTGATTGGGCCGAAGGCGAAGGCGCTGACGCCGGAGTTGGGCGAAGAGTTGATTGACCTGGTGCGTGCGTATATGAAGTAGCGTGAAGGGGATTTGATTTGATGGGCGAATCGTGTGGGATTCGATGATGGGTTGATTTGTAGACGTGCGGAGGGTATAACGAACTCGCGCGTGGGGAAGATCCGGCGTCGTCGTGGGCCTTATTCCAGCTGCTTTCAAATTTCTGCCCCGGGTGTTTCAGGGGAGCGGCGCAGTTCGTCTACATATTTCAAAAGAAGAGGTAATGATGAATTCTCCCGAAGCTGTTCCCGTTACGCCTGAGCGCATTATGCAGTTCGCATGGGGCTATGCACCTCCGCTCATTCTTGAGGCGGCGATTCGGCATCGCGTGTTTGATGTATTGGATGGCGGAGCGAAGACGTTGCAGGAGGTACAGAAAGAGACGGGTGCTTCCGAGCGGGGTCTCCGTGCGATTATGAATGCGCTTGTGGGGCTTGGCCTCCTGGCGAAGGACGCGAGTGGGAGCTACTCGCTGACGCCCGAGAGTGCTGCGTTCCTGGTGAGCACGAAGCCTGGCTTTCAGGGGGGAATGATTCGGCACGGCAGCGAAGATCTGATTCCGAAGTGGCTGAACTTGAATGAAGTGGTGGCGACGGGAAAGCCGGCTGCGGCGGTGAATGATGAGAAGACTGGCGGAGAGTTCTTTCAGAACTTCGTCGTCGATATTTTTCCGCTGAGCTATCCTTCGGCGAAGGTGCTGGCCCAGCATCTGGATTTGCAGGGTGATGCGAAGGCGCTGGATCTTGCTGCGGGATCTGGTGTGTGGGGAATTGCTTTGGCACAGGCTACGGGCGCGGTGCGGGTTACCGCTGTTGATTGGCCTGAGGTGATTCCGGTGACGCGGAAGATGGTGGAGAAGTTTGGGCTGGCGGATCGGTTTGCGTACGTCGAAGGCGATCTGCTCAACGCGGATTTCGGCAGCGGGTATGCCGTTGCGACGCTTGGCCACATTCTTCATAGTGAGGGCAAAGAGCGAAGCAGGGCGCTGCTGGCTCGGACGTTCGATGCGCTGGCTTCAGGTGGAACGATCGCGATTGCGGAGTTCCTGGTGAATGGGGATCGGACCGGGCCGGCGGGTGGGCTGTTCTTTGCGGTGAACATGCTGGTGAATACCGACTCCGGCGACACGTTCTCGTTTGAGGAGATCTCAGAGTGGCTGCTGGAGGCGGGATTCAAGGATGCGCGATTGCTAAATGCGCCGGGCCCATCACCGCTGATACTAGCTACGAAGCCTTAGGTGGACAACGAAGCCGTAGCACCCGGTGATGGCGCTGGGTGCTATTTGCTTTTTGCGCCGACAACGACGAGAGCGATGCCTCCGACGAGGGCGATGGTGCTAAGGATGGGCGAAATGGGGACGGTGCTGGTTTCCTTGTGCTCGATCTTGAGTGGGCCGAGCTTGGCGTCCTGGTGTTCGTGGGTGAAGCTGAAGCCGCCGACGGCAAAACCGACGATGCCGATGACGATGAGGATGAGGCCGATGATGGTGGCGGGTTTCATGGGGTGGGAGATTCTCCTAAGCGATGTTTATTCAGTTGGATGAGATGCGGATATCCACCGCGGAGCGGTACGGGCCGTTGACTTGAGGGGAGAACTCAGCGTAGTTTGAGTTTCAACACGGGAAAGGAGGATGGTCCAAACCTATGAAAATTGATTGTTCCAGTTGTACAAAAACACGTGAGGTGACTGAGGCTTAGAGCGTCCGTGCTCTAGACCTGGAGTGCGGGAGGTGCTGCGTGCGCTTCCTGCGTGGGTTCAAACTCCGAGGCCCATCCGAGACCGGATGCCTCAAGTCAATCTCAACAGATCACTGCATCTGCGGCTCGCTCCTTTTGGGGGCGGGCCGTTGGTGTTTTGGAGACAGGGATTAGGATTAGGGACATGGACGAGTTGGTGATTGCAGGACGGGCGTTTGGGTCCAGGTTGATTGTTGGCACGGGGAAGTACAGGGACGGCGCGGAGACGAAGGCGGCCATTGAGGCGTCGGGTGCGGAGATGGTGACGGTGGCGGTGCGGCGCGTGGAGCTGGACCGGAGTAAAGAGTCGCTGCTGGATTTTATCGATGCTAAAAAGTACTTTCTGCTGCCGAATACGGCGGGTTGTTTTACTGCTGAGGAGGCGATTCGTGCGGCTCGGCTGGGGCGCGAGGTGGGGTTGTCGGATTGGGTGAAGATTGAGGTGATTGGCGATACGGCTACGCTGTATCCGGATGTTCAAGCTACGGTTGAGGCGACGCGCGTGCTGGTGAAGGAGGGCTTTACTGTGCTGCCCTACACCACAGATGACATTGTGTTTGCGAAGCGGCTGATCGACGTGGGCGCGGCTGCGGTGATGCCGCTGGGAGCGCCGATTGGGACTGGGTTGGGGATTGCGAACAGTTATACGCTGCGCATGATGCGCGAGCTGATTACACAGGTTCCGTTGATTGTGGATGCGGGTTTGGGGACTGCTAGCGATGTTGCGCTGGCGATGGAGATGGGCTTCGATGGCGTGCTGCTGAATACGGCGATGGCGGCGTCGAAGCAGCCGGTGCTGATGGCTTCGGCGATGAAGAAGGGTGTTGAGGCTGGACGCGAGGCGTTTCTTGCGGGACGCATGGGGAAGAAGCTTTATGCGACGGCTAGTTCACCACTAGAGGGAATATCGCGGTGACGCGGCAGTCGCCGAGGCATCAAGGTCGAATAGTGTGTTGACCATCGGCCATTCGACGCTGGAGCTGGAAGCATTCTTAGTGGCATTGAATGCGAACGCGTGCACGACTCTGGTGGATGTCCGGCGCTACCCTGGATCGCGGCGCTATCCGCAGTTTGGGCAGGAGCGGTTATTTACCGCGTTGGGTGAGCGGGGCATCTCAGCGGTTTGGCGCGAGGGCCTGGGCGGTCGCCGAAAGGTGGTGCCTGACAGCATCAACGTGGCCTGGCGAAATGAAAGCTTTCGCGGGTATGCCGACTATATGCAGACGACGGAGTTCAGTGAGCAAATTGACTGGCTGACGAATCGAGCTGATCTGAACACGACTGTTGTGATGTGTGCCGAAGCGGTTCCGTGGCGATGCCATCGGTCTTTGATTGGAGATGCCGTTCTGGCGCGCGGGCAGGTGGTGGAAGACATCTTTGTGTCTCCGGAGGGAAGAACTACGCGTAAACCGCATTCGTTGACGAAGTTTGCCCGCGTGGATGGCACGCGTGTCTGGTATCCGCAGGAGGATTCGCTGTTCGGGTAGAGATGGCGCATGCGGTTCGCTTAGTCCAGCGTGTACATGGCTAGGCCGCTTAGGAGTTTGGGGTAGAAGTCGGTGGACTTCTGGGGCATTACTTCCAAGTTGAGCGAGATGTCTTTCATTTGATCTAGCGTTACGGGCTTGATGAGGAAGGCTACGTCGGCGTTGCCGCAGCCTACTTGTTGCAGGGCTTCGGAGGCTTCGCGTAGGTAGCGGACGTTGGAGCCGGCGCGGACGGTTTCTTCGCTCAGGCCTAGAAGTTTTTCGAGGACTACTTTGTGAAGCTGCGTGACGTCCAGCTGCTGCTGGCGGGGGGAGAGGTTGGCTAGCAGGGGGGCGATGGCTTCGGGTTTGGGGGTCAGGAGGTAGTCGCCGTCGCGGGTGGCGGCTATGAAGGCTACGCCGGGGGTTTCGTTGAGGCGGGTCAGGAGGCCTTCGGCGCCGGGGTAGTGGCCGCTTAGGGTCAGGGGGATCTCGGTTACGGTGAAGTACTGCGCGGCGCGAGCGGCGAACTCGCGGCCGTTGAAGCCGATGAGGCCGAAGGCTACGCGGTGCGTGGGGAGGATGGTGATTCCGGGGGCGTCCATGTTGACGAAGGTCATCATCATGGCTTGTTCGGGGAAGGCTGGAGCTGGGACTTGTGCAACTGCAGGTGAAGCAGGTCCTTCGCTGCGCTCAGGATGACAATCCTTAGAGAGTGCTGTCTCATCGAGGCCAAGCTGGGCGGCGCGCTCGTGCATGTAGGTGGTGCTGGTTTCGTAGCGGTGGTGGCCGTCTGCGATCAGGAGCCACTTGTCGGACATTGCGTTCAGAACCGTGGTGATGGTTGCGGGGTTCGTTACCTTCCAGACGCGGTGTTGGACGTTGTACTCGTCAGTGATCTCTAGCTCAGGCGCGGCACCGGATTCGAAGATTGCTTTTTCGGCGGTGAAGGTTGGGTCGGAGTAGAGCATGTAGATCTGTTCGCAGTAGGCGCGGGTGGCCTTGAAGAGGGCCAGGCGATCGGACTTGTGCTTGGGGAAGGTCTGCTCGTGGCGGTAGACGACTTTGTCGGCGTAGTCGTGGAGTTGGGCGAGGGCGATGAAGCCTTTGCGCTCGCGGACTTCTTCTGTGCCTGGGACTATGTAGGTTTGGGCGTAGCCGTAGATGGCCGGCTCGGATTCTTCTTTGAGAATGCCTTCGGCGCGCCAGTCGGTTAGGGTGGCGGCGGCGCGGGTGTAGACGTTTTCGGCTTCGGTGTCTTCGGGTTGGTGCTTGCCGAGGATGACGCGGATCAGGTTGTAAGGGCTGGCGGCGTAGTAGGCGTCCTGCATGGCCGGGGAGATCTTGTCGTAGGGCTGGGTGACGACGTCGGTCATGTTGACGCGGGTTGGGTCGTAGCGGAGGGCGCGGAAGGGGTACAGACGGGCCATGGTTTGATTGTACGTTTCGCGGCTGTGGGACAATTGCCGCGCGTCAGACAGGCTCGGCCTCCAGACGAGGGGCAAAGAGCCAGCGGCGCAGCATGATCGCGAGCAGGAGGCAGGCGGCGATGCCGAATCCCGCATCCACGGCGAAGCTGCCGATGAGGCCGCCCTTGTCATAGCCCCAGCCATCGACGAAAGCCATGTAAGAGGTGGGTACGAACATGACGGACGTGAGCAGGGTGAAGGTGGTTGCGGCCAGGGGGTTATCGCGGCCGATGATCTCAAACATGATGCCGGTGGCGACGGCGAAGGCCAGGGTCTGAAAGAGGATTTCGCCAGTAAACACGACGGCTAAGGCGAAGGGCGACCGCGGCAGCAGGAGGGTGCTGAGCGTAAAGAGTGCGCCCACGACTCCGATGCCGAGGTAGAGAGGACGCAGAGGGAGTTTCTTTGCAAGCCGCGGAACAAGGAGCAAGCCTGCGATACCAGCAATCACGTAGCCCGCGCCGGCAAGGGAGCTGACCATGGTGGAGCTTGCCTGGTAGTCCTTGCCGATGCCGGCGAGCACGTTGGTGAGCGCGAAGGATGCTGAAGGGAGCACGAAGAGGACCATGCCGATGAGGACTTCGCTGCGCTTGAAGAGGGAGAGCACTTCGCGCCAGAAGCGGCCGAAGCTCTCGGCGGCCAGCAGCTTGTCGGGCTGAGGCGCGGGAATGAAGAGAAAGAAGGCCATGGGAAGCGTGATGACGACGAATATGAGTGCGGCGGCGAGGATAGGCGGGCAGTGGAGAATGACGGGCTCGCCGGCCATGGCCATGATGCCTCCGGCGGCGATGCCTCCGCCGATGAACCAGGAGCTGAGTAACCCGTCCTGTTCCTTCTCGATGAGGCTACCCATCCAGCCGCCAACGGCACCCTGATACAACGAAACGGCGAGAATGCAAGTGAAGGCGGCGATTTCAATCGCGAGCAGGTTATGGTGGTCGAAGGCGATAAACGCTGCGCCAAGGGCTGCGAGGAAGCCCAGCACAAGCGCGTATGTCTGACGCCGGAAGCGGACATCCAGCATGGGCGCGAAGAGGAAAGCCCACCAGCCGGGAGAGAGAATGACTGCGGTAATTGCGGCGATATGACCGCCAGAAACGCCTTGCTCGGCGAGAATCTGGGGCACGGTGGTGACCGAAAAAGTCATCACCATACCGAAGGTGATATCGGTGAGACCCATCATCCAGATGGGTGGATTGCTTCGTTGCGTGGTCACACGATACCTCGGGGGATGAAGGAGAAGTCTATACCGGAGGAAGGGTGGCGTGGATTAGAAGCCGTCGATGAAATGCTTGGGTGTGCCCATGGCCTTCACATTTCCTGAGCGCCGAAATTTCTTTTGCGGGTAGACTGGCTGGATGATTTTGAGACCGGCTGTGGAAGCGGATTATGCGGATGTGATTGACCTTGCGAACCTGGCGTATCGGGGGCGCGAGGGTGAGATTGCCAGCTGGAATGTGGAGTCGGGGATTTTGGAGGGGGACCGGCTGAATGACAGCCTGTTGCGCGAAGGATTGGAGGCGAAGAAGGATGGGGCGTTGCTGGTTTGGAGGGAGACGCCGGATGGGCCGCTGCTGGGGACGGCTTGGATGAATCCTCTGGGCGATGGGGTTTGGTATTTGGGGTTGCTGACCGTGCATCCGGGGCGGCAGAAGGGTGGGGCGGGGAGGGCGGTGCTGGCGGCGGCGGAGGATTGGGTGAGGGAGCGTGGCGGGACGAAGGTGCGTATGACGGTGCTGTCTCCGAGGAAGGCGCTGATGGAGTGGTATGAGCGGCGGGGGTATCGGAAGACGGGAGAGACGGAGCCGTTTCCTTATGACGATCCCCGGATTGGGCGGCCGCTGGTGCCGGGGTTGCACTTTGTGGTGATGGATCGGGTCCTGCGCGGACGGCGAGAGGCTTCGCGTGCCTGAAAGGGTTGAGGGGAGTGCCGCTGTGGGAGGGTGCTACGGGTCTCTCCACTACGCTTCGCTACGGTCGAGATGACAATCTTTTGGGCGGTGCTCGATTCCCAGCCGCCGGCTATGGCGCCCAGGATGATCAGGGGTTCTTTGGCGGTCAGGATGGCGGTGGGGAGTGGGGTTTCGGG
>JBAVDD010000411.1:0-5104 GCA_049587035.1 Acidobacteriaceae bacterium | reverse complement strand
TGATTCGTTCTGACTGGACTAACCATGGCTGTAATTGAAATTGCGGTCGACTCAGCAGAATCGGCTCTTGCATCGGAGCACGGTGGTGCGCAGCGCATCGAGCTTTGCAGCGCGTTGCGCGAGGGCGGTTTGACGTCCAGTCTTGGGCTGGTGCGTACCGTGCGCTCTGCCTGCTCGATCGCGCTGTTTACTATCATCCGCCCGCGCGGTAGCGACTTCCTTTACACCGCGGATGAGTTCCGCGCGATGCAGGAGGACATTCGCATCATGGGACAGGAAGGAGTCGACGGTGTTGTCTTTGGTCTTCTAGCGCAGGATGGCCACATTGACAAAGAACGTACCTGCGCCCTGGTAGAGCTTGCGCACCCCATGCAGGTGACCTTTCATCGAGCCCTTGACATGACGCCGGATCCCGAGCGCGCCCTTGAAGACGTGATCGCCTGCGGTGTGCAGCGGGTACTCACGTCCGGAGGTGCCTCGTCAGCGTGGGCAGGCCGCAAACGACTGCGGGCTATGGTGCAGCAAGCGGCCGGCCGGACAACGATTGTCGTCGGAGGTGGCGTGCGCCCTGCGAACATCTCCAGGCTGGTAGCCAGCACGGGCGCTACAGAATTTCACTCCTCGATGCGCCGTAGCATGCCAAGCCCCATGCGCTATCAGGCGCAGGAGCTAAATCTTGGCGAGCCCGGAGTGGATGAGTTCAGCAGAAACCTGGTGCTTGCGGAGGAAGTGCGCGAGCTTCTTGCTGCAACACGATCACAGGGTACGAACGACGATGCTGGCCGGTAAGGTTGGGACCGGCTTCAGCCGCACATGATCGAGCGAAGATTCGTAGAATACCACCATGGCTAAAAAGACTGAGAAGCGCGCGAAGGAAATCCTTTATCTTCTGCTTCACGAAGGCAAGACATCGGTCGAACAGCTCGCTGAGCAGTTCCGAACATCATCGACCAGTGTTCGCCGGGACCTTGCGCGGCTGGAGCGGGAAGGCCTCGTGCATCGCACACATGGCGGCGCCATGCTAGCTGGACAAACATATGAGCCGTTCCGTTTCGATGCTACGTTCACGGAACGTGAGAAGCGGTTTCAACGAGAGAAACAATTGATCGGAGCGAAGGCGGCAACACTGATAGGGGACGGCGAGACCATCGGGCTGACGGCCGGTACGACGACGACGCAGGTGGCGCGCGCGTTGCGTGACCGCAAGGGCCTGCGGGTCCTTACCAACGCTGTGAACATCGGTCTCGAACTCAGCGCTTCTGAAGGCCCGCAGGCAACGCTGACTGGAGGGTGCATGATATGGTCAGGCGCGTTCTCGCTCACGGGCCCGACAGCACTTGAAGTGATTGAGGGATTCGTTCTGGACCGCATACTTCTGGGAGTAACCGGCATCGACATAAAGCACGGAGCAACCATGATTGAGCTCGAAGAAGCAGCCGTCTCTCGGGCGATGGTGCGCCAAGCCCGAGAGGTTGTTGTCGTTGCCGACTCGAGCAAGGTCGGGATGACCGGCCGCGCCGTGATCTGTGGCATTCAGAAGATCAACGTACTCATTACGGATAATGGAATCTCCGGAGACGCCAGGACAGAACTCGAGCGTCACGGCGTGCGGATACTCATCGTGGATATATAGGCTGTCTTCTGCAATCGCAAGGCCTCCTGAACACAAACTAGCGAGCTAGCACTAGAACCAGCACCAGCACTCACAAGCACAAGAAAAGCCTCTCTGACCGAGAGGCTTTGGTCTTCGTAACATATTCATTTTGTGGAGCTTGTATTGGTGCCGGGAGGTGGGGTCGAACCCCCACGAGGTTGCCCTCGGCGGATTTTGAGTCCTTCATGCATATCCATAAGTATTGATATTTCATATAGTTACTGGATTGAAATGCGTAACTGTGTAAGTAAATGTGTAAATTTACATATTTTTGACTCGTCTCAGGTGACTCCAGACTTGTAGCCGCCAGCGGTACACCACCTGAAACTCAGGTTCCTCTCCGATATAACATTGACTGTTATAATTACGATCATGTCAGGGGACGACCTCAAAACGGCGCGTACCGCTTCGGACTGGACTCAGGCCGAAGCAGCCCATCGCCTGGGCGTCACACAGGCCTACCTCTCAATGGTCGAGCGCGGCAGCAGGCCGGTCTCCGACGATCTCCTTTCAGCAGCTCTTCGTGTCTTCCCTCTACCTGCCACGGCTCGTCCCATACAAGACCGGCAAGCCGTAAACGCAGGGGAAGAGTTCTTCAAGCGAGCTTTGGGCGAGCTGGGATATCCCGGTTTTGCTTACCTGGAGAGCCAGCAACTGCTTAATCCAGCCAAATTGCTTCTCCTCGCACTCGACAGCGAAGATCTCGATGCTCGGGTCACAGAGGCGCTACCCTGGCTTCCATTCCACTTCCCTGAGATGAACTGGAAATGGCTTACCTCTCAAACCAAAGCTCGGGACCGACAGAATCGTCTTGCGTATGTCGCTCTCCTGGCGAGCGACGTTGCGCAGAGACGTGGAGACACGCAGCTCGCCGACCAACTTCGCTCTCATGTGGCGGAACTGGAACGTTCCCGTCTGGCGAACGAAGACACGCTCGCCCATAGTTCCCTGTCTCTGGCTGAACGCAAATGGCTGCGCACCCATCGACCTCCGTCAGCAGCTCACTGGAATTTGCTAACCGACCTGAAAGCCGAGGATCTGCAGCATGTCTTCTGAGTCACTGCCTCCCGAACCTTGGCACTCATTCCTGCGTGACCTCGACGAAGCCTTGCAATCTCCCGCGCGTCTGGACTGCATCGGTGGGTTTGTTGTCACGCAGCTCTACGGGCTGGACCGACCGACAGCGGATGTGGACGTGATTGAACTCGCACCGAGAGAGGCATCTGAGACTCTGATGAAGATCGCGTTGCAAGGAGGTCTTCTTCATCGAAAACATCGAATTTACCTGGATCGCGTAGGCGTAGCTGCAATCCCAGAGAATTACGAAGATCGACTCACTGAGATGTTCCCTGGAGCATTTCGACACCTCAGGCTGATGGCGCTCGATCCGTACGATATCGCGTTATCGAAACTCGAACGGAATAGTCAAAAAGATCGCGACGATGTTCGGTTTCTCAGCCGGTCAATTCCGTTGGAGTTGGCAACACTTCAGCAACGCTATGAGACAGAGCTGCGTTGGCAGCTCGGAAGACCGGACCGCGAGGATCTGACGATCAAGTTGTGGATAGAGATGCTCTCGGAGCAATCGCTATAAATGAATGGTGAAGGCAGGCTCGGACCGAAGCAAGGTTCCAATGAGTGCATTGGCATGTTCTCGTTACTTGAGAGCACTTGGGCGACCTGCTTCCGAGCAAGTCGCCTTATCGTAATCCGGGGAGTCAGTTCGCCGCGAGCTTACCGCCTCAGTGCGGGGATCTTCCAGTGAGCTCATCGCTTTCCTAGCAGAAAGTCCAGCATCAGCTCCATGCCAGCATCGACCATTGCAGCGCCGTCGGCAATTCTGCAGCCGACGGC
Source organism: Acidobacteriaceae bacterium (assembly GCA_049587035.1). Taxonomy (GTDB): domain Bacteria; phylum Acidobacteriota; class Terriglobia; order Terriglobales; family Acidobacteriaceae; genus Granulicella. The sequence continues at coordinate 1,596 of JBAVDD010000411.1, read as the reverse complement.
TTGAGCGGCCTGCATCAGCGGCGTCTCGCCATGTCCCGCAACGACATCTCCAACAAACATGGCCGATGTCAGCCGCTCGCGTGAAACAGGCAATGGATCGTCTGGATGCATGCCCATCGGCGTGGTATTGACGACCATCTCGCAGCCTGTGAGATGGGGGGGACCGGAAGTTATGCGACCGCGGTGCGACAGGAGCTGGACCAAAGCTTTGGACTTTGACGCGTCTACATCATGAAGAACCAACTCGCGAACCCCCGCATCCAGCAGCGCGACCGCAATGGCACTCCCTGCCGCGCCCGCTCCAATCTGGAGAACTCGCGCACCCTCGATTCTTGCGCCAGCCTTCTTTTGTGCCTCGACGAAAGAAAGGCCGTCCAGCATGTCACCGTGCCAGGAGCCGTCCTCGTTGCGTCGAACGATGCTAACAACGCCCAATAACTTCGAGGTTTCAGATGCCGTCGCGCACTGCTTAAACATGGCACCTTTATGCGGCATAGTAACAAGCAGTCCTCGCACATTGGATACGGGCGCAAGACCGCGCAATACATCGTCCAGCGCTGTGTCCGGAACACGCATTGGCACGCAGACACCATTGTGGCCACGCTCGGCGAACTTAGCCGTAAGACGCTGCGGTGACTTCACAAACCCGATGGGATCGCCAATGATCGGATACAACGATGTTTCACCACTCAATGCTTCAAACATTGCCGTCCCCTGCCTCGCGCTTCCGACGTTAGTACCGCTCCCATAGGACAGACCAGTGTTGGTCTGCTTGCGTGGGACGGATCATCATGTGTTGCTCATCAGGAAACTCGTAGTGCAGTGTCTCGCGCTTACCCACGAGCTTTGCGCGGGTTGCAGATCCTTGAACATGGTAGATGAGCTGGTGTTTGCCTTCGTCGAGATCGTAAGTTCCAAAGGTCGCCTCGTACCCGTCATGAACGAACTCGTTTGATAGCGTCACATCCGGATACATGAGCTGAACGGAAGCGTGATGATCGCCGGTATAGATAAGTATTCCTATTGGCTGCGTGGCCTGCGACGGTGCACCGCTGGAATCCGAGGTATCTATCCGCACGAGGTGCCATGTTCCAATGACGCCCGCGACCGGCGGACGCTGTTGTGCCGATGCGTATGTCCCAATCGTCATTGCAAGCATCAGCGCTACACCAGCACATCTAAAGATCTTCATGTGCTTCCTCCTACCGACCAACCAGCTTCTGATGGAACTCGGAGTAGCGCGCGCCCTCGAGCCTACCTTCGACGAGGCGTCTTCCAATGCCCAGACTTCATGCTCGGAGAGTTCAACTTCTGAAGCCCCAAGATTCTCTTCCAGGCGCTCAAGCTTTGTCGTCCCCGGGATCGGCACAATCCATGGCTTCTTCGCCAATAGCCACGCGAGTGCGATCTGTGCAGGCGTCACCTTCTTCGCCGTCGCAAAGGAGATGATCACATCCACGAGAGCTTGATTCTTCTTGCGGTTCTCTTCGCTGAATTTAGGCACGGTGTTCCTGAAATCAGTGCTTGCGAACTTTGTGCTTGCGTCGATCTTCCCCGTGAGAAAGCCCTTGCCCAAAGGGCTAAAAGGAACGAAAC
>JBAVDD010000410.1:0-9148 GCA_049587035.1 Acidobacteriaceae bacterium | reverse complement strand
GTAGAGGGGCACGGGGTTGTGGTCGAAGTTGAGGATGAGAGTAGGGATTTGAGCCATGCGGGTGTCGAGGTGCAAGACGTAGGGCACCTCGGAGGGGTCGTTTTGTGGGCCCTGCGCGTGGACGGGCATGGCGGCGCAGGCTGTGATGAGTAGAAGAACTATAGGGAAGCGGAGGGTTGGACGAGGTCGCTTCGCGGGAGTGGTTGCATGCGGGATGGATCCGCGCGGCTGCATGAGGAAAGTATGACAGAAGGTTAGTGGGGCGAGCGAGTACAATCCGAAAAGTCCACTGATGGATTTTGGTTGAGAGGAGAAAGTGCATGCGTGTAGCCGTGAGAGCGTCGTTGGGGTGGGGCCTGGTCCTAGGTTTAGGGCTGGTGTTGGTGGCGTCGTCAGGAGCGCAGACGAAAGCTCCGGCTTCCGCTCCGGCCTCTAGGCATCAGCGGATGGAACAGATGATGGAGTTCTTCAAGGCGCACTATGCGAAGCATGAGTTCCGGATTCCGATGCGTGATGGGGTGAAGCTTTATGCGCAGGTGTATACGCCGATTGCGAGTGAGTTTGCGGACAAGGGGCCGTATCCGTTTCTGATGTCGCGAACGCCGTATAGCTGCGGCAACTATGGCAACGATGTGGTGGCGCCGCGCGTTACGAACAATATGACGATGCTGGAGAGCGGGTACATCCTGGTGTGCGAGGATGTGCGGGGACGGTGGGAGAGCGAAGGAACGTGGCTGGAGATGTCGCCATCGCATGATGGCAAGAGTGTGGATGAGTCTACGGACATGTACGACACGGTGGACTGGCTGCTGAAGAATGTGGAGGGAAATAACGGCAAAGTGGGGATTCTGGGGATCAGCTATCCGGGGTTCTATACGGCGGCGAGTATTAACCACGGGCATCCGGCGATCAAGGCGGCGAGTCCGCAGGCTCCGATCATGAACCTGTGGATGGGCGATGATGCGTATCACGGCGGAGCGTTCATGCTGCAGGCTAACCATGGGTTCTATGCTCCGTTCTTTGTTCCGCAGAAGAATCCGCTGACCAAAGAGCCGAAGATCGACTTCGAGTTTCCGACGCCCGATGTGTATGCGTACTACCTGAAGATGGGGACGATTGGGGCTCTGGATACGAAGGCCGGTGGAACGAACCCGTACTTTCATGACCAGATTGTGAATACGACGTATAACCACTACTGGCAGATTCGCAACCTGACTCCGCACATGGCGGGGGTGAAGGCGGCGGTGCTGGATGTGGGCGGGCTGTTCGATGAGCAGGACCTGTCGGGGCCGGTGACGGTGTTTCATGCGATCGACAAGCTGAGTCCGGAGGCAGCAGAGAACACGCTGGTGGAAGGGCCGTGGTTTCACGGAGAGTGGTCGCGTGGGTCGGGTCGGGCGATTGGCGATGTGGACTTTGGATCGGATACGGGTGAGTTCTACCGCACGACGATCGAGGCTCCTTTCTTTGCGCATTACCTGAAGGATGCGGCTTGGACCGGACTGCCCAAGGCGTATGTGTTCGAGACAGGAACGGATGTGTGGAAGAAGTACGACGCGTGGCCACCGAAGCAGGCGGAAGACAAGATGCTTTATCTGGAGCCCGATGGCGGCCTGGGATGGACGAAGCCCGAAGCTGAGAGTTCGAGCGACAGCTATGTGAGCGACCCAGCGCATCCTGTTCCGTATACGCCTTATGTGACGGGCGGAGGTGTTCCGCAGCGGTATATGGTTGACGATCAACGGTTCGATACGCGGCGCGGCGATGTGCTGGTGTATGAGTCGGCTCCGCTGACGGAGGACGTGACGGTGGTGGGGCCGGTGAAGCCGATGCTGAAGATTGCGTCGACGGGAACGGACTCGGATTTTATTGTGAAGCTGATTGATGTGTTCCCGGAAGATTACGTGGACCCGTTGGCGGCGGAGCACCGTGGGAGTGGCGCGACGACGCCGACGGTGTTTATGCAGGGCTATGAGATGCTGCTGCGCGGGCAGCCAATCCGGGCGAAGTTTCGCAACTCCTGGGAGACGCCTGAGCCGCTGGTTCCGGGAAAGATCACGGACGTGGACTACACGATGCAGGACGTGAGCCACACGTTTCTGAAGGGTCACCGCATCATGGTGCAGATTCAGAGCTCGTGGTTTCCGCTGGTCGACCGCAATCCGCAGGTGTTCATGGATATCTACAAGGCCAAGCCGGAGGACTTCAAGAAGGCTACCGAGACGGTGTTTCATGAGGCCGGTGCGGCGAGCGGGATTGAGTTGATGGTGATGCCACAGTAGCGCGGTTGAGGTTTGTGGCGAGATGATAGGGAGATGATGGCGAAGACGCTAACCGTGGAAGAGCATGTGGCGGAACGCGCGGGTGCGCCGCTGGCTGAGGTGTTTGGTGCGATTGCGGCCGCAGCACGGCAGATCGAACGGAAGATTCGGCTGGCGAACTTGAGTGATGTGTATGGTGCGGTGGGCTCGGTGAACGTGCAGGGAGAACAGCAGCAGAAACTGGATGTGTTTGCGAATGATTTGCTGACGAAGATGCTGGGTGCGATGCCGCACGTGGCTGCGATTGTCAGCGAAGAGGATGAAGGGCCGGTGGTGTTTGAACACTCGGTGCCTTCGTCGGATGAGCAGTTTGTGGTGATCTTCGATCCGCTGGATGGGTCGTCGAATATAGATGTGAATGTGAATGTGGGGACGATTTTTAGTGTGGTGAGGAGGGTGGGGGATGCTGTGGCGTCGGCAATGCAGCCGGGGACGGAGCAGGTGGCGGCTGGGTATGTGTTGTATGGGCCTTCGGCGGTGATGGTGATTGCGCTTGGGAGCGGGGCGGCGGGCGCTGGAGACGGTGTTGCGTCGTTCACGCTGGATGAGGATGAGCGGTTTGTGATGACGGCGGCTGGGATGAAGATGCCGGGGCAGGGGCCGTACTACTCGACGAACGAGGCGAATGCGGCGAGCTGGCCGGAGGTGTATCGGGAGTATGTTCGAGGATTGGTGAGTGGGGAGCTGGGGCGCGAATATGGGTCGCGGTATATTGGCAGCCTGGTTGCGGACTTTCATCGCACGTTGCTGAAGGGTGGGGTGTTTTTGTATCCGCCCACGGAGAAGACTCCGAAGGGAAAGCTGCGGCTGCTGTATGAGGCGTATCCGCTGGCGATGGTTGCGGAGCAGGCGGGTGGTGCGGCGGTGAATGGTGAGACGCGAATTCTTGAGGTGCAGGCGGAGGGGATCCATGAGCGGACGCCGCTGGTGATTGGGAGCAGGCGCGAGGTGGAGGCGTTGCGGGCGATGGTGTTGGCGGGGGTTCGGTAGTGGTGGCGGAGAGACTTTATTACGACGCGGCTGCGGGGGATGCTGGCGCGTTGGAGTTTCGTGCGGTGGTTACAGATGTTCGGCTGGACTCGCATGCGGTGGGTGAGAGTGGGCTGAAGGAGCAGGTGTGGCAGGTGGCGCTGGATCGGACGGCGTTTTATCCGGCGGGCGGTGGGCAGCCGTTTGATACGGGCTTGCTGGTGGCTACGGCGAAGAGTGGAGTCGTGCTCGAGGTGATGGTGGAGCGCGTGGAAGAAGATGAGACGGGTGAGGTTTGGCACTATGTGCGCAAGCCGCTGCTTGAGGGGACAGAGATTGTGGGACGCGTGGATGCTGAGCGGCGGATGGATCATGCGCAGCAGCATACGGGGCAGCATCTGCTGTCGGCGATGTTTTTGCGGGAGATGGGGGCTCGGACGGTTTCGTTTCATTTGGGTGCGGAGTCGGTGACGATTGACCTGGCTTTGCGCGAGGGAGCGGAGAAGGTGAGCGAGGAGGAGCTGCGCTCGGTGGAGGCGGCGGTGAATCGGGTGATCTATGAGGACCGCGCGATGCGGTTGCGGTGGGTGAAGCGCGAGGAGGCGGAGGCGATGCTGGCTCGCGGTGAGTTGATGAAACTGCCGGAGCGGGTGGGGCGGATGAGGATTGTGGAGATGGAGGGTGTGGAGTTCAATGCTTGCGGAGGGACGCATGTGCGGTCTACGGGGGCGATTGGTGGGCTGCTGGTGCGGCGGGTGGAGAAGGTGAAGCAGGGGCAGCGGGTGGAGTTTTGCTGTGGGTTGCGGGCGGTGAAGGCGACCGGAAGAGATTATGCACGGCTTCGTGAGTTGGGGGCGTTGCTTAGTGTGGGGCCTGCGGATTTGGCGGGGCGTGTTGCGGGGTTGATTGAGGACAAGAAGGCTGCGGCGAAGGAGTTGAAGAGGCTGCAGAAAGAGCTGAAGGGTCAGACGGAATTGCCACAGGCGCCTGCCAGCTAAGCTGGTTGGGTGAGTGTGTATTGCGATGTCGCGCTGCCGGTGCCGCTGGACCGAGCCTTTACGTACGAGCTGGGTGGGCTTGAGGCGGAAGTGGGCGCGCGGGTGATGGTGCCGTTTGGTGGGCAACGGCTGGTGGGCGTGGTGGTGGGGTTACATGATGTTGCTCCGGGAGATGGGGTTGAGGTCAAGCGCGTTCAGCAGGTGATGGATGAGGCGGCGCTGCTTCCGGATGAGTTGATGGAGTTGGGGAAGTGGGTGGCGGCGTATTATTGCGCTCCGCTGGGTGAGGTGCTGCGTGGGATGATGCCGCTGACTGCGGAGGTGCGGCGGCAGTGGGTGTATCGGATTGCGGAGCAGGGGCGGAAGGTGCTGTATGAGGGCGCAGCGAAGGGGTCGTCGCGGCGGTCGAAGCTTAGTGTGGAGGATCAGAATCGCGAGTATGCGGTTCTGAATTATCTGGAGAGCGGTGAGGCGGCTAAGACGGCTACGATTCGCAGCGCTACGGGGGCCAATAAGGCGCTACTGGATGGGATGGCGAAGAAGCGGTGGGTGGTGAGGGAGCCGCTGGCTGAGGTGCGGGATGCTCGGCGGGTGGAGAGCGTTGCCGTTTTGGAGGATGTGTTGCCGCTTCCACCCATGTCTGAAGATCCAGACATGGGGCACCCGGTTGTGGTGGGCGGCAAGAGGCTGCCTAAGTTGAATGAGAATCAGTTGTCTGTGATGGCGGAGTTGGCTGGGTGTGGTGGTCGGGAGTTGGTGCGGGAGTTGCGAGGGCGAATGAGTGCGCGCGGGATTCCAGATTCTACGCTGGGGACGTTGGTGAAACGTGGACTGGTGCGGCTGGAGGAGACGGCGCAGGCGTTCCATGTGACCGGGCTGCAGCAGGAGGGCAAGAAGTTTGCGCATGAGCATGTGCTGAATGAGGCTCAGACTGAGGCGCTGGGGACGATTGTGGCGGCGATGGAAAAGGGTGGGTTTCGGCCGCATTTGTTGTATGGGGTTACGGGGTCGGGTAAGACTGCCGTGTATGTCGTGGCGATGCAGCGGGCTCTGAGGGCGGGGAAGAGTGCGCTGCTGCTGGTTCCGGAGATTGGGTTGACGCCGGGGACGGCGGCGCAGATGGTGGCCGCGTTTGGGGGGGAGGTGGCGCTATTGCACTCGCAGTTGACGCCGGATGAGCGGGCGGAGCAGTGGCATCGGATTCGGAGGGGTGAGGCGCGGGTGGTGATTGGGACGCGGTCGGCGGTGTTTGCGCCGATGCCGGAGTTGGGGCTGATTCTCGTCGATGAGGAGCATGACGGGAGCTACAAGCAGGAGGAGGCGCCACGGTATCACGGGAGAGATGTGGCTGTGATGCGTGCGAAGCTGCTTGGCTGCACTGTCGTGCTGGGGTCGGCGACGCCTTCGCTGGAGAGCTGGCAGAATGCAGAGCGGGGGCGCTATGCGCGCGTGGAAATTCGTCAGCGTGTACAAGACCGACCGCTGCCGAAGGTCGAGATGATCGACATGCGGGAGGAGTTTCGCGAGACGGGGCAGGAGCAGCTGTTTTCGCGGAGGCTGATTGAGGAGACACAGGCCACGATCGATCGTGGGGAGCAGGTGGTTATCCTGCTCAACCGGCGCGGCTACAGCTTTGTGGTGATGTGCAGGAGCTGTGGGGAGAAGCTGGAGTGCGAGAACTGCGCTATTTCGCTGACGTATCACAAGGGTGGGGATGAGCAGAGTTTGAACGGCGAGGCGCGGGTTGGGCAGCGTTTGGAGTGCCACTATTGCGGGTATAGGAGGACGGTGCCGAAGGCTTGCCCGAAGTGCCAGAGTGAGCATTTGTATTATTTGGGCGCGGGGTCGCAGCAGGGCGAGGAGCGGCTGCAGGAGTTGTTTCCGGGGGCGCGGATTGGACGGATGGATCGCGATACGGTGCGGTCGCGTGGGGATATGGAGCGGCTGCTGGGACGTCTGCATTCTGGGGAGATCAACCTGCTGGTGGGAACGCAGATGATCGCCAAGGGGCATGACATTCATGGGGTGACGCTGGTGGGGGTCGTGGGTGCCGACTTTGCGTTGGGGTTGCCGGACTTTCGCGCGGCGGAGCGGGTGTTTCAGCTGCTGACGCAGGTGAGTGGACGAGCGGGGCGCGGGGAGCTGCCGGGGAAGGTGCTGGTGCAGACGTATCAGCCGGAGCACTATGTGAACCAGTTTGCGCGGGAGCACGATTACACGGGGTTCGCGGCGCGGGAGCTTTATTTCCGGCGGGCTATGCGGTATCCGCCGTTCAGTGTGCTGGCGAATGTGATTGTGCAGAGTGAGCGGCTGGAGGAGGTGCTGGAGTGGTCGGGGCGGCTGGGGCGTTGGCTGCAGAAGAGGCAGTTGGATGGGGTGAGGGTGCTGGGACCGGCGGCCGCTCCGAACGCGCGGCTGAAGCGCATCTACCGGTATCACCTGGTGCTGAAGGCAGACCGGCGGGATGTGCTGGGCGCAGCACTAAGGGAAATGCTGGCGGTGGTGGATCGCGAGGAGATCCCGCGACGGGCCATCATCATCGATGTTGACCCGATGTACCTGATGTAAGGTTTAGCCGAGCGCCTGGAGGTCCTTGCCAGGCTTGAAGCGGACGGCTTTGCCTGGGGTGATGGTGACCTCGGTGCCGGTACGGGGATTGCGGCCGACGCCGGTTTTGCGGGGTTTGACGGTGAAGACACCGAAGCCACGGAGCTCGATGCGATCGCTGCCACCGAGGGCGTTCTTCATGGCTTCGAAGATGGCGTCCACGGCGGATTCGGCTTTGGTCCGTGGAAGACCGGTGCGCTCAACTACTCGCTGGATAAGGTCCTGCTTGATCAATGGAGGTCGCCTTCCTGTGCTCGATACCCACGAAGTGGGGAAGTGTCTTACACTTACAGCCTACACTGCGATGGTAGAAAGACCGGTTTTGGTTGTCAATTTTTCCTCAGACGATGTGGTTGAAATCTGACGATGGGGCGCGGTGTGCGGCGCAGTTTGCGATAGGCTCGAAGTGACACAATTATCCGAAGGAAAGGGATGTGCGCGGCGGAGAAACGCTGTGGCCTCAGGAAAGCGATGTCGATTAAAAGCGATAGGTGGATTCGTACGCAGGCTGTAGAGCACAAGATGATTGAACCATTCAGCGAGAAGCAGGTGCACGACGGCGTGATCTCCTACGGGCTGTCGTCGTACGGATACGATCTGCGGGTGTCGAATGAGTTCAAGATCTTCACGAATGTGAACAGCGCGATCATCGACCCGAAGAATTTTGATGAGCGGTCGTTCGTGTCGGTGGAAGCAGACAGTATTATTGTTCCGCCGAACAGCTTCGCTTTGGCGCGCTCTGTAGAATACTTTCGGATACCGCGAGACGTGCTGACGATCTGTGTTGGCAAGAGTACGTATGCGCGTTGCGGCATTATTGTGAACGTGACGCCGTTTGAGCCGGAGTGGGAGGGATTTGTGACGCTTGAGATCTCGAACACGACGCCGCTGCCGGCGCGTATCTATGCCAACGAGGGCCTGTGCCAGATTCTCTTCTTCCAGAGTGATGAGGTCTGCGAAGTGAGCTACGGAGACCGCAAAGGGAAGTATCAAAAGCAGCAGGGAATTGTGTTGCCGAAGCTGTAGCGCGTCTGCTCGACGAGCAACAAAGGGCCGCTGGACGAACATCCAAACACCGCCGGACGGACTTGAAGACCGTTGATCGGCGTAATGAGAGTCGCAGCTCGTGACAAATGAAGCGAAGGCGCAAGTCGGTGTAGTGACGTCAGACCCCCTGCGTTCGATGGGGCTGGTAGCCATTCTGGAAGAGACTGCCGGGCGTGTGGCCTACCCGCTGAAGCTGGAACAGGTGTTTGGGGAACAGGTGCTGGATCTGGTGCTGCTGGATATCCAGGAGTCGCTGGAAGGCATTCTGTACACGATTACGCGCATACGAAGGGAGCGGCCAGCGCTGAAGCCGGTGGTGATGGGCGACCCATTGACGCCGGAGCAGATACAAGCCGTGATCGGGGCCGGGGCGAAGGGATTTCTGCTGAGGAGCGCGGGGGTGAGCGAGATTACCATGGCGATTGAGATCGTCCTGGATGGGTCGATATGGGCGCCGCGGAAGGTTTTGGCGCGGTTGGTGGAGGCGGGAACGGCGGGAGCGGAGAATATAGGCCCTCCGCCGGTGCGGCAGGAGTCCATTGAGGAGATGATCACAGGGCGGGAGCGCGAGGTCCTGCATCTGCTGATGAACGGGCGGTCTAATCGGGAGATTGCAGCAGCGATGGGGATCGAACAGGCGACGGTTAAGGCGCACCTGGGAAGGATGCTGCGGAAGACGCGGGCGAAGAATCGGGTGGAGTTGACGCTGCGTGCGATGGAAGAACGGGAGCGGGAGGACGAGTAAGTTACCGTACGGACGGGTGATCTACTGTAATTCCTAGGAAGTAGATGGGTGTAATTCTAAAGTAATGAACGAAGGTATACATTACTAGGTACTCTTGTAACCTACGAACGTAATGGTGCATAGTAAGTTCAGTACAAACCTGGGAGAATAGGGTTGCGAGTGCAGCTGCTTATAGCGCGCATTCGCAACCCACTTTTTTTGCCAGTACAACCTGAGATCACAGGCCTCCATCAGATGGTTTGTGGTTATCGCCAATGGTTTGGTACGAAAGGTTGAAATGAAAAAGTTTATTGGAGTTTTGTCTGTCTTAGCGATGAGTGTGGGTGTGGTTTCGGTTCAGGCTCAAGACAGAGGCAAGCTGGCGGATCGGATGGAAGCCGCAGCCGCTGTGGTTCATGAGGTAATGGCAACTCCGGACCACTCGATTCCGCAGTCGATTCTGGCAGGTGCCTCGTGCGTGG
>JBAVDD010000409.1:0-8044 GCA_049587035.1 Acidobacteriaceae bacterium | reverse complement strand
GAACTTGGGTCCGCACATCGAACAAAACGCAGCCTCTTTGTAGTAGTCATCCGGCAGCGTCTCATCATGCATCCCGCGCGCGGTCTCGGGGTCGAGCGACAGCGCGAACTGTTTGTCCCAATCAAATGTGTAACGCGCGTGGGAGATCGCGTCGTCGCGATCGCGCGCTCCCGGGCGATGCCGCGCGATGTCAGCTGCGTGCGCCGCAATCTTGTAGGCGATGATGCCGTCCTTCACATCCTTCTCGTTGGGCAGGCCGAGGTGCTCCTTGGGCGTGACGTAGCAGAGCATTGCCGCGCCGTGCCAGCCGATCATCGCCGCACCGATGGCCGAGGTGATGTGATCGTAGCCGGGCGCGATGTCGGTGACCAGCGGCCCGAGCACGTAGAACGGCGCGCCATCGCAGAGCTCGACTTCCTTGTCGACCTGCTCCTTGATCTTGTCCATGGGGACGTGACCGGGGCCTTCGATCATGACCTGCACATCGTCCTTCCAGGCCTGGCGTGTGAGTTCGCCGAGGGTCTTCAACTCCGCGAACTGGGCCTCGTCGCTGGCGTCCGCGACTGAACCGGGACGGAGTCCGTCGCCGAGCGAGTAGCTGACGTCATACTTCGCCATCAGCTTGGTGATGCGGTCGAAGTTCTCATAGAGGAAGTTCTGCTTGTGGTGCGCAGTCATCCATTGGGCCAGGATCGCGCCGCCACGGCTGACGATGCCGGTGATACGTTTCGACACCATGGGTACGTACTGAATGAGCACGCCAGCGTGAATGGTGAAGTAATCGACGCCCTGCTGGGCTTGCTCTTCGATGACTTCGAGGTAGAGGTCGATATTGAGGTCTTCCACCTTCTTTACTCGGGAGAGCGCCTCGTACAGCGGCACTGTACCAATGGGCACGGGCGAGTGGCGAAGGATTGCCTCCCGGATCATCGGGATGTCGCCGCCGGTCGACAGGTCCATAACAGTATCCGCGCCGAAGTGAACGGCGGTGTGGAGCTTGCGAAGCTCTTCGTCTACGTTGGAGCTGAGAGCGGAGTTGCCGATGTTGGCGTTGATCTTGCAGAGGGACTCGACGCCAATGGCCATGGGCTCAAGCTCGGGATGGTTGATGTTGGCCGGGATGATCATTGTCCCTTTGGCGATCTCGGAGCGCACAAGCTCGGGAGAGAGCTTCTCTTTGTGCGCAACGAAGGCCATCTCTTCGGTGATCATGCCCTTGCGGGCGAAGTGCATCTGGCTCATGTTCCAGTCGCCTGTGTGCGCAGCCTCTTCCTTGCGCTTCACAATCCAGTCCGCGCGGGGTGTTGGTACGGTGTAATGGCCGTTGCCGTTGGAATGTCCGTTACCGTTGGTGCTCATGATCTCTCTCCCACTGGGGTGCGCGAATCGAATGTCGTGGCGCATGCATCCCACTCATATCGGTCGAGTATACGCCGGGCTTGCTAAAGTTATTAGTGTGAGTGATCCCATCTCGTCTTCCATTTCTGCAACTCTTCCGCTCGGATTTCGCTGGTCTGCGGTGCGAACAGGTATCAAGGCCAGCGGCAAGCCGGACCTCGCGCTGGCGGCGTGCGACAGCCCCGCAGAAGCGGGCGTTCTTTACACCAGCAACCAGGTGGTCGCGGCGCCGATTATCGTCGGCCGCAGGCATTTAGCTGCAACCGGTGGCAAGGTTAGCGGCGTGGTGGTGAACGCCGGGAACGCCAACTGCGCCACGGGTGAACCAGGTATCGAGGCCTGCCACAAGAGCTGCGTGGCCGTGGCCGACACGTTTGGTTGCGTGTTCGATGAGATCTTTCCGTCGTCGACGGGAATCATCGGCGTACCGCTGCCGGTGGAGAAGCTTATTGCGGCGGTGCCGATTGCCAAGGCAGCGCTAGGATCCCAACCAGAGAGCGCCGAGGCGTTTGCTACGGCGATTTTGACGACTGACACGAAGCTGAAGGTGGCGCAGGAGAGCTTCACGATCGACGGCAAGACGGTGAACCTGTTTGGCTGCTGCAAGGGTGCGGGGATGATCGGTCCGCAACTGGTGCCGCACGCGACGATGCTGGTGTATCTTTTTACGGACCTCGGCGCGTGCTCGGAGCACCTGACCGCGATGCTGGCGGCGGCGACGAAGACGAGCTTCGATTGCATCTCGATTGATGGCGATATGAGCACCAACGACACGGTGCTGCTGCTGGCCAGCGGCAAGAGCGGCGTGGCGGCGCAGGGTGATGCGGTGCCTGCGTTTGAGGCAGCGCTGCAGCGGGTATGCGACTCGCTGGCCTACAAGATTGTCGACGACGGCGAAGGCGTGACGCACGTGGTGACGCTGGAGATTTCGGGCGCCGAAAGCCAGGGGGACGCTATGGCGATTGCCAGGACGATCGCGACCTCGCCACTGTGCAAGACCGCGTGGTCGAGCGCGGACCCGAACTGGGGACGGTTGCTGGCGGCGGCTGGGCGCGCGGGCGTGGCGTTCGATCCGGCGCAGGCGCTGATCCACATTGGGGGGCTACCGGTGTTCGAGTATGGCGTGCGCGCCGAAAGATTTGACGAGGCCGCAACACATGCCGCGATGAGCCAGCGGGAGTATACGATTGCGATCCACATGGGCCGCGGGCCGGGCCGGGCGCGCTTCGTCACCTGCGACCTGACGCACGAATATGTCAGTATTAACGCCGATTATTCGACCTAACCAGCCGAACATCGAGCAAAGACGCTGGGCACAGAAGCTTCCAGCAAATTATTGTAGAAGTGGAGACCTTTGCGCACGTGCCGGGTCGGACAGGGAGAATGGCGATGGCAGCACAGGTGGATGAAGCGATCAAGCACGATATGTCGGCCGAGGTGGCCGAGTGGATTGAGGCGTTCGACGACGTTGTAGCGCATGACTGGGAACAGGGTGCGGCCGTACTCTCGGCGCTGCGGACGCGGGCGCGCGAGGCCGGCGTACCTGCTACCGGTACGATCACCACGCCGTTCTGCAACACCATTCCCAAGTTCGACGAGGTTCCCTACCCCGGCGATCGAAAACTGGAGAAGCGTATCGAAGCGCTGATTCGCTGGAACGCGATGGCCATGGTGCACCGCCAGAATAAGAAGGACGCGGGAATTGGCGGTCACATCTCGACATACTCGTCGCTGGCTACGCTGCTGGAGGTTGGTTTCAACCACTTCTTCCACGCGAAATACCCAAGCGCCAAGGGCGACCAGCCGGGCGACTTCATCTACTTCCAGGGACACGCTTCGCCGGGCGTCTATTCTCGTGCGTATCTTGAGGGCCGCTTCGACGACGCGCGGCTGAAGAACTTTCGCCACGAGCTGCGCGGCGAGCCGGGGCTGTCAAGCTATCCACACCCCTGGCTGATGAAGGATTTCTGGCAGTTCCCCACCGTCTCCATGGGCATCGGGCCGCTGAATGCCGTCTACCAGGCAAGGTTTATGAAGTACCTAGAGAATCGCCACCTTATTGAAAAGACCGATCGCAAGATCTGGGCGTTTGTGGGCGACGGCGAAACCGACGAGGTCGATACGTTGGGCGCGATTTCGCTGGGTTCGCGCGAGCATCTGGACAACCTGATCTTTGTGGTGAACTGCAACCTGCAGCGGCTAGACGGGCCGGTGCGCGGCAACAAACGCATCATCGATGAGCTGGAGAGCACGTTCCTCGGCGCGGGCTGGAACGTGATCAAGGTGATCTGGGGCGCGGACTGGGATGAGCTATTTGCGCGCGATCACCAGGGGTTGCTGCTCAAGCGCATGGAAGAGTGCGTCGACGGCGACTTCCAGGCGTATAAGGCCAAGGGCGGCGCGTATCTACGCGAGCACTTCTTCGGCAAGTATCCGGAGCTGCTGGAGCTGGTGAAGGACAAGACCGACGACCAGATCATCCGGCTACACCGTGGCGGACATGATCCGGCGAAGATCTACAACGCCTACAAGCGCGCGCTGGAGCACAAGGGTGGACCGACAGTAATTCTTGCGATGACCGTGAAGGGCTACGGACTTGGTTCAGCACAGGCGCGCAATGCAACCCACTCCGAGAAGAAGTTGAGCGAGGAATCGCTCGTGCAATTTGTGCACACGTTCGACATTCCTCTGCCGGACGGCGCGGTGAAGGATGCGACGTTCTACCGGCCGGACCCGAGCGATCCTGCCCTCCAGTACATGCAGGCGCGGCGGCAGGAACTGGGCGGGTATTTGCCGGTGCGTGAGGTGCCGGAGCCAACGTTCGTCGCGCCCAAGATCGAGTTTTTCAAGGAGTGGTTGGAGGGCTCGCGCGGGCGTTCGGTCTCTACCACGCTGGGCTTTGTGGGCATGCTGCGCGGCCTATTGAAAGAGCCCAAGATCGGCAAACTGATTGTGCCGATTGTGCCTGATGAAGGACGCACGTTTGGCCTGGAATCGGTCATCAAGCAGGTGGGCATCTATGCACACGAAGGGCAGAAGTACACGCCTCACGATTCGGATATGCTGCTGAGCTATCGCGAGGAGAAGGGCGGACAGGTACTCGAGGAAGGCATCACAGAGGCCGGCGCAATGGCCAGCTTCACGGCCGCCGGAACATCCTACGCGAACTACCACATCCCGATGGTGCCGTTCTACATGTACTACTCGATGTTCGGCTTTCAGCGCATCGGAGACATGGCGTGGGCGTTTGCGGACTCGCGGGGCAAGGGCTTCCTGATGGGCGGAACGGCCGGCCGCACGACGATGCTGGGCGAAGGGCTCCAGCATCAGGATGGGCACTCGCCGATTCTGTCCGGAACCATTCCGACCTGCATCACCTATGACCCAGCCTACGTCTACGAGATGGCCGTGATCATCCAGGATGGGCTGCGGCGGATGTATGAGAACGGCGAGGACGCCTTCTACTACATCACCATGTACAACGAGGACTATGCGATGCCCGCGATGCCGGAAGGTGAGGGCGTGCGCGAGGGAATTCTGCGCGGCATCTACAAGTTCAAGGCAGCGGAGAAGGGTCCGGCGAAAGCGCAGCTCTTTGGCAGCGGACCGATCTTGAATGAGGCGGTACGCGCACAGCAGATCCTGGCCGAGAAGTACAACGTGGCCGCCGATGTGTGGAGCGTGACCAGCTACAACGAGCTGCGCCGCGACTGCCTGGAAGCTGAGCGCTGGAATCGCCTGCATCCAGCCGCTAAGGAACGCACGCCGTTTGTGGTGGAAGTGCTCAAGGACGCGGTTGGACCGATCATTGCGGCGAGCGACTATATGAAGTCTCTGCCGGATGCGCTGGCGCCATGGCTGGGCGCGCGGTTGTTGTCGTTGGGCACGGACGGCTTTGGCCGCTCGGACAACCGCGAGCACCTGCGCCGCCACTTCGAGGTCGATGCTGAGTCGATCGTCGCGGCAACGCTGTCCAAACTGGCTCGCGAGGGTGCGATCAAACCCGACGTGGCGGAGAAGGCGCTGGCGGAACTTGGCCTTTCCGCGGAAGGACCGGGGGCGTTCCGGGCGTAGACAGTCTTTGCCCCTCGCAGGCAAACAGACGCTAGCGAGGGGCTCACTAACATCTTTCTTAATTGTCACCACCCTGCACGAGAGGTTCTCCGGCTTGTCTGAAAATCCACTTCTCCCCCATAGCAAGCTCCGCGAACTGCACGCGCTGATGCTGCGCACCCGCACCCTTGAGCGCAAGCAGAAGCCGGGCGCGTCGCGTGAAGCTTTGCTTGCGGCAACCTCTATCCAGCTTCTCCCCGGCGACCTTCTGAGTGCCGACACGGGCGACCTGACTGCGGGGCAGCTGGCCCCCGGCGCACGAAAGCCTCGTACGGATGGAGGCGTAATCCCGACGGCTGGATTCGAGGCGCGCATGCCCCTGTGCGCGGCTGCTGCCAGAGGTCTTCAGGCCGCAGGCTCCGAGGGGCTGGTACTGGCGCTGGCGCGCGCCGGCAGCGTTGAGCCGGGGTGGGTCGCTGCACTCGAGTGGGCAAACGCGTCGCATTTGCCGCTGATTCTCGCGGTCGCGGACGCAACCGGAGGAAAGCCCTCGCGCAAGTACAAGGGACGCGAGTCTGCGCTGGACTATCAGAGTTTGAGCCGCACCGCGAAGCGCCTGCAGATGCCCGTGCTGACCGTGGATGGAGAGGACGTTGTGGCGGTCTACCGCGTTATGCAGGAGTGCGTGCTGCGGGCACGCATGGGCGGTGGCCCAGCAGTGGTCTGGGCCGTGATGACGCCCACTATCGAAACGGCTAAGCTGCCGCTGTCGCACCAACCCCTGGCGCGGCTACAACAGTACATGGCCGCGCGCAAGATCCGCCTGAAGGCGTAAGGCTTCGCCGTCGCTGCCGGGTTTGAAAGCACACAAACTGCTGGCAACCCTTTTCGCTGGTCGAATTTTCTGTGCGTTACGTCGTTCCGCACGGGGCAAAGTCGTCTGCTTCCCAGTACACTCAAAGCATGCTCTTTCCCAGACCCCATGGGCGCCGTGCTATGTTGCTATGGCCGTGTACCGCTGTATTCCTCTTTCTACTCGCTGGTCAACGCGCGCGCGCGCAGACGCCGAACGTACCCGTCCCCGCGAAGACGCCTCCTGCCACCGAGCCGGCCGTGCCCGGCGCGGACGCCACCCAGAATGAGGCGAACCCCTCCGTGCCCACGGCGACCCAGGTTTCGCCGGCCACGCGCCCCGCGCTTCCCGCCTATGCTCCCGAAGGCCTTGGACCGCGCCATGACACGCTAGGGTCGGCCTACATTCCCGTGGACAGCATCGTGTATCCAATGGCCCTGAGGCTGTATTCGATGGGCTACCTGGACACGGCGTTCATCAACATGCGGCCATGGACGCGGCGCAGCCTGCTGCACATGCTGGAGAAGTCTTCCCCGGCTATCATTGCCAGCGGCGACGACCAGGCCATCGATCTGCTCGCGAAACTGGACAAATACATTGCCTCCGAAGGCGCCGAAGATGCTTCGACGGAGGTGCATTTCAATCGCGGCAATGTCTATGGTGTGCAGTCGGTCTACACCCGCATCATGGGGATCAGCGGACAGACGCTGCGTGACAGCTTCCACCTGGGACAGACGCTCTCACAAGATTATGGTCGTCCCTATGAACCCGGCGTGAACAATATCACCGGCTTTGCCACACTCGCCGAGCGGGGCAGATTCTCGCTCTTCGTGCGTGGGGAGTATGAGCACGCGCCGGCCGGAACAGGCTACTCCAATACCGATACCGGAAATCCGCTTGCTCCCGGTGGCCTTGCGGAGACGCTCTCCAACATCGATGAGATCCCCTACTCCGGCTACAACCTGAATCAGTCGACGATTCCGGCCGCCTTGATTGCCGCGCAGAATCCCTTCCGGCTGCAGGAGGCAACGCTCTCCTTCCACGTGCTCGGCCACGAGATCTCCGGCGGCAAGTCGGACTCCTGGGATGGACCGGGATATGGGAGTGCCATGAACTGGAGCAACAATGCGGAAGACATCTACTCGTTCCGCATCAATCGCGTGGAGCCGCTGACCATTCCGTGGATCTCCCGTGTGCTCGGGCCCGTACGTTACGACTTCTTCGTCGGCTCACTCAAAGGTCATTCAGCGCCCAACGAGCCGTGGGTCCACTCAGAGATATTCAGCTTCGCTCCCACGTCCAACTTTCAGTTTGCCTTTTCGCGGACGGTCATCTGGGGTGGCCATGGACACGGCTGCCTGCAGTCCGATGGAACCGTTACTCCGTGCGACGAGCCGATCACCCTCCACACATTTTTGAAGAGCTTCTTTTCCGTGAGCGACACGAATGGGGCGGAGAAGTACTCCGTAGACGACCCCGGCGCACGTTACAGCGACTTCAGCTTCTCCTGGCGGCTACCCTTCGTAAGCCACCACCTCACCCTCTATACGGACTCCATCTCGCATGATGATGTTTCGCCGGTCAGCGCGCCGCGCCGCGCCGGGTATCGACCCGGCATCTACCTATCGCAGGTGCCCTTCATGCCCAAGCTGGATTTTCGCGTGGAGGGCGTGAGCACAGACTGTTCCACCTTAATCTGTCAGCGCGGCAACGGCGAATACTGGGAGGTTGTTCAACGCC
>JBAVDD010000408.1:0-2741 GCA_049587035.1 Acidobacteriaceae bacterium | reverse complement strand
AAACCTGGTCCAGCACCACCGGCAACCAGACCACCTGGTACCAGAGCAACGACCCCAACACCAACCCCAACGGCGTCCTACCCGGCAACTGGACCCAGGACACCAAGGTCCACGGCAACGGCCAACCCTACTAACCTACTCACTCCACGCGAGGCACATCATGGGCGGTCTCTTCTTTGCACTCTTCTATCTCTCCATCGCCTACATCGGCTACCGCCAGATGCAGCGTGCAGGCCTCTGGAGCTGGCCGGTCTTCCTCGGCGTCATAGGCTTCCTGCTCCTCGACTCCCTCCTCATCTCGTTGCCCCTCATATACGTCCCTCCCCACAGCCGCCACTACATCCCGATATGGACCACCTGCTGGACCATCGCCGCGCTCAACTTCATCTGGTTCGCCCTCCTCTGCCGCCGCTGGAAGCCCAAAGCCCACTAGCTCCGCACTCACCCCCAAAGGAGTCTCCCATGTTCGAACTCTTCAAGCTCCTCATCGATGGCCTCGTCCTCCGCGACGCCGCCCGCAAAGGCGCCTTTAGCTGGAAGGTCATGCTCTTCGGCTTCAGCTTCGCCATCTTCCTCTACGCCACAGTCCTCCCCGCCGGCCTCCTCTGGGTGAAGCACCCGCAGTACAAGTGGCTCTTCCTCACCGTAGTCTCCATAGACGCCGTCGCCTTGATCGTCGTCCTGTTCTACGGCACCCGCTGGTACTTCCGCGCAGTAGCTCAAGCCAAAGCCCGCGCCGAAGCCCAGAACACCCCCCAACCCTGACATTCACAGCCGCCCATGCTCACGCTCCTCTACTGCATCACCCAGATTTACTTCATCGCCGGCTGTATCCGTCAGGAAGAACGAGCCGGCGTCTGGAGCTTGTCGAAGTTCTTCTTCTCCTTCGCTTTCATGGCGCTGGAGTGGCTCATCCTTTACATTCCTCTGGCTTACATCCCCGCGCTTAGTCACTGGCATACCCCCGGCATCATCCTCGCCAGCATCCTGTTCTGTCTCAACTTCATCTGGTTCATCCTCGTCTGCCGCCGCTGGCCACTCCCCGGCCGCAACACCACAGGCGGCTCACGCCGAGGCACCAAGTAGTCCCCCACCAGACCCCAGCTCGGAGCCAGCTAAATTCCGACACCCTCCAGCCAGAACACATTCCCCAAAGCATAATTCCATGGTCTAACCAGCAGAGAGGCCGCCATGAAAAGCAAACCATCCTGGAGATTCTGGATCACCTGCGCCATCATCTACTCCATCCTCGACATCCTCGGCGAAGCCCTCCTCCACAGCGGAATCGCATGGAATCAGCTTCTCGAAGCCATCGAAGGCGCTCTCTTAGGCGCCACCGTCACCTGGTTCTTCGCCCTCTTCTTCTGGTACAAGGCGCAGGATCGCTTCTAGACTCCCTCGCCAGGCACTCCCACCATCTATTTCGCCGCGCAAGGCATCACCACCCCCACCCACTTCATCCCATAGGACGAGGAAACATCTGCCCTTCATGAAGTCTTTTCGCCGGCTCATCGTTATCGCGCTCTTCTCCTGTCTCTTCGGCCTCGCGAAACCCGCCCGCGCCTACTCCCTCCTCACCCACGAGCAGCTCATCGATCTCACCTGGAACAGCTCAATCGTCCCTTTGCTGCTCAGCCGTTACCCCACCCTCACACCCGCCGAAATCGAGCACGCCCGCGCCTACGCCTACGGCGGCTGCGTCATCCAGGACATCGGCTACTACCCCCTCGGCGACGTATTCTTCTCGGACCTCACCCACTACGTCCGTTCCGGTGACTTCGTCGTGAACCTCTTCCGCAACGCCGGCAACGCCGACGAGCTCGCCTTCGCCATCGGCGCTCTCTCCCACTACATCGGCGACAGCGTCGGTCACTCCGAAGCCACCAACCTCGCCGTCCCCATCGAGTTCCCCGCCCTCCGCGACAAGTACGGCAACGTCGTCAACTACGCCGAAGGCCAACACCAGCACGTCCAGACCGAATTCGCCTTCGACATCAACGAGATCGCCCACGGCCGCTTCGCTCCCGTCCACTACCTCCGCTCCGTCGGCCTGGAAATCCCCACCAAGCAACTCGCCCTCGCCTTCTACCAGACCTACGGCCTCCGCGAAGACTTCACCCAGACCCGCCATCACCGCATCAACGTCGGAGCCTACCGCTTCGCCGTTCACCGCATGATCCCGCGCGTCGCCTACGCCCTCACCATCCTCCATCGCCGCCACGAGCCCGCCGACCCCACCGCCGCTGAACCTCACGCCTTCGCCGAACTCCAGCAACTCACCGCCCAGGTCACCGCTGTCGAGCAGGCCAACAACTGGGCCGCCTACCGCAAGCACGCCGGCATCGGAACCTACTTCCTCGCCGGTTTCATCCGCATCCTCCCCAAGGTCGGCTCCCTCAAGATCCTCGCGATCAAAGGCCCCACCCCCCAGACCGAAGCCGACTACGTCCACTCCGTCCTGGTCAGCGTCAACGCCCTCAACCACGAACTCCGTCGCTTCACTCCCCCACCCGCCACCAAACCCACCGCCCAGGAAGCCGCCGCCTCCGACATCCACTCCGAGCCCCCGCCCAGCATGCCTCTGGCCGCCGCACCCGGTTCCGCCCAAGACTTCTCCCGCGACTCCACCGACCGCCGTCACCCCCTCATCAACCGCGATCTCGACACCGGCTACCCCGTCCGTCCCTCCGGCTACCCCCTCACCGACAACACCTACGCCACCCTCCTCCACCGCCTCACCC
>JBAVDD010000407.1:0-5737 GCA_049587035.1 Acidobacteriaceae bacterium | reverse complement strand
CTCCAGAAGCACCGGCATTCGACCCGCCCTGATACCCAGGACGTGGCCGCTGGAAGATAGGTGTCCGTGGACTGCCCGGAGGCGGCGTTGGAGCGCTATACGTAGGCCGTGGTCCCGTCTGCGGCATCACCACGCGCCGTGGCGCAGGTACATTCGCCGCCGGAGCAGCAGGCGCCGCTGCCACCGGAGCAGGAGCTTGAGCCGCAGCAACCGGCTCAACCACAGGCGCAGCCGGAGCAACAACCGGTGTAGCGGGAGCCGCAGCAACCGTAGCTGCAGGCTTCACCACCACCGGCTCAGCCGGAGGCACCGCAACCACCGCTGGCGTCGCACCTGCAACGGGAGGCTTGGCCACCACAGGCCCAGTAACGGGACGGCTCACAATAGCCGGCGGAACCACATAGTTCGGAGTAGCCGGCCGGGGAATGGGCACAATCCGACGCGGCGCAGGCGCCGCAGGAGGAGCCGCCGCCACCGGCGTAGCCGCAACAGGTGCAGCGGTCGGAGCAGTGGCAGTGCGCGTAATCACTGGCGGACGATTTGCAGGCGGAGCCACCGTCACCGCGGCTCTCGGAGGAGGCGCCATCCTGGCAGCGGTCTCTGCCTGCTTGCGTTCCAGGATTGCCTTCAGCGCATCGCCCGGCTTGGAAACGTGCGAAAGATCAAACTTTGGCTTGTTCTCAACAGGTGCCACACGGGGCGCAGCACTGCGCGTTCCCCGGCTAAAGTAACCGCGCACCTTCTCGGCCTCATCCTCTTCGATGGAGCTCGAATGCGTCTTCTTCTCGGTGACGCCAACCGCCGTCAGAGCATCCAGAATGGACCTGCTCTTGACCTCTAACTCACGTGCAAGATCGTTGATGCGAACTTTGCTCATCCGTCCCTTTTCAGTTCCACTGCGTGCTTAGCTGTTCATATCAGCCTCAATCGAAGTAGGAGTTCGTTCAAGGCTATTATCCCTTGAAACTGTTAACTTTTCAGCCCGGGTCCCCAGAGAGCGTTCTTTGCTCGCTGGGGTGGAAGCCGTTTGGCTGGTATTTCTAAAAACCCTGCGAAACGCACCGTGACGACTAGTCACGATCCCGCTCACCGTCGTCGATCCCTTCATCAGAGACTTCCTGGGCCTGGTCAACCAGTTCATCTACCGTGTCGTTATCGAGTTCAATGCCAGCCTCGCGAGCATCGTTTGCGTCATTCGCGTCGCTGTCCGAAAGCTCGTCCTCAACGGCCGCGATGTCCTCGGTGGAGAAATCGCTAACCTGTCGCGCGGAACCCCCATCGGCCGCCTGCCCGGCAAGAATCTCTTCCGGTGTGTTCGTCATGGAATGTACCTCATCTCCAGCCTCATCGGTTGCAGCCGCTGCCGCAATGGCTTCTTCTCCTTCAACCAGTGCTGGTTCGGACGGCACCGGAACCGGCCGCTCCTCGCCCTCTTCGTACTGCCCGAAGTAGTGCCGCACCGCCACCGCGATCTTCTCCACCGTCTTTTCTCCGATGCCTGGAATCTCGCTCAGCTCCTCGGCGGTCATATCGGCCAGCGCCTCGACCGTCGTAATCCCGGCAGCAATCAGCTTCTCCATCACCGAATCGCCCAGCTCCGTAACCTGCTCAATAGGAGTCGACGGACCGCCGCCCATGGCCTGCATCTGCTGCTCGACCTCCTGGCGCTTCTCCTCTTCGCTCTTGATGTCGATCTTCCACTGCAGCAGCTTGGCGGCGAGACGAACATTCTGCCCCTTCTTGCCAATCGCTAGCGAGAGCTGCGTGTCATCGACGATGACCTCCAGCTGCTTCTCCGCAAGGTCTGTAATCGAAACCCGCGAGACCTTCGCCGGCTGTAGCGCCTTCTCCGCAAACGTTGTGATCTCGTCCGAGTACTCGATGATGTCAATCTTCTCGCCGCGCAGCTCGCGAATGATGGACTGCACGCGCATGCCCTTCATACCCACGCAGGCGCCAACCGGGTCAACGTCCTTGTCGCGACTCATCACCGCAATCTTGCTGCGCTCGCCGGCCTCACGCGCAATAGCGCGAATCGTCACCGTGCCGTCATAGATCTCGGGAACCTCGGACTGGAACAGCGACTGCACCAGCGCCGGAGCCGCACGCGACACAATCACCTGCGGCCCCTTGGCCGCACGGTCCACCCGCAGAAGCACCACGCGCACGCGCTCGCCCACCGCAAACTGCTCCAGCCGCGACTGCTCGCGCTTGGGCATCCGTGCCTCGGTCTTGCCCAGGTCGAAGATCACATCCATCGGCTCCAGGCGCTTGACGGTCGCTGTAAGAATCTCACCAGCCCGATGCGCATACTCGTTGAACACGGTATCGCGCTCGGCCTCGCGAACCTTCTGAAAGATCACCTGCTTTGCCATCTGGGCGGCGATGCGGCCCAGCGGTGTGGTGTCCTTATAGAAGCGCAACTCCCCACCCACCTCAACCTCGGGCGCGAGCTCCCGAGCCTGATCCAGCGTCAACTGGTTGTCCGGGTCCTCGACCAGCTCCGGCGTCTCCACAACGGTCTTATATACATACGCTCGAATCTCGCCCGTCTCACGGTCCATCTCGCCGCGCATGTTCTCGACCGTCTTGTAATACTTGCGGGTCGCGAGGGCGATGGCGTCCTCAACGGCACTCACCACGATCTCCGGGTCAATCCCCTTCTCGCGGCCTAAAACCTCAATCGACTGATACAAAGCACTTGCCATGTCGTCTCTCACTTCTTTCGCTTGGCGATACGCGCCGCCGCTGATTCATCGTTCTCTTGCTGCTCAATCCTTGCTGCCAAATCCCTGCCACTAAACCTCTGCTGCTAAATCTCTGCCACCAGCTGCGCCTTCTCCACATTCACCAGCGGAATCTCAACTGTCTGCTCGGTCAGTGTCTTCTTTGCCTTCCCCTTCTGCTTCACAGCAGAAAGGTCGAGCGTAATCGTCTTCCCGTCAAAGGCGGTCAACCTACCCGTAAAGTGGCGGTTGCTGTCCACCGCCGTAAACGTCTGCACCTTCGCCAGGCTTCCACGAAAGCGCTCATAATCGGCCGGCTTGAGCAGCTTTCGCTCCAACCCCGGCGAGCTGACCTCCAGCGTGTACTCAGCGCCCGGAATCAGGTCCTCGACATCCAGCACCGCTCCAAAGTCGCGCGCGAAGCTGGAGCAATCCTCGTGCGTCACGCCGGAGAGGGTTTCGACCGGGACACCCTTGGGCAGGCCTGCTTCTTCATTGGATGCTGCCTCGGCGGCAAACTTGGCGCGCGCCTCAGCATTCTTCTCCAGAAACACCCGCAGCGTCCGGTGCTTGGCCCCGCCGGTAAACTCCAGGTCCACGACCTCGAGCTGGTGCGAGGCCGCGACGCGGTCGGCTGTGGCGCGAATTGTCTCCATCTGCAAAGCCATAATTCCCTGCGGCAACTTCCCGTCTTGTGGTGCTTGGGTTGAGCGGGTGCTGTCACCGTCCGCCGGACCCGGCTTCCCCAGGAGCGTTCTCTCACCCGCTGGGATCGCTAGACTTTAGAGCAAACAAAAAGTGGGCTCTCGCCCACTCATCTCCTCCGCCACTTTCCGGTTTCTTCACGGATACCGTTTGCCAGACGGCTGCTTTCAGCGGCAGAACAAATTCGTCTGCTCAGAGAATTTTAGGCCAACCGCGGCGAAAGTTCAACTCTGGCCTCTCCAATGCAACAATAGAGAATTATGATCCAGACCCAGATTCCCGAAGCGCTCACGTTCGACGACGTGCTGCTGGTACCCGCATACTCTGACGTTGTTCCCTCCCAGACAAGTACGCAGACCCGTCTGACCCAAAAAATCACTCTCGCCACACCGCTGATGTCGGCTGCCATGGATACCGTCACCGAATCGCGCCTGGCGATCGCTATGGCACAGCAGGGCGGCCTTGGCGTCGTGCATCGCAACCTCTCCATCGATCAGCAGGCCGGTGAGATCGACAAGGTCAAGCGCTCCGAAAGCGGCATGATTGTCGACCCGGTAACCATCGAACCCGAGCGTCCTATATCCGACGCACTCGAAGTCATGCGCCGCTTCAAAATCTCTGGCGTCCCCGTAACCAAAAGCGGCAAGCTCGTCGGCATCCTCACCAACCGCGATCTCCGCTTCGTCTCCCGCACCGACATCCCCATCGGCGACGTGATGACCAAGACCAACCTCATCACCGTTCCGGAAGGAACCACGCTCGAGCAGGCCGAGCAGATCCTTCACCAGCATCGCGTCGAGAAGCTCCTGGTCGTTAATGATTCCTACGAACTCAAGGGTCTCATCACGGTCAAAGACATCCAGAAAAAGCTGAAGTACCCCAACGCCAGCAAAGATGAGCAAGGCCGCCTCCGCGTTGCTGGCGCCATCGGCGCAACCGGCGACTACCTCGAGCGCGCCGCCGAGCTCGTCAGATATCGCGTCGATGCCCTCGCAATCGACTCCTCCCACGGCCACCAGACCCGCGTCCTCGAAGCCGTAGCGGAGTGCAAGAAGCGCTTCCCCGAAGTCGATCTTCTAGCCGGCAACGTCGCCACCTACGAAGGCACCATGGCTCTCATCGACGCTGGCGCTGACGCCGTCAAGGTCGGTATCGGCCCAGGCTCCATCTGCACCACCCGCATGGTCACTGGAGCCGGAATGCCGCAGATCACCGCCATCTCCGAAGCCTATCGCGCCGCCAAAGAGCGCGGCGTCTCCATCATCGCTGACGGCGGCATCAAGTACTCTGGCGACATCACCAAGGCAATCGCGGCCGGCGCCAGCGTCTGCATGATGGGCTCCCTCTTCGCGGGCGTCGATGAGAGCCCCGGTGAAACCATCCTCTACCAGGGACGCAGCTTCAAGACCTACCGCGGCATGGGCAGCCTCAGCGCAATGGCTCAGGGTTCGGGCGAGCGCTACTTCCAGAGCACGGATGACATGGCCTCGGAAACCTCACGCGCCTCCATTACCGCCCGAGAGGGCAACGGCAACCGCCTGGCGAAGTTCGTCCCCGAGGGTATCGAAGGACGCGTTCCCCACCGTGGCCCACTCGAAGCCATGGTTTATCAACTCATCGGCGGCCTTCGCTCCGGCATGGGCTACCTTGGATGCGCCACGATCGAAGAGCTACAGGAGAAAGCAAGATTCATCCGTATCTCCGGCGCCGGCCTCCGCGAAAGCCACGTCCACGACGTAGTCATCACCCGAGAGGCGCCAAACTATCACGTGGAATAACCTCCGCGCGGAGCCCGCTCCCACCACAAGCTCCCCAGGGCTGATATCATCCCGGAAAACATTGTTCGGGAGATCCATGCGGCTCAACCTCACAGCAACACTTCTCGCCACTTCAATCTTAGGCGTCCTGGTCATAGCCACGCCAAACAGCGCCCGTGCGCAGCAGGCGCCCGCGCCGCATGTATTCTTCCGTGTGCAGCTCGCCACTGCCGTCCCCGGCCCGCTGAGCGGACGGCTGCTCATCTTCCTGAAGCAGGGCAAAGGCGACAAAGAGGTGAACATCCAGGAGTTCCATCCAGGCGAGACATGGGTGGCAGCCGAGGTGGTCCACGACCTCATGCCTGGCACGCCCGTCGAGATCGACGCCGACCAGATCGCCTATCCCAAACCCTTCTCTGCATTACCCGCCGGCGATTACGAAGTCCAGGCAGTACTCGACACCGATCACACCTACAACTACTCGGGAAGGACGCCAGAAGACTGGATCAGCCCGGTCCTTGCTCTGACCCACTGGAATCCCTCCAGCAC
>JBAVDD010000406.1:0-4933 GCA_049587035.1 Acidobacteriaceae bacterium | reverse complement strand
GGTGCTGACGGCGCGGGCGCGGCGGGCGGCGGCGTCCTCGGGGTCGAGGTAGGCGTAGGGCATCGCGTTGATTAGCTCGTGCGCGAAGACGGACGGGATTGGGGTGTCGACGGCGATGCAGCGGATGGTGTTGTCGGCGATGCCCTGGAGGACTTCGAGGAGGCCGTCGATGTCCATGGCCTCGGTTAGAGTGTCCTTCATGACTTCGCGGACTAGCGGGTGGTCGGGGATCTCGATGTCGCCGACCATCGTCTCGGGGCATGCTGAGGCGTGGGGGAAGACGCTGGCTAAGAGGTCGTCGCTGCGGGTGCGCTGGATTTGGGGCGCGACGCGCTTGCCCTTCTGCATGCGGAGGAGTTGGAGGCTGCGGCCGGCGGCCCAGCGCCAGCGGTTCTTGAAGAGCGGCGAGGGGATGCTCGCCTGCTCGAGGAGCTCGCGGGCGGTGAGGGCGGTGAGAAATTGGAAGACGTCGGCTAGGGGGAAGCTGTGCTGCTCGGCGAGGGAGATGTTGATGCCGTTGTCGGTGGCGGCGGCTTGCAGCTCGAAGGTGAAGCCGCGGCAGAATCTTTTTCGTAGAGCCAGGCCCCAGGCTTTGTTCAGGCGGCCGCCGAAGGGTGCGTGGAGGATGAGTTGCTGGCCGCCGCCTTCGTCGAAGAAGCGCTCGGCGATGATGGTGGTTTTGGTGGGGACGGCTCCGAGGGCCGCGCGGCCGTGGACGATGTAGGTGATGAGTTGGAGCGCGGCCGAGGCGTTGAGGTAGCACTCGCGTTGGAGGAAGGCGATGGTGTTAGCGACTTCGGGGTTGGTGGTGCGGAGAGAGGTTGGCGTTACGTTCGGCGTGCGGTGGTCGATCTCGTGGCGGAGGTCGCTGACGCCGTCGCAGAGAACGCTGGTGCGCTGCGGGGCTTCGCCTTCCCAGAAGGGGATGCTCGGTGGGGCGCCGTGGGCGTCTTCTACCAGGACTTTGCCGGAGGGGTCGATGCGCTGGATGCGCCAGCTGGTGTTGCCGAGGAGGACTACGTCGCCGGGAGAGGAGTCGACGGCGAAATGCTCATCCAGAGTTGCGATCTGGACGTTCTCGGGTTGGAGCATGACGGCGAAGATGGAGGTGTCCGGGATGGCGCCGCCGTTTAGGATGGCGATGCTGCGCGAGCCGCGACGGGCGTGGAGATGGCCGTGGACCTGGTCGCGGAGGATGTAGGCGCCGTAGCGGCCACGGGAGTTCTCGATGCCATTGTGCAGGAGGGCGAGGAGCTCTTCGTAGTGGGCTCGGGTTAGGTTGCGGTAGGGATAGGCGCGGCGGATGACGTTGTAGAGGGCGGTCTCGTCCCAGCTCTCGGCTCCTACGGCTGCTACGATTTGCTGCATGAGGACGTCGATGGGTTGCTCGGGGATCTCGAGGCGGTCTAGTTCACCGGCTACCATCTTGCGGAGGAGCGCGGCTTGCTCGAGGAGGTCGTCGCGGGTGGTGGCGAAGAAGCGGCCTTTGGGTGTGGCTCCGCGCCAGTGGCCGGCGCGGCCTACTCGTTGCATCGCTACTGCTACTGCTCGGGTTGTGGCTATCTGGCAGACCAGGTCTACGGTGCCGATGTCGATGCCTAGCTCCAGCGAGGCTGTGGCGACGAGGATCTTGATCTCGCCGGACTTCAGGCGCTGCTCGGCGTCGAGGCGGAGCGTGCGGGAGAGGCTTCCGTGGTGCGCGGCTACTGCGTCTTCGCCGAGTCGATTGGAGAGCTCGAAGCTGATCTTCTCTACCAGCTTGCGGGTGTTGACGAAGACCAGTGTGCTGCGGTGTTGGTTGGCTAGCGCGGCTAGCTTGTCGTAGATCTCCTCCCACATGGCGATGCTGGTGATGGAGGTTAGTTCGGCGGATGGGACTTCGATGGCGAGGTCCAGGGTGCGGCGTTGGCCTACCTGGATGATGGTTGCTGGCGAACCCACCCTAACCGACGATGAAGCCATCGGTGAGGATGGGGCACCCGGAGAGGATGGGAGATTCGGGTTGGTGCCGGTTAGGAAGTTGGCTACTAGCTCGATGGGGTTTTGGGTGGCGGAGAGGCCTATGCGCTGCGGTGGCTTGGTGAGGCCGGTTAGCATGGCTCCGGGTGAGAGCGTGTTTTCGCCACAGACTAATGCGTCCAGGCGTTCGAGGCTGAGGGCTAAGTGGGCACCTCGCTTGTCGTCGGCTATGGCGTGGATCTCGTCTACGATGACGGTCTGGACTCGGGTCAGGTTCTGGCGCGACTTCCCTGCTGTCAGGAGAATGTAGAGCGACTCGGGTGTGGTGACCAGGATGTGGGGCGGATGCTTTAGCATCGCGGTGCGGTGCTTGGTTAGCGTGTCGCCGGTGCGGACTCCGGTGCGGATTTCGGGACAGAGATAGCCGCGTGCGATGGCTAGTTGCTGGATCTCGGCTAGTGGGGCTTCGAGGTTTTTCTGGATGTCGTTGGAGAGAGCTTTCAGCGGCGAGATGTAGACGACGTGGGTGTGTGCGGCGAGGCGGCCTTCGATGGCGGCGCGGAGAAGCTTGTCGATGCAGACTAAAAATGCTGACAGTGTTTTTCCCGAGCCGGTGGGTGCGGAGATTAAGGTTGGTTCGCCGCGGAGGATGGCGGGCCAGCCGGCGATTTGTGGCTCCGTTGGGCCTCCGCCGGGTTCGGTGGGTGAGCCAAATTTGTTGAGGAACCACTCCTGCACGATGGGGTGCGCCCAGGCGAGCGCTTGTGCGGCGGGATCGGACGGGAGGGTCTGGAGCGCCATGAGACATTGTAGCTGTTCGTGGTTTGTTCGCCTATAAAGAAGAGCAGGAGCAGGCAAAGCTGCGGGTATCTCCGCTGCGCAGGACGATGAAACAGTCCTGCTCCGGTCGAGATGACAACTCCGTACCTATCGGGAGACCACTTTAGCTGGGCCTTGGACGTATTGCTCGTCGGTCACTTGCTCCAGCCAGTCGACTACTTTGTTGTTGAGGCGCTCCTGGATGGCTATGTGGGTTAGGGCGGCGGTGGGTGTGGCGCCGTGCCAGTGTTTTTCGTTGGGGGCGAACCAGACTACGTCCCCGGGGTGGATGGGTTCGATGGTGCCTTCCCAGCGCTGGACCAGGCCGCTGCCGGCGGTGACGATGAGAGTTTGGCCTAGTGGGTGGGTGTGCCAGGCGGTGCGGGCGCCGGGCTCGAAGGTTACGCTGGCGCCCTGGACGAAGGCCGGGTCTGGGGCCTGGAAGAGCGGGTCTACGCGGACGCTGCCGGTGAACCAGTCGGCGGAGCCTTTGGCGGAGGGTTGAGAGCCTGCACGTTTGATCTCCATTGTTGCTCCTTGTCTGGGTTACATGTTGCCTACGCCGATGTCGGCGGCTTTGGCTTCGGCGCTGTTGGGATCGAGGTAGCGCTCGATGGTTTGGTCCAGGATGCCGCGGGCGGTGAGGATGAAGTCGATTACGTCGCGGCCGGCGCCTTCGCCACCGCGGTTGGGGGTGATGTAGTGGGCCGCTGCCTTGGCTTGCGGGCGGGCGTTGGCGGGGGCGATGGCGAAACCTACTTTGCGCATGACCGGGAGATCGATGATGTCGTCGCCTACGTAGGCTACTTCGTCGAGACTGCAGGATTCGTCAGCCATAATTTTGTCGAGAGCTTCGCGCTTGTTGTTCTGGCCTTGATAGACGTGGTCGATTTTGAGGTCGCGGGCTCGGATGGCTACTACCTGGGAGTTGCGCTTGGTGACCCAGCCGATTTTCAAGCCCGCGAGGCGGGCGATGCTGATGCCCATGCCGTCGTGGGCGGAGAAGCTTTTGATCTCGGTCGCTCGGGTGTTGGGTTCGCCGTCGAGGGGAGGGATGATGGTGATGTCGCCGTTGGTTAGGACGCCGTCTACGTCGTAGAGGAGGACTTTGATGCGGCGGGCGCGGTCTTCGGGGGTGAGAGTGGAGGCCATCGTTCCATGGTAATGCCGCGCTATGGTACTGCGAGGGGATGGTTGGGAGGGAGGGCGGCCGCTGCCTGGGCGATGGCTTCGAGCTTCAGGCGGTGTCGCTCTGCTTCTTCCTTCTCGATCTTCATGAGATAGCGGGTGACGCTGCCCATGCGTTCGTGGTCGCCGTATTCGTCGGGGTCTTCGGGATCCTCGTCGGGGGCGATGAGTTCGCCGGTGGCTTCGTCGAGCATGGTCAGGCTGACTTTGGCGGGACGGCGCTTGGGCTCGGGGTTGAGCTTGTGGGCGTTGGTGCTGGCGATCTGGAGGCCGTAGAAGAGGAGCGCGGCGCGGCGGGGATCGACCTCGTTACGTGCCACGGCCGCGATGAGGAGCGAGAGCGCCAACTGGATGGAGTGGCGGTCTTCCAAGGGTGGGAGCTCGAAGGCCAGGGGCGACGGTTCGGCGGGGATGGGGTTGCGCTGGCTGCCGGGCCGGGATGCGTCGTGGAGCGTCATGGGATGGAGGATGGTCTGGACGGCTTCGGGGCGCGGGCGCATGCGCTTGTGACGCTTCTCCGATTCGGTGTGGAAGTAGCAGAACGCTCCGGTACAGAGGCTGGGCGAGGCGCAGCGCTCTCCGTTGGTCTTGATGTAACGACAAAATCTGGTAGCCATGTTGTTCCTTTCGTGGGGGTGTCCGTCGGTTGTGCTGGACAGATACCCCTCCCCCCTCCCCCCTTTTCCGCTTTTTTGCTGTAAGCGATTGAAAGGAGGTTGGTTAGGGGTCTAGATCCTGATATTTATACCTTTTCCTTTGGAATGTGCCGTTTACAGGCTCCTGTGTCTGCAAGTGGCTGCAGCGCCACTGGTTAGAGCTAAAAACAGCACAGCAAAGGAGTTAGGTTCCGTTTTCAGGGTTAGTTGTGATGGTTGCCCGGCTTGGCGAGCTTGTCGTGGAGGTGGACTACGCCGGGAAGTTTGGTGATGGTGCGCTTGCGTTTGCGGCGGGCGTTTAGCTCGTGGGG
>JBAVDD010000405.1:0-1879 GCA_049587035.1 Acidobacteriaceae bacterium | reverse complement strand
TTTGTAGCCCAACCGTTCCATCTTTCTCAAAGATGTCGGCGGTCTGTTTTGCTTCAAGCGGAAGGTAGAGCGACATTCTGGTCAGGGTCTGTCGCCGCATATTCTGATTCGCATGATTCATGATGAGACCGGCAACCAGCGTCACTCCTATAATCAAGAGCGTCATCCAGAACCAAAGGAAGATTTTGAGGAACAGGTTTCTCATGACTGAGCGTTGCTCCCCGGATCAGCAAGCGCATACTGATACCCGACACCCCGGATACCTTTGATCCTCTCGGTGCCGTCTTCCGAATTCCCAACCTTCTTGCGCAAGCTCCAGACGTGAGTGTCGATACTTCTGTCGTATGGTGAAAACTCTCGTCCTAGTACGTCTTTCGTCAACTCTTCGCGACCGACAACCGCTCCTGCGGAACGCAGAAGTCTCTGGAGCAGATCGAACTCCACGGTCGTGAGATTGAGGACTTCGCCTTTGCACCGGACGGTTCTGGAGCCTGCGTTGAGTTCCATGTCTCCGATACGCATCGAAGCTGTGTCGGCGGCAGCTCCATTGCCCTGTGTGCGGCTGACTCTGCGCAGGATGGCACGTACCCGAGCGGACAACTCGCGAGTATTGAATGGCTTCGACAAATAATCGTCGGCACCGATTTCCAAACCGAGAATTCGATCAAGGTCGTCCCCGCGAGCTGTAAGCATCAGCACGGGTGTGGTCAGAGTGGCGCGAATACGGCGCAGAACTTCAAAGCCGTCGATATCCGGCAGCATGACGTCGAGAACAACAAGATCGTATCCTCCGGCCAGCGTGCGTTCGATACCAAGCGCGCTGGTCTGCACCGTGTCGACGGAATACCCCTCGGCACCTAAATACCGGGACACGAGTTTACACAACTCTGCGTCATCATCGACGACCAATATCTGTCCGGCGGCCCGTTCCGATTTATGATCGATCCCCAAAATTCAAGCCACCATATAGGCGCAATCCGTTTCACAATTCATCTTCATTCTAGGCTTCTCGCCACAGAAATCGCCGTCAAGAATTGTCAATGGACTCACCGCTCTCTCTTGACAATCCTCGACGCTCCCTTGACTCAACTTGACATAAATCCCTGCATACTTCGAGTCCAATCGGCAGCAGTAAACATATCTCGGAGCTTTATGAAGGCAGGAATGATTGACACACTTTAGACGCACCGCACGGGGAATGATTTGGCTTCCTGCGATTCACGGAATGGCCTATGCGCTCATGTTGGCGGTCTCGCTTGGATACCCAACGAGGCGAGCGCAGGGTCAGGACATCGCCGCGTTAGCCTCTTCCTCTTCCAGTGCAGAGTCCGCGTTGCCCGACGCGCCGTCTACGTTGATTGCCGAGATACCGCAGGACGCTCCATCAAGTGGATCTCCTCAGTCAAAGCGGTTCGCGCTTCCGACGGGGCCGATCAGCGTGGACGGAAAGTTCAAGCTTCTGGTTGAACCGCAGTTTGGTCCCCGCGCGTTGTTTACGACTGCTTTCCGCACAGGCATCCGCATGGCAAAAGCCCCCAACGGCCTGCCTCGCGACTGGCACGACGGAGCCGAAGGCTACGGGCACCTATATGAAGATAGCTTCGCCCGCAATGGCGCCCAAGGCATTGCACGCTTTTCGACCGCAGTCGTATTGCACGAAGATCCCCGATATCGGCGCTCACAGAATACCTTCGTGCTTGCACGTTTTTCTCACGCTTTGATGTTTACCTTCGTGGACAAGACCGATGGGGGGCATACCACTCTTGCTGTTTCCAACTTTGCCGGAGCCGCTGCAAACGGCTTTCTCGGAAATGCCTACTTGCCTCCGGGTTTCAACGATCTTACCCATGCGGGACAGCGAGGGACTGACGCGCTAGCT
>JBAVDD010000404.1:0-30366 GCA_049587035.1 Acidobacteriaceae bacterium | reverse complement strand
GGGCAGTAGGATACGCGCTGGCTTCGATGCTCCATTGTTGTATACCTCCTTGAAACATGCTTTGAGGGCGGGTTCCTGTTGGTCAGCCGGTAGCTTCGACAATAGAACCGCGTGTCCGACGCCGATTTCATCAGCATAAAACGCATCGACCGCTGCCGGTACGAGGTCA
The DNA here is from genome assembly GCA_049587035.1 of Acidobacteriaceae bacterium. Classification (GTDB taxonomy): domain Bacteria; phylum Acidobacteriota; class Terriglobia; order Terriglobales; family Acidobacteriaceae; genus Granulicella. The sequence continues at coordinate 30,197 of JBAVDD010000404.1, read as the reverse complement.
GTCAATTTCAATCTCGAAGCCACGAAGACGGCACTCTTGCCCACCTTCGCGGCGATCTGCTCGATGCTGTACTTCGGCTCGTCCAAGTCCAGCAACGCGCGGAATCCCTGTGCCTCTTCCATCGGATGAATTTCGGCGCGAATCAGATTTTCCACTAATTGAGCCTCCAAGGCTGCCGCGTCGGAGAGATGGACGATGCGGACAGGGATGGTCGGGATTTCGACCATCTGCGCGGCGCGGTAACGCCGTGCTCCGGCTACGATCTCGAAACCGTTCTCGGTGAGCGGGCGAACAAGTAAGGGCGAGAGCACGCCCTGGGTGCGGATGGACTCTGCCAGCTCCTTCAAGGCAACTTCCTCAAAGGTGCGGCGGGGGTTGGTCTTCGATTCACTCAGCAGTGAAAGCGAGACGTTGCGGTATTCGGTGGCATTGACGATTTGAGTTTCCATGATGACAGGCTCCTTTCGAGCGGTTGAAGGTGAACGAAGGCGAAGCGGAGACACGTCGGACTGTATCCGCTCCGAGAGAGCGGACTAGCCACGAATCGACTTGTCCGTAAAAGCGTCTGCGAACCCCTGCAATCGCAGGTTGTTGTCCCATGTCTTTGCAAAACGCTGGTGCTGCTCATGCAAAGCAATCAGGTGGACATAGTTGCCGCGCACGATGTTCCGGCTCCACTGCTCCACGCCTAAGTAATCGTTGCGGTAATAGAAGGCCGACAGATGCGCTCCCCCGGCAAGGCCAAGCTCGAAGCACATCTCCGGGTCGCGCATGGCGTCGCCGTTCTGTTCGCCGTAGTGACAGACAGACAGCGCGGGAAGTCCCATCGGGCCGGACTCGTCCATCGCTTCGATGACAAGCTCCATATACGGCGGATTGTCGATCTTGAGATACAGGCCGGGATGCCAACCCCCGGCCATCTTGAGGATTTGAAGGATGGTCTGCATCAGGCCACCTTCGCCAGTTCTGCATCGGGCATCGCCGCCTCTTCTGCGGTCGGCGGATGCAATGCGGCAAGGATGACAGCGGAGGTCTGCTGGATGACTTCCAAGCTCTCAGCAAGTAGCGAAGCGTTGCCGTGGTAAAGCTGGATGTAGTCGGCGGACGCCGTGCCCGTCTCCAGCCCTACGGCCTTGCCGATGACAAAGGCGATAGCCTCGGCCTCCGTTTCGCGGACAACCTTCGTCGTTGCCGTGCGCCGCTCCGCCTTGTGCAACATTTCGTGTGCCAGCTCATGCACTAAGGTGCTGAACTCTTCGGCCTTTGACTGTCCGGGCAGGATGGCGATACGTCCGCCGTAGCTCATGCCTAGCGCGGGCGCGATGCGCTCGGTAAAGACAAGCTCGATACCTTGACGCTCAATGAACGCAATCAGACGGTCGCGGTTGTCGCCGACATTGCCGGAAATCTCCCGCAACTCTGGAAGCTCCGCACCTTCGGTCTGCGACACATCAAAGACATAGGCTGAACGGAACCCAACCAATACGGGCTTATTGATCGCGGCGGGGTCTTTGCTGGCCTGTGCTTCCTCATCTTTCTTGCGGCGAACGCCGACGATAGGAGCAAGGATGCGGATGCCTTTCTCGCCCTTCTTCACGCTGCGGCCAAGCTCCTTCCACTTCCAGAACCCGGCTACTCTGGTCGCGTCCGACTTTTGCCGTGCAATTTCGAGGATGTTTCCGAACGAGTAGTTATGAAAACGGCTCATCGCGTTGAGGTAAGCCGTGAGTGCATCACTGTGTCCCGCCTCTAGCTGCTCGATGAGGCTCTGGACGTTAGCGGCGATTACTTCTTTCGCCGTTTTAGGCTGCTGGTCGGTGTTTCTGTTGGTGGTGCTCATGGTGTTCTCTCCTTTGGCTGTTGCCGTTGCTTTTCATGCCATGCGTGGCATGTACCTACATGCCGAACGCCTCCTGGCGAAGGCGGGGCGGCAAGGCGCAAGGGAGGGGTATCGCCCACCCAAAGGGCGAGCGAAGCGAGTGATTTTTACGCAGGAAAAATTATGGGGATACCCTTGCGCCGCGCCAGGGCAGCGCCCTCAGCGGGGCTTGGTTTCCTTATTCGCGCGCACAGCGCGCATGGCTGATTAGGGTCGGCGTTGCGGGCAGGAACAGGCCCGCACAGGAGGGTGACGGAGGACCGCAGGACCGAAGACAGGGAGGAAATCTCCCTCAGCGGTCTATGATGGATGCACTTGTAATCTTGCCTATGCAGAGCACAAAGATGGTAATACTCGAACTCGATGCCTTAGTACGCTCATTGGCTGTGAACCGTGGTAAATCCATAAGCCTTCTCTTGGGAGCTGGAGCATCCATTTCTTCTGGGATGCCATCTGCGGAACGGTGCATTTGGGAGTGGAAGCAGGACATTTTTGCCACTAACAACCCGGCACTTCGCGAGTCGGTCGGTGAACTCTCCTTGCCCGGAACAAAAAGGCGGATTCAGGATTGGTTGGATCGGAGGGGAGGTTATCCACCGAATGCTGACGCAAGCGAGTACGCCGTTTATGCACAAGCGTGTTTTCCAACAGCAACTGATAGAAGAAGTTTTTTTCAGAACTATGTGCGAAGCGCTGCTCCCTTTATCGGATATCGTTTGCTTCCGCTACTATCAAAAATTGGTTTGACTCGCACCATCTGGACGACTAATTTTGATGGGCTTGCTGCAAGAGCTTGCGCGGCGGCCAATATCTCTTGCATCGAAGTGGGAATCGACACGCAGCACCGCGTCGGGTTGGTTCCCGCGTTGGGCGATCTGCGGGTGGTATCCCTGCATGGGGACTACCGCTATGACGAGTTGAAAAATACTACGGCAGAGCTTCAGCAGCAGGAAACGGGATTACGGGATGAACTCGCGGCAGATCTTCGCGAGCACGACTTGCTAGTAATTGGATACAGCGGCCGAGATCAGTCCCTCATGTCTGCCCTAACAGATGCTTACTCGACTGGATACGCGGGACGCCTCTACTGGTGTGGAATGCAGGGCGCACCCTCTGCGGAAGTCCGAACATTACAGGAACTGGCGATCAAGGCGGGACGGGAAGCTTTCTATGTTCCATCGCATGGCTTCGACGATCTGATGGAACGGATCGCCCTTCGACTTTTGGCTGACGCCGACTTGCAATCCGCCAAAGAAATCTTAGTCGCGGCAAGCAAACTCCAAACTCGTAAAGGTCTATTCCTACCCCGCGCTGAAGCCGCTTCCAGCTTGGCAAAGAGTAACGCATATCCGCTGACCACACCCAGCGAGGTTATAAAAGTTGACCTCAGATTTCCCGATCAAGCTACGCCGCGCACTTGGCTCAACTCGGAGATGAAAGATGTCGATGGCACTTGGGTAACGAATCCATCGGGCGCCTTTTTCTTAGCCTCGATGTCGGCAATTCGTTCGTCCCTAGTGTCTTCTCTAGTGGGAACACCTGTGGCTATCGCTATTGCTCCTGAGGAGTTGGCGCGAGATAACCGCATTCAGTCCCTCATGCGGCGGGCGCTTGTGCGCAGCGTGGCGAAGAGTTGTCAGATCGAGACCGATGGGAGTCGCGTTTGGGAAGTCAATTCACACGAAACGAGACCATACATCCAGCAAAGTTTCGCTATTCATAGAGCACTTTCATTTCGATTAGCGATATTGAAGGGTAAAGCATACGTCCTGCTGACCCCCGAGATAATTGCGAAAACAGCAACCGGTGAGATTGCAGATGAAGATGCGACAAAGGTGTTGCGTAACGCAGTTTATGGTTACCAGCACAATGATGTCTATGACGCCGACTTAAAGCGTTGGACAGCCAGGATTACCAACGTCGATATTCCTGATGCTGGCGGACAACACTTCTTTATCGGGAAAACCCCGTTGTATGCCGGACTATTTCAGCCCGGGCGTCAACCGCTGAGCACTGAACTCCAACGTCACTCAACATTCCGCGGTTTTGTTGTAGAAGACGCCAAGCTGATTTTCAGTTCCAAGTCTGGCAATGGCGAAGCAAAGGATGCAAACCCGTTGAAAGGTCTGGTCAACAACCGGCCCTGGGACTATTCGATGACAAGTGCAGGTCTATCGACTGCCTCAGAATTAGCGGCAATCTGTCCTGCCAATCATGCTCGCAATTTGGAACGGTTCATCTGCCAATTGGGCGAACGAAGCGAACCAAATAGAACTGAGCTTGACTACCTCCAACCTTTTCCTGGTTTTGCTGCCGGATTTTCCCTGCCGCTGATACATGCTCGCCCCGGCGAGGCGACTTGGCAAGTCTTCGCTGTAAATCCCTCCGGGAGCGCATTACAGTGCGCAAAGCAGATAGCTAGGGGTATCTGCGCTGCCCTGGACCGTATACGCAGTCTCAATCCATCGGCCATTTCGGTTATCTTTGTTCCAAATGAGTGGGCTCCCTATGAATTAGTAAACGAGAGCAACGAACACTTTGATCTTCACGATTATGTGAAAGCCTATGCAGCACGTAACGGCCAGAGTACGCAATTTCTGCGTGAACGTACAGTTGTTCCTAGTCTGAGTTGCAGGGTGAAATGGTGGATATCTCTCGCACTATATGCGAAGACAATGCGGACACCCTGGCGGCTGGACTGCTTGGACGACGACAGTGCATTCGTGGGAATCGGCTACAGTATTGACTCACAAGCCGCAACAGGTAGCCAAATTCTTTTAGGGTGCAGCCATATATATAGTGCGCGCGGGGAGGGGTTGCAGTTCAGACTTGGTCGCATCGAACACCCCATCATTCGCGGGCGAAATCCATATATGTCACTGGACGATGCGAGGCGTACCGGTGAAACAATACGGCAACTATTCTTCGACGCTAGAATGCGCCTACCTAAGCGTGTAGTCATTCATAAACGGACTCGGTTTACCCAAGACGAACAGGACGGGCTTTCTCAGGGGCTTGAGGGAGTTCCAAACGTCGAACTGATCGAAATTAATACTGAGGAGTCTATCCGCTTTCTTGCTTCACGAATGCAGAACGGTAAACCCATCATCGACAAATTCCCAATGCCACGGGGAGCCGCTATTGTGCTTGGAGATGATGCAGCATTGCTTTGGGTCCACGGCCACGCGCCGAGTGTCCAAAATGAAAGATTCAAATACTATCAAGGCAAGCGACGTATCCCCGCCCCACTGCTCATCAAGCGTTATCGCGGAGAGTCGGAACTCGGATTGGTAGCCTCCGAAATTTTGGGCTTGTCTAAGATGAATTGGAATCATTTCGATTATTACTCGCGATTGCCAGCGAGTCTCGATTCAGCAAGCGCGATTGCCCGAGTGGGAATGTACCTTAATCATTTTGGCTCAGCACCATATGACTACCGCCTACTCATCTGACCTGATTTGAGTCAAATTCCTGCTGAGCCAAGAAATTTCTCGATTTTGCAAAGTGCCTTCCGTTCGTTCTGACGCAGTTCGCATTCCCAAATAACCAGAACTTTCCACCCGAGTGTTCTAAGCGCTGCGGCGTGTTCTCGATCGCGAACCACATTTCTAAGTAGCTTGGGTCCCCAATATTGGGTATTAGAAGAGGGCACAACGCGAATCGGGCAGCTCATAATTGCATGCTGGTGCCAGAAACAGCCGTGCACAAAGATGACTTTCTTTCGACTTGGGAAAGAAAGATCAGGCTTACCGGGTAAATGCTTGGAATGAAGTCGATATCTATAGCCCAGAGCAAAGAGACTCTTCCTGATGATCAGCTCAGGCTTTGTATTCTTATTCCGTATAGCGCGCATTATGCGGCTGCGGGCCTCAGCCGAAAGCTTATCCGCCATTAGGAGTAATTATCTCGCCAGTGGATGTTAGCTGGATTCACAAAGTGCGGAATCGTAATCTTATGTGGCAGAAACAAATAGTTCTTGCTTGCTCGCAAGGCATCGGAGAATTGGAGTTCACCAGTTCCCTTGATTCGAATGTTATTCGAATCAAAGAGTCTGTGAACGTCCACGCGAAGGCATATCCCATTATCGGACTTGTCCGCTCCGCCATGCGTTACTGGAATGATATGGGCCGCTTCTAATATTTCGCCCATGCTATCTCCAGTCAGGAAACAGCGGCCAGAGTAGGCTTTGAACACTGTTTCCCTGAATCGGGACTGGCCGGGACGCGCAAGGACGCTGGTCAGCGTGCGCTGCCGTTCGATAATTGATGGCAGCGGGGAATGTCGGACGGCATCAATGATTGCGTCGGTATTTGGCACCCTAGTGAAAATAGATGCAATGCTTCCGACTGCTGCGGTATCCACTGTGTACAACTCGTCCAGAAGGTAGATGTCGTCCATCGAATTTCCTTTTTCGATGCGGCGACATAAGCCAAAATTTGCGAGAAATAGCAGGAATTCTTTTGCGAGCCGGTGATCATTTGCTGCGGGCGTGCAGTCGGGCCAATCCGACACATCTAACTTTCCCGTGCGATGCAGGGCCATTGCATTGGCAATGGCATCTGGTTCAGCTTTGGCTCCGGCTAGCGGAATACAGATGCGCATCAGCTCCCACGGAGTGATAAAAGCTGCGCTCGTGCCTCCGTGGTTGCGTCCAAGAATTTCAAGGAGTTCGAGTATCAGGGCCAACGGCCGTATCTCAAGCCCAGCCGCATTCCATTTTGCAAGTTCTTGCTGAGAATAAGTCCATGGATTCGGAAGTATGGTCTGCTGAACCATAATTGCCGCAAATTCGCCTTGGGTTACATTGCCTCCCGCGACCTTGCGGCCGAGTGGCGTCAGGTGAATGTCGCCCTTGTCGGGAAGCAGAAGTCCCGTGCCTTTCCAATACTGACCAGAATTACGAATCAGGTTGCGCTCCGGCGTCCGCACGAGATCTACCTTGGTCCCGGTTTCGGTTTGGACAACGGCGAGTTCCTTTGCAATAGCTTTGCTGGAGGGCGCTTGATCTTCATGTCGCGCTAAGACCCGCAATACACCCAGGAAAACTGGAGGGCTAAGCAAGCTTTCCGTGGGCGCATAACTCAACCATCTCCACTTGTAAGTTGAAAATGGCTTCTCCGGACGCTTGATCATGCTGCCTCAATCTTTCTAATGCGCTTCGCAAGTGCGTCCGCATTTGCAAGCATAGTTCCAATGGCTTTCCCAAGCAGCGGTGGCACAGCATTTGCGACCTGACGGTACACAGATGTCTTGGTCCCTGAAAAGACAAAGGTGTCGGGAAACGACTGCACTGCAGCGGATTCACGAGCAGTCATCCTGCGGTGATTTCCCGGATGGTGCAGGACTACTACTCCACCCTTCTCATCACCACGCGCGGTAACGGTCGGCGCTGGGCGGCCCGGGTCGATAAAACGATGCCCCAAATGCCCATTAAATCTCAGCTTGTACTTGGAGTTCTCGTGGTTTGGAATGTGGATTTCCTGGCTTGGCTCTGGAAAATGCGCGAGCGCCTCACCGACAGACTTCCATGGGGACAAGCCAAGAAGCGCCGCGCGTTCGGGATCGGCATAGGTCTGGTGTGGCGGAAATTCAGGCAGTTCCGGCAGGTCATCCCTGACGCCGACAATCACAAGCCTCATCCGTAGTTGCGGGACGCCGTAATTGGCAGCATTCACGAGCTGGTGCTGCACTCGATACCCAGCATCCGAAAACGACTTCTCAATTTCAATTAACGCCTTGCCTTTGCCCATCGATAGTAGTCCGCGTACATTTTCGGCCACAAAATAACGTGGCTGCTTATCGCGAACGATCCTGACCATCTCTTTGAAAAGCTGGTTTCTCGGATCTTCAGATGTACGCCCCCGATTTGCCAAAGAAAAGCCTTGGCAGGGAAACCCGCCAACAACCACGTCACACGCCGGTATTTCTGATGACGGAACCGAGCACACATCGCGTGTGTCTATGTGATCTCCAATATTGACGCGATACGTTGCCACCGCGTCCAAGAAGATATCATTTGCCCACACGATTTTATGGCCAGCCTGCATTAGCCCGAGATCAAGGCCGCCAGCGCCTGAGAATAGCGACACAACTTTCATTCAGGCTACCTCTTGAGTATTTGCCACGATTGGTTCCAGTTCTGCCAGCTTCATGCCGAGCCGTTTTGCGAATAATACAGGGACAGCATTGCCTACCTGCCGATAGCAGGAGTTCATCTGCCCCACGAATTCAAACTTGAGCGGAAAAGTCTGCACGCTTGCAGATTCCCGTATCGACATCCGGCGATGATTGAGCGGATGCTGGATGGCACACACGCCACCCTTTCCATTTCCGCGCGCGAGAATAGTGGGCGACGGCTTATCAGGATCTGTTGTGCGGTGCCCAGTAAAGTTCCGGTTAGTGACCTTGTACTTTGAATAGATATGGTTCGGCAGCTTGTCAGTTGCGTCAGGCTCTACGATGCGCGCAAGCGCTTTTCCAATGCTCACCCAAGGCTTGAGGCCGAGCCCTTTAGCCTTCTTAGGCGAAGCATGTGTCTGACTCGGAAAGCGAAAATCTGCCTCAACTGGAAGGTCATTGCGCGTCCCGGCAATGATTACGCGCCAGCGGCTTTGGGGCACCCCATAATCGGCAACGTTGAAAAGCTGCTTCTTGACCCGGTAGCCGCAAGCTGCAAAGTCGCGCTCAATCTTCTTGATAGCCCGGCCTTCTCCAAGACTGAGAATGCCCCGGACATTTTCGGCGACAAAATACAGCGGACGCTTATCGGCGATGACGCGCTTGAATTCCATATAGAGGCGATTGCGCTCATCCTTCTCGAAACGGAGCATGTTGGCTTGTGAGAAGCCTTGGCAAGGAAAACCGCCTACCACCACATCGCATTCGGGGATTTCGGTTGAGTCAATATCTTCAATCGATCCGGGAACGATATGATTGCCGACGTTCTTCTTGTATGTCGCGACGGCATCATCATCAAAGTCATTGGCCCAAATAACGTCATGGCCTGCTTGGATCAAACCAAGGTCTAGCCCACCCGCTCCCGAGAATAAGGAAACAATTCTCATTTCCGCGTTACCTCTTGCACTTGCGTGCTCGGGAACAAGTCACCCTGCGGATCGGACGCGAGAAATCGTTCGATAGCTTTTCGGACGAGCCAAGCGACAGAAACATCATTTTTTTCTGCGAATTGTTCAAGCGAATCATGATCTGACTGGCCGACTGATACGGAAAGCCTGGTCGTTTTTTCTGCAATGGGGCGCATCCGTAGCCTCGCAAGATGTGATGCAAGTAGCACCAGATTACACCACTCCGGACTAGCAGTGTCAATACACTTAAAAGCCGATCTTTCTGCCCTCATAATGCCATCGTGCCAGAACAGGAAGGCGACAGCGGCACCCCCGTACACCTTCTCAAAACATTCGGGCATGGCTCGGGATTGCCATTCAAGGCTTCCCCGATTTTAAGCATTTCTACGCCATCTGTTTCCCGACGGGCACTCAAGTTGCTTGATTCCGCCCGCAGGGGCGAAATGCGGAGCTGATAATTCAACGAACGGCAAGGGACAATCCCTGATGCATGGAATTACTCTGGGCGTTGCCGAAGCTGACAGCGGATGCCTTGCTGACATCGTGGCTGAGCTTTGCAGTGAGCGAAGCCGCATCATTGGTATAGATTTGCGCGTCATGCGAAGCGCGAGAGACGGATACATAGGCGAATCTGCTGTTTATCAATTCGGGATGAACGTCAGTGTCCATGTTGACCAAAACGCGTTCCGACGTGAGACCTTGCGAGCTGTGCGAGGTCACGGCGTAACCATGATCGAGGTGCCTCATTTCGTTCGCATCGAAGCGCACGATTTTGTCTTTCGGGCCATCCATGCGGACGCTGATCTTTCCGTCCTTATCGATCTGCTGGATGGTGCCGAGGTCGCGGCTGGCAACCTGTAGGTCTCTCGACGGAGCCGTAAACTGAATTTTCTCTCCAGTAGCGAATTCGCGCTCGATTTCGCGGTACGCGGAGATGCCGTGCAGCCGTGACGGGTCATAGGTCACTTGCTGCCCGTCCTGCTTTTGCACGGTGACAAGATTTTCACTGGCGTCCGTGGCAACGACCTGGGCATAGCTTCTCGGCTCGATGCCATACTCTTTGCTCCCACGGGTATAGTGCAGAACATCCCCGGCCTGATAGCGATTTGCCCACTCCCGATCCGCGCCGGTCATGTCGTTGCGCGGCGTGAGCACGCGCATGGGATGGTCGGTCTTGTCTATGACGCCGAGTGCTTGCAGTTCCTGCCGCACAGCCTGATTGATAGCGCGACGCGAAGCATTATCGGGAGAGACGATGAGCGTGTTTTCTGGTTGGGCCGCATAGCTCTTGGCTATCGCCTCGATGCGTTCCTGCGGGTCTTTGATTTCGGTGATGCGTCCCTGTTGCTCCAGCATCTGCACGCCAACGGCAGTTTCATTGTTGGACAGATGCTCGACGGCTTTCAGCAATTCGGGATCTTTCTGGCGCATGATCTGGTCAAGCTGCGCGGTCCTCATGCCCGTTTCCTGCAACTGCTCAAAGGGCTTTCCGGCATCGACGCCCTGATGTTGGCGCGTGTCGCCAATCAACAGTACCTTGTCCTGCGGAGCAATCTTGTTCAGGAAGTCACGCATCTGCTGCGTCGATGCCAGGGACGATTCATCGAGCATATAAAGATGTTTCCGCGTTGGGTCATCGGCGGTCTGCAGGCCGCCGCCTGTGAGAAAGCGTTGCAATGTATCCGCCTTAATACCCGCATCGCGGAGCTGCTTCGCGGCGCGAGATGTCGGTGCGAAGCCCTCCACGGCGTAGCCATTTCGCTCGGCTCCCTGACGTATGGTTTCGAGCACCGAAGTTTTTCCTGAGCCTGCCCGCCCCTGCAATCCCTGTACCTGATCGCGTGAGGTCAAGACTTCCTCAACGACTCTCTTCTGCGCGGCGTTGAAGTGAGGGCGGGATTCGGAAAGCGGTACTGCGGACTCAATGGACATGATCTGCGGGGCGCGGCTCTGTCCAGCCTGAACCTTTTGAACGATTTCATTTTCTGCCTTGATGGTGGCCGCGGTGGTGAACCTGCGCCCGGCCTCGTGACCCTCCCCGGCGATCTGGCGAAACTCGCCGGAGGCGACACGCGCCTCGAAGCTGGCGCGGACCTCCGGATAGGTCATCTCGCCCATGCCCCGGCGCAAGGCATCCACATAGAGAGCGCGTTCGTCCACGACAGCCTCACGCTCGAAGCCTTTATCGCGGGCGAAGGTGACGGCCTCCCGCACCTGTAATTGCCGTTCGTTTGCGGGACGCTCCTGTGTCTGTTCCATCCGGCGCTGCCGCGCCTCAGCCACAACTTTATCGGCCTGATTGCCGAACTCCTCGGCAATCTGTTTGTGTGCGGCCAGGATTTGATCGGGAGACAGGATGACCTTCTTATCGCGGGTGTTGTGAGCCGCGATCTGCGCGGCCTCCGGCCCCGTGAAACCGCTGCGGCCTAACGCCTCTTCGATCTGCTGGCGACGTGGGCTGGATGCCTCGAGGTAATCCGCTGTAAAGCCCTTTACGTCCGGTGCGCCGCTCTTGCCCGCTTCGATTTCATAGCCAAGGTCGCGCAACTTGTACGTCAGATGGGACTGATAGACGGCGGTGGCAAACTGCTGGCTTTCAAAAAGGGAGTGCGGCTGCAAGGCCCGCATCTTGCCGTTGTCGCGTTCGGTCATATTGAAGACGACGACATGCGTGTGGAGCTGGGGCGCGGCGTATCCGTCTACGGGGCGGGCGGTGTCATGCTCAAACTTCGCCGCCACAAACTGCCCGGTGGTTTCGGCGGGACTGTTGCCACCGATGCGGGCCTGCGTATATCGCTCCAACTCATTGAGCGCGACATTGACCGCCTCACGGTGCGCTTCGCGCACCCGGTCATCGCCGCCGACAAGCGCAGTCAGAGAGATGGATTTTGGCGCGGAAAAGGTAGCGTCCCAACCGGCGCGGTGTTCGACCGGAGAGACCATCTCTCCCTGCGCGTTGCGATATTCATGGACGACACGATACGAGACCAACTGCTTGCCCGTCTGCGGATGCTGACCTTCGGAGAGACGGGCGAACTCTTCTGCACCCACGGCTCCTGACAATCCGAAGTTGTCGGCCAGCTTGCCGTGCCATTTTCCCTGAACGGTGTCGCCCTGCTTCCAATAGTTCTGTTCGGCGGCGGTGAACTCTTTCTCGTGATACGTCTGTGCCTGGGACGCGGAGAGCGGTTTCGAGATATTCAGCATAATGACTCCTTAACCGTGGGTAATGACGTTTTGTTCCTCGTGAGCATCGGGAACGATGGAAAGCTCAGGCTGGATTGCTTCCCAGGTCGCAGGCTCGTTCGGTTCGGGCGACGGAGCGGTGGCTTCCGGCACTTGTGCTGACTCCTGATTGCCGCCTCGGATGGCCTTCGGGTCATACGGGAGCTTGTCGTCGGGACGTTCGCGCAGCTCGAAAGGCTTAGCAATCTCCGGCATGTCGAAGTATGGAAATGAAAAATACGTCACACGATTTTGGTATTTCATAAAGGCGTGAAGGTCCGCGAGGCCGGAGATTTCCGACTCCAATACCAGCGGCTCAACCTGCCTCTCGATGGTGAAATTGTGCCCTGCGCGTGTTCCGTCAAAGTGCGTTTCGCGCAATCGCTCGATCTCTACTTTGCCGATAAACTTCGACACCCACTCCCCGGCGTTCGGTTCTTTGGTGGTGAGCCAAACGCTGGTCGCAGGCTGCGATAGCATCACCTCGGCCAGATGGCCGTATAGGTATTCCAGTTGCGCTTTTCCCTGAAAGCCAAGCACGACCGGGTTACGGCTCTTGCGGCTCTCCGTGATCGCGGTGTGGAGCTGCGGCAACTTCTGCAAGCTCGCCAGTTCGTCAATTACAAACCAGACACGCTTTTGCTCTTTGGTGGGCTCGTTCAACAGCCGCAAAACCAGCCAGTCAATCCACAAACTCTGCAAAGGGCGTAATGCCTCTCGCTCGGCTGGAAGCGAGGTAAGGAAGATCCACCCCTGACGCTTTTCAGCCCACTCGGTAGCCGTCCATCTGCCGTTGCCTTCGCCCTTCTTCGGTAAGAGCCGCAAGCTATCCGCGACCAATCCGAGAGAGCCGAGAACACCGGCCCGTTGCTGGTGCGCTCGCGGGTCGATCAGGTGCGCGTGTTCGGTGCCTTTCAATCTACGGTCGATCTCTTCCGGGTTGGACATCCACTGCACCAGCTCGTCCGGCGTCGGCCCATAGGCCATCAGGAAGGCAAAGATTTTCTGCGGCGACTCGATGAAAAACTCGCCCTTCCTGTCCTGCGGCGGTTGGAAGAGAGAGGCGGCCAATGCCTTTGCCTCGGAGCGGCTGCGAAGGTCTTCCGCTGGCCCCCAATAGGGGCAGCGGGCATCCAGCGGATTCAAAATCACGTCGCCGCGAGTAGGGTCATAGAATCGCTTCACGAACTCGCGAGCCGGGTCATAGACGATGGCCGAATCCTCCCGGCTGCGCACCTGCCGGAGCACCTGGAACATTAAGGCCGACTTGCCCGCACCCGTGTCCCCGATGATTTGCATGTGCTGTGCTTCGGCCTTCGCAGGAATCCGAATCATCTCTTTCATGTCGTCAGTTTTGAAGCCGATGCCGTCGCCTCTGACGGCGCGGTTGAACTCTTGCGGCGTGAGACGTTCGGGGCCTTTCAGCCGTCGTCCATACTTCAATGCTTTCTGCCGCTTCACGTCTTTGGTGACGGCGAACGGTAGCAGCACTAGGAAGAGTCCAGCTCCACAGAGCAGCGGGATTTTCACGATGACGGACAGGTCGCTGTGATAAACAGCGACCTTGAAGTAGTCGCACAACCGGGCGTCTACATAGCTCCGTACCGGACCACGAAACAACAGGTCTTCACCACGCTGGAGAGCTGCGGGAGACAGGGCGAGAGGGATGACCCGGCCTCCCGGCTCCACGGTTTGTCCACGCACCACATCGTCATTCATGGCAGGACTCGGCTTCCCGCCGCGCCCGGCTAGAAATACCATCCGGTACTGACTGCGGTGCGTGTGGCTGAATGATCCGAAGATGGAGGTACGCACATAGACCGGCATATAAAACCGCTGCAAGGGATTACCGATGAACCGAAGGCGACCGTAAAGAAATACGGTCGTCAGAAACATGGCGACGAAGATCGCGCCATAGGTATAGATGGGCCGGTGCTGCGGCCAGATGATCGTTTCTTTGCGACCCCATGTTGACTTTGCCATTGCCTTATCTCCTTCCATCGGCCAGGGCTTTCCCGGCCATCTCGTGTTTCAAGGTGCTGATCTGGTCAAGCAATTTGTCGAATGCTTCGTGTGAAAGATTTTGTCCTGCGGCGAGCGGTCGCAGGACGTTCACTAAAAGCAGGCGGACGCCAAGAATCTCCGCCAGAGAAACATCGGGCGCAGGTTCCGAGCGCAGCTCACGCAGGATCACGTCACGCATCCATTCGCTACGCGGAATGCCTTTCGCGGTAGCAACTTCATCCACCAATCGCGCCTCTTCTTCGGTCAACTTCAGGCATCGCGTTGTGTTGCGAAACACGGTCTTATTGGCCGGTTTCTTTGCGCTGCTTTGTGTAGTGAGAAGGGACATTTGGATGACTCCGGGCCGGTATACCTGCGTATACCGGCGCTAACGTATTTCCTTCTGTTTCAACAAGTTTACGTTGGTATACCTGCACGAACCTACAAGGGGTGGAGTGTCGAGATACCCCCGGTGCGCAGCACCGCTCTGGTACTGCCACGGATGTAGAGGGCGCATCATGCTCTCCGAACCGCCACGGAATCTGCTGGCTCCACCCCGGCTGAAGGCTTCTTCGCGCTGCTGCGAGGAGCCTTCGTTCCATTGGCTCTACGAGGCTTTAGAAGCTCCGGCACATCCTTGCATTTGTCGGAGGCTCGAAAGGCTGCGAAATCACGATCTTTGTCGAAGAGATATTCGAGACCTTTATTGATGACTTCATCGGGTGTAGCGCCGATGAAAGCCGCATATTGATTGATCTGCGTAACGACGGGTTCGTTGAAGCGAACATGAGCGGTTACGCGGCGGGTTTGGATGACTTCGATGAGTGGCATTTGTGTTCTCCTTTAAGGGTTGAAATCAAGCGGTCTTTCGCTGGGCAATCATGCGCTGTGCAGTGACGGCAATCTCCCGCGCACGAGTGGAGCAAAGCGCGGCGGGAAGCTCGGAACAACGGCGCGACTCAAGCATGGGGATTACGTCCGCAATGGCAATGCCTTCGACAAGCCAGAGGCGAGCCGAAGCCATGTCCACAGTGCGCTGCGCGTAGTACAGAGGATTGGGCTTGTCGGGACGGCGTAAAGCCAGCTCCCGCGTGAGCTTCACGGCATCTTTGCCGTGGGCAAGCTCGTGCGTTACCCAAGCCCAATCGCTTTCCGAATGGCTGTGCTTTTCGGATGACTTGCGCGAAGGGACTTCCTGAGCGCAAAGCACGGCATCAACTGCGCCTGTATCAAGCTCGAAGTCATCGGGAGTCCAGATGCAATCGTCTGGATATTCGACCGTGACTTTGTAGGGCGGATCGTATTTGCGATTGAGGAAACCGGGGACGCGCAGGACACGGTTGCAGTCGGTGCAAGCGGGATCGGCTCCGTAGGCGATAGTCAGCAGCTTGAGCATCTGTTCCTGACGTGCAAAGTCGAAGCCTTCGACGCGCCAAAGCACCTGATATTTGCGCGGCGATGTGGACAGGATGCTGGTCGGCGGCGGCACTAACTCCGATGCCCGCAGCGCAGCGAGACGGGCATCCCCATCCGCATCAATATCGAGGTACAGATGCCGGACGGAAGCGATGCACTCTTTGGTGCGCTTCCGACTTCCGGGATGGAGCGGATTCGCAGCGACATAGATGTTGTTGCGACCGTGCTGATTCTCGTAGGAAAGCCATGCCATGTACCGGGTTTCCAATACCTGCTCCAAGCGCACGACACGTTGCATGGGGTTTACGGCATCCTGACCGCGAAGCAGGATCGCAACGGTCTCCTCCGGGGCGAAACAACGTCTGAGAAAGCTGGCGGCAATTTGACTCATAGCGGCTCCTCTTGCGCGTGCAATCATGCGGGTGTTAGCAGGAAAAGAAGCCCGGTGATTGGCCGGGCCTCACCCATGCGGAGGAAGGGCCTATTCGGCCCCTTCCTCGACGGGCATCTCATCGAACTCCTGCTCGTCCGCGGCGGCCTTCTCCGCGCGGTCGAGCTTGAGGATGGAAGTTACGCGGATGCTGTCGGCGCGTACCGGCTTCTTCGCCTTCTTGGGCGTGTACTCGGTGTGGCGAATCTCACCCTCAACCTGGACGTGTGTGCCCTTCTTGAGCGTGGCCGCGAACTCACCGAACTTACCGAAGACGATGCAGCGATGCCATTCGGTATGCGAGATGTACTCGCCGCTCTCTTTGTCCTTGTAAGAGGTCTTCGTAGCAACTGAAAACGTGGTGAAGTTCTGGTTGTTTTTGCCGTTGCGAACCTCGGCGTCGTTGCCAAGGTAGCCGATGAGGGTTGCGCGATTGAGGTACATGGTAGTGTCTCCGTTTTGAATTCCCGAACTTTGTTCGGGTCACACCGGGCGAAGCCTAGCGAGTGGGCGCGACTCCCAAGGCCGAAGCTCTGCATTTACGGAGGGTCCGTCGAAGATGGAAACCGTAACCCGGAGGGTGCGTAGCAAAGCAGAAGAGCGAGCCTGCCGCCGGGCGTCGCATAAGCCCCGAAGCAGTGACCGAACATGGACGGAATGGCTTTGGGGAGACACGCGCCAGAACGACGCGCATCCTCCGCTTCCTGATGACGCCATCCAACGGCAAACCAGAACCATGTTCTCTGCCTGACCTCTGGGCAAAGGTGCGGCATTCGCATCCGTATTCGCTCGTCTTCAAGCTCGGTGCGGCCATGCTCAAGAGCACGTCCCAAAGCTAAGGGCGTATTCGCTACATCATGCTCAAGAAGGCTTCTCATGCCGCTACGCTCCGATTTGGGTTTCCGTCCTCAACTCATGCCGCGCTTGCCGTGGTAGAGGCTCGATAGATGTCCTCAGTCTCGAAGGACTGATCCGCATGGCTGTAGCCCTTCACCGCAATCAGCTCGCGTACCCGGCGTCGGCCCGCATGATCGCGCTCGCAATACAGAACAAAGTCGATGGCCTCAGCCGTCTCCGAACGGATGAAAGAATGGTTGAGATTAGCCCTCGCACTTAAGGCGAGATCGGAGAGACGATTGAGGGCGTCCCATGCGCTCTTTGCGTGGATCGTAGACAGCGTTCCACCGTGGCCGGTGTTCATGGCTTGCAAGAGATCGTAGCCGCATTCGTCGCGTATCTCGCCCATGATGATGCGGTCGGGACGATGGCGCAATGCAGCGGCTACGAGCTGGCTGGGAGTGACAGCAACCTGGCCGGGGATGGCCTCAACAGCTTCCCACCGAACCGCGTTCGGATGCGTTATCTTTAGCTCGGCGGGCTGCTCGATCACAATAAGCCGTTCCTGCATCGGCACATGGTCAAGCAGAGCCTTCATCAGAGTTGTTTTCCCACTGCCGGTTCCGCCGCTGATAATGCCGTTCTTCCGCTGCCCGATAAAGCCCACAACCGTATCCCGAATCTCCACCGGCAAACTGCCGGACTGGATCAGCTCATCGGACGTGAACCAGCGATTGAATTTTCGCACGGTGAATGTCGGGCCATTGATGGAAGACGGCGAGCCGACGACGGCGACGCGGGAGCCGTCCGGCAGGCGCGTATTGAGAATGGGATTCTGGCTGGTAAGGTCTTGCCCGAGGATACGGGCCACACGCTCAATCGCTGCCTGCAAGCGGTCGTTGGTGTAAGGCGCGGAGAGCGCAATGTGCTCGACCACGCCACCACGATCCGCATACACGCCGGTCGTGCCGTTAATCATCAAGTCGGAGATGGACGGGTCTAGCAGCAGCGCCCGCAGCTCGTCGGGAAAGAACGGCAATATCAGCTCGAAGCTCACCGTACCGCTCCGTCTGTTGTGGCTGCGGGAGTACCGGGTGCAATGGGGTCAACAGAGACACGGTTTTCGTGAAACTCGGTGATGGTCAATCCCAGCGGATTAATGAACTCATATTGCGGGTAAATCTTGGCTTGATCGCTCACCTGTTTGGGATTCAGGTAATAGGTGATACTGACCATCCAATGCTCTGTTCTCGGTTCCCGCGAGTGGCTGGGCGAGTAGAGCTTATCCAGTGCGAGCAATGCCGTCCCACGCGCCATGACCGCGCCCTGTACGGTCTGCTGCGACATGGACGTGATGGTGACATCTTTCACCTCTACATCGCTCTGCTCGATCTGGCCGCCCATGACCTGAGAGACAAGGTGGTTCTGATTGTCATCGGTCATCAACTGCGAGGCGAGATTGGCGGACAGGAAGTAATAGTTGAGCGGGTACTTTTTGGCGATGGTGTCGCGGCTGATCGTGTAGCGGTAGTTTGCCCAATCGGTGACGTAGGTGCGAATCTCTCCCTCACGCGGGCTGTAGTTCAAATCACTGTACTGGATCGCCTGGGCGCGGCCCATCTCGTCAATACGGATGTAGCGGTTTACGAGGGGGCGGCGGGCGAGGGAAAGATTGAGCCACATGGAGCCGCAAAGCAGAACCGTTCCACAGGTGAGGATGAGGCGGTAGGCTTTGCGTTCCGCATAGTGCGAGGCGTACACCTCATTGCCAATATGATCCGTGAGCAAGGCTTGCTCCGGTGTCAATTCGTGTTTCTCATTGACTACTTCTGTGTGCGTGGACATGGGGAGATTGACTCCTTTCGTTGACAGCGCGGAATACTACGAAGGCATAGATCAGACCCGCGATAATTGCCCCTATAAAAATTGCTATAAAGGCGGCTCGGAAAGGTCTCCCCATCCCTAAACGATGCAGGGCTTTCACACGCAAAAGATACTCAAACATGGACTCATCCTCCTCCCATCATTGCGACCGTCGAAGCAGCCGTTGTCGCAAGCCTCGTCATGCTCTCAGCAGCCCCAGCGGCACCGCCAAAGATCGCCTGAGTCATGCTCGGGATATAGAGCATGTTCACGATGAATGCGACGAATACCATGATGCACGGAATGAGATTGGCAAGCCACATCTCCATCGAATAATTTCCGTTGAAGGTCTGTTGGATGAAGGCGTTCATAAAGCCTCCCCAAACGAAGATGAACGCGGCGGCAACGGCGCGAATCATCGCAAAGCTAATCAGCACATCAAGAAAGTGAAAGAACTTCGCACGGAAGGTTTTCGTCATTAGCAGTGGAACGAAGATGGGGCCGAATAAGGCGGTCACGCCATAGAGAATGAAGGCGCTGCAATTAATCACGAAGAGAATGGCGGATGAGATGCCGAGAAGAGCCTGAACGATGAAGTAACAAAGGATCTGAACGGGAGCCATGAGCGAGGGCATTGCGGTACTGTCGCCAGCGGTCTTGAAAAGCTGGAGAAGGTTGTTGAGCGAGTTTTGATCGAACGCCGCAACCATCGCTTGCGCAATATAGGAAAAGAAGTGATTGATGCCGAAGCTCGCGCCGGGGAACGGATTCACCCAATAGTTCTCCAGCAGACAGCAGATGATGAGCCGCAACAGGAAGTTCACCAAATCGCCAGCGTGAACCGGCTGTGCATGAAAGCGGAACGTCATGCTGGTGGTATTCCAGTTGATGACCAAGCTGATGAGTACGAAGAGGGAGATGCAGGCCAACTCCGTCAATCCAAGCTGTGTGAGCGCCCCACCGTTCTGCGTGGTGAGGTTGGTCAGATTGTTGGTGAACTGATACAGCCAATCGACGCCGGAACTTGCGCTCGGTAATGCTTGTGCCAACAGAATCACGGAAACCATTTCGCACTCTCTCTCAGGTGATGTTTAGGGGATATACTTCTGCCACGTCTTTCCTTCGTTTGCAGCGGCGGAGTTGTGCTTCTTCTTGTCCGCCTCTACGCGCTGGCGGAACGCCTCATCTTCGGCTTTGCGTTCCTCGGCCTCTTTCTGCTGTTGCTGGAGGATGGCCGCTGCTTTGGCGGCGGTAGCGGCGGCTAGCGCCGCCTCGTGCCGCTGATAGGTAAGTGCGCCGCCTATCGCGGCCAGGGCCGCGAGGATGGCGAGCAGGATCTTGGTATTGATCGCTTTCAGCATTGCGCTCTCCGTTATGGCAGGTAGCTATCCCAGGTACTGCCTTCATTGGCGGCGCTGGTGTCGTTGGCCGAACGTTGCTGCTGGACGAAAACGGCAGTGTTGAGGTCTTCGGCGTTGGCGTTGCGGCGCTCCATGTTGGCAAGCGTCATCTGCGAGGCGAGACACGCTTGCAAAGTCCCTTGCGACTGCATCTCTGCCATCTTCTGCGCCTCTGCTGCATTCAGCAGGTTAAGTTGCTGGACTTCGCTGTTAGTCGAATCGGAGACATCGAATTGCGAAGAGAGAAGCGAGTTGTTCGCCGTCCCATTGGTGCTCCGATCGCTCCGGTACTGCCCGACAGCCGTAAGGCAGTCGGGAGAGACGGCATCGGAGGTCTCAATCAACGCAAGCTGCGACGTGCGGGAACTGCCGAGGGGCTGGCTGGCGAGGTAGGGTGGTGCGCTGCCGTTCATGGTGACGGTGGCAGCTTTCCATGCTGTGCTGGATGCGGACGGCGAGTTGCTATTGAGCGCGATGCTCATGCCCGAGGTCTCTCCGAACATATTGGCGACGTTCACGTTTTCGAGAGCATGGAGCGCCGTCTGCCACTGCTGCTTCGCAGAGAAATGGGTGATGTTGTTCTTCAGCATGTTGTACTGCGATTCCAGCGTAGTGAGCTGGGATACGAGACTGGCGTAGCTCGTGGGATCGAAGACAATATCTCCGATGCCGAACAAAGCGAAGCTAGGCGTTGCCGTGAGAAGCAACGCCGCGCCTGCCCCGATGAGCCACTTGCGGCGGTTGGTCAGTGTGACTTTCATAGAGCCTCCTGCGGTTGGGTTGAACTACATGCACTGCGGACAGGTCGGGTCGAGCCTGTCCAGGGGAAATGCGCGGATGTGTGTTGTGTTCGTAAGAGCCTCGGTGGACTGGAGGTACATCCATGCAAGCGCGTTCCTTCCGGTATCTGTCCCAAAGAGCAGGAGAGCAAGCAGGATGGCCGCAATGATTCCAGACACCTGACTGAGCCGATGGAACATAGTCGTCTGCATGGCCGTCACTCCTCCTCCGCAAGCTGGCGGGCGACCTGCGGAATGATCGCTACCCACTCCGCGCCGGTGCGTTCGATGGCCTCAGCGATGGTGTACTGCATTTCCGCAAGCCAATCGGCACGGCAACCTTCTCGCCGGTCGATTGGACGGCCCATGCGTCATGCCCGCCACGCTTGGCATCGCGGGACTTGCGGAGCAGATGTTCGTAGCGGTTATTCATCGCAATGCTCCTTTCCTACAAAGTGGGATCGACGCGATGCTCCGCGTAGGACGGGATCAACAAGTCGGTGCCGATGTACACGCGGGCGCGGGAGCCTTCCTTGAGCGTGATAATCGGGAGCCGATTCAGGAAGTGATTCAATACCTGCTCGCCTTCGACGGCGGACTGTTCGGAGATGCCGTTGCGAATCTCCGTGGACGGATCAAGGACACTTCCGTTGTTGCCGATCTGCGCGAGTCCGCCCAACCCGCCGATAGCGGCGGCGGCGGCGAACGCCTGCAAATAGCCGTGGTTTACCTTTGTGGCAAGCCCGGTGGTGCCGATCTGATCCAGGCCGATGTACTTGGCAAACTCCAGCGAGAACCCATCCGGGCAGATAGCACGATGGAAGGTCACGAACATCTTGCGCTGTTGAGCATTGCCGACACTCTGCACGTCTCCTAGCAACCGTGTCCCCTGCGGCAAGAGAAGCTGCTGGTGGTCATGGGAGTAGAGGTCGGTCGTCAACGAAACCATGATGGGGCCGCTGAAACCGCCGTCAATGTGATTGGTGACGACACCCTCAAGTACGGTTCCCTCAAAGACGCGATAGAGATGGCCATCGTAGGTATCGAAGTCATACCCGGTCATCGGGTTCTCTTGGGTATCAACCTTTGTCGCTGTAGTGACTGGTTTGGACGAAACCGCGCCGCCGACTGCGGTAGTAGCCGTCCCTTGCGCGGCCTCCGTAACTCCTACTGAGGGAGTAGCAGAGGTCGTGCACTCAAAATCAATCGCAACGGTGTCGCTGTTGATGGCGTCCTGTTGTTGCTTCTCTTTCGCAAGCTGCTTCTGCTTGGCCTCAGCCTGTGCCTGCGACATCTCGGATGTATGGGCGGGTGCGTTCGGATTGTCGCCGTAGATCGCGGAACGCTGCGCGGCGGTCATGGGCGGTGCGCCTGCGGCCTCCGGGCCGGGCGCACCTTCGGTCTGTTGAAGCTGCTGGAGCGCGGCGGCAAGCTCTTGTTCATGCTGCCGCGCATCGGCGTCTCGTTGCGCCTGCAACTGCTGTTGCGACTCAAAGCTATTCACTTGCTGGGCGTTCGGCGCTGCCGGACGCATCGGCATGGCGCTGTTGGGAGCATTCTTCTTATTGCCGCTCAATAGGCTGGAGAGATTGGCAATGCCGATAAACCCGATGATGACGACCAGGGCAATCACTACCGGCATACTCTTCCGTAGTGGAGGCTTGCTCTCTGGCTGTTCGGGAACAGTTGCAGGGACGTTCTGATTTGGCTCCGGCATGGCTACCTCGCTTCCTCGTTACGGTGAAACTCCATCTTCTGTTTGCCGATGGCGAGATAGCCGTTATCCAGTTCTTTGGGAACGGTGTACAGGCCATTCGAGAAATCGAAGTTAATGAGCGAAGGTTTTTTATCCTTCACCTCGTAAAGAGCGGGCGTTTCCTGAAACTGGCCGCGCAGGTAAGTGAACTTGTCATCGCGCCATATCTCCTGCAAGCCAAGTTCTTTACCCCTCGACTTGTCCCAGGTGTAATCAAAGTGCAGGGTGCCGGGATACTGGCTGCGATAGGTTTCCTCTTTCGTCTGTTCCGCCTTGAGCGTGGCCGCTTCTGCTGCTTTCGCTGCCGCGACCTGCTGCTTTGCCTGATCCAGCTCGGCGGCGGGGACGAAGACGGGCAGCTCAATCAATTTCTCTTTGGCACCTTTGTCGCCCGGCGTGATGAATACTTTGGAATCAAAGTGCGGGTCGCCGTCGCCGGAGACTTCCCGCAACTGCAAGGTGTACTCATTGCCGTGGTCGGAGACGATATGCACGTCCGTCGTACTGCCTGCGACCTTCGGCTTGATGCTGATGAAGCGGCTGGCGACGTGGCCGCCGTCGAATACCCAATCCACGGTGTCACCGGCAAAGACGTTGGCAACCTTCTCCTGATCGGGAAGCAGGATGAGTGTCGATTGCAACAGGCCAGCACGAATCACAGGCGGCGCAGCCGACTCGGATATGGTGATGGTGCGGGGCGCACTCGGCTCAAGGTGTTCCGACGCGGCAGGGCCGGACGCGAAAGCAGCGGCGGTAGTAAAAGCAAGGCCATAGGTAACGAAGATGAGGATGGGTGTTTTCACGGTCTGTTCCTTTCGGGTTATGCAGACTCGCCCTGGGCGAACCGCGTAATGCCCTCGGTGAGTCCGTACTTGGCAATCAGCTTCGACCGACGTACCCGGTCTTTGGGTTTGGTGGAGAACGTCGCGTAACTACGGCTGTCGAGATTCAAGCGGACAACTTTGGTCAATCCATCGCGGCGCATGTACAGCGCCTCGCGGTCCTGCAAGCTCTCGAAGAGAGCGAGCTGCTGTTCCGTCATCTTGAACAGTTCGGCGTACCGCTTCCGATTGAACGTCGCGTCTTTGAGGAAAAGAAACGATGTACAAGAGTTCACGATGGAGTCGGCGTTTTCGCCCAAATCCTCCGCCGATTGCCCAATCATGGTGACGCCGCCGAGGTTCTTGCGGACGGTCTTGATGGACGCGAGAGCGCCTTCGAGCAACTGGCGATTCTTCATGGAAGAGAAAATCTCTTCAATCAAAATGTGTTTGGGAACTCCGAGGTTGGCAGGGTCATAGAGCACGTCGTTGATACGCCGCAACAGCCACACCATCAGAGGCTCTATCAGGTCGGCGTACTGCGCGTTGTTGACGCCCTGGAAGTCAAAGCATTGCAGACGGGAAAGCGATAGGCTGTCCTCTACGTTGTCGAAGACGGCGTTATAGACGCCTCTCCCAACCCACTTAGACAAGTAGCGGTCGAGCTTCTTAGGCAGGAAGAGATTGGAGAGACGACGGTTCTCAGGGTCAAGCAGGTAAATATCCTGCACGGCCTTGTGGATCACGTCATCGTCTTCCGGTTCCAGCTCCGCCCCGCCGTTGGTAAGCAGTAGTTTGATAAACGAATACAGAAACTTGATGTTGCTCTCGGTTGGCTCCAGAGAGAACAATGCCACGCGCGGGCCATCTTTGCCGATGCGGTCAACGCGCCCGCCGTACAATTCCACGACGCTTTCATAGCTGCCGCCGATATCGAAGATGTAAGTGAAACCGCCATACTTTTGCTCCAGCGCAACGGTGGCGTTGCCGATCACGCTTTTGCCTGAACCTGTAGGCCCGATGATGAGCGAGACACGCACACCCTCCACGTACACATCCTGAAAAAATGGCGTCCGAGTACGGGTCTCGAAGACATTCAGGTATTCCGAATCCAAGTCATCCGAGTGCGGATGACCGATGTGTGGAGCGAACACAGAAGAAAGGCGGGCATGATGTTCTTCGGACAGCCACATCGGAAAGACGTTGAACTTCCCATTGCCGGGGAATAAGGCGTAAAACGCACAGAGATTGCCAAGCGTCTCCTCAATCACCTGGGCGCGTGCATCGACGAAGATCCGATGCACGGCAGGCGCATTATCACGTAGCTGCTCCGCGCTGTTCGCGGCCAGCAGCAGACGCAGGGAGAATTCGCCCTGCGCCTTCTTATCTAGTTCGCGGATGACGACGCTCAAGTCATCGACGCTGCTATTGGCGGCTTTCGCTCCGGCCCCTGTGTCGAGCGAAGCCGTATCGCGTCCACTCATCACGCGAGTCAAGACACCTACTTTGAAAAACGAGATGAACTTCTCCTGCGCGTCGATCTCACTGCGAGCAGCGGAGGTGGACTTTGGCCGCCATGTTGAGCACAACACGCTATCGCAATCAAGCGTAAGTAGGCCGGAGAAGAGGCAGGGCCGCGATGCCTCCGGCGTTGTCTTCAGAGAAAACATCTGCACGTAGCGTTTGCCGACGCGCAGATGGTCGCTATGCCACGCAACCGGATTGCTGACGATCTGGCGGTCTACGCCGGTATCGTCGCGGAGCTGCGACTGTGCGGCCCACTCCTCAAGGTTGAAGAGATACGAAAAGAACTGAAATACGCTGTTCTTGTCGAGCATCCGCAGCCCCAACAAACTGCCGAGATGACTTTCCAGAATCGTCGCCGCCTTCTGTAGCTCCGCGAGCATCCGCGACGTGTCGGCGGAGTTTTCCTGCGGTTTGCGCTCGAACGCTTTCAGCTTAGGCGGCTCCAGCGTGAGGCACCAATGAAGGTCGATGCGACGGAAGCCTGCCGTCCTCTTAAGGAAGGTCAGACGGTCATCTACGAAAACCTGTGTGACGGGACTGCTGTACGCCTTCTGGCGTGGCAGCTCATAGCCCGACATGATGCGCGTGTACTGGTAGAGGCACGCCCCTTCGGGAAGTCCGCGCAATGCTCCCTCAATCGAGCGCACCCGCGATTCAAGTTCCTGGTCGGTCAAGCCCTCTTCATCTATGCCGGTGAGAGTAAACAGGCATCCATAGCCTCGGCCCTTCAAGGCGAAGATATTTGGGCCGATGAAGCGTGCAATCGGAACGATACTGCACGCGGCTCCAGCCTTGGCGAACCACGGAACGAATTTGGCTTGCTCAGTATTTGCGCGGGTCATAGTATGACTTTTGGTTGAGGCTCAGGCCCCAGAGCTGGAACATCTTTGGGTGTTTGCGGACGATGAGCCACGCACTGACAGCGAGCGTCGGAACGGCCACCATCGCCAAAAGACGAAACCCAACGAGGAAAACCGTTACGCAGACGAAGACAATCGCCATCCATGCGCTGAGGTCCAATCCGAGCTTGGCTCGTGGCCTATTAAGCGCCTGATTGATCGGTAACGGCTCTCCCCGCTTGGTCATGTCGATGCACCTCCTACATCGACTGCCCGGTTAAAGACCCTATCCAACCGGCTCCCCAACCGAGCACTCCGGCACCGAACAGCGCACCGAAAAGTCCAGGAATTGCGTCCTGAAATCTTCCGCTCATCATGCGAATTCCAGCGAAAATCAAACCGCCAAAGCAGATGATCGCGCCCGCATAGATGGCGAAAGTTTTGAAAGTTCCCATGAGCGTTTGTGCCCCGGAGAAGTCCATCGTTCCCTGAGCATGAGCGGCACCGCTTCCGACTCCCGCAAAGGCGAGAACAGCCAGCGTCGGCCCCATCACATGTGCTGCATGGAGTAACTTGCGTTTGAAAAGTAGTTTTGCCCGTCGTTTAGCGGAAGAATTGGACGACCGATTGAGAGGCTTTCCCAACCGGAATGTGTGGCGGATTCTGAGCATCGTTGCACCTCCGCTGACTCGGTGTTGTCAGCTAGGCGCAAAGCTAAGAGCGGTTCGCGCAAACGTCCAATGACATTTTGAGCGTTCGTCATTCCATTTTGGAATGACGATGCCGGAAAATTCCCTAGATTTTGTAGTGGAGGATGATCCGGGAGCTGATGCTGATTACCTGCTCAACCTCAGTGCATTTCTCGTCAGTCACTCTAAATGTGGTGGGGGTCTATTGCATGGATGCCCGCGAAGCGGGCGAAGTCCGCACCATTCAGCGTGAGAATCTCGCTTATGCCGTGCGCGTACATGGCTGCGGCCAGTCGTGCGTCATGGACTTGTACGCCAGAAACGCTGTATTGCACGACGATCCTTCGCCACTCGCGGTAGACGGCTTCCGTGTCTGCGAGAAAGGTGAAGCTGCGCTCTATGTCCTGGGCGTTTCTCTCTGTCTCTTCTACCGTAAGGCCGAAACCGTTCCGTTCTTTCGGGCGCGTTGAAGCATTCCAGAACTCGGTCATGTTCTGCAACGTATAGGCCGGGGTCATGCCCTTCTGTGTAAGGGCACGAATTGCGCCGCGTACCAACAGGAATTCCGGGTGGTTGCCTTTTACGAGACGGAGCAGGATGTTACTGTCGGCCAGGTAGAGAGACGACCTCGCCATCAATCATGATCCTGATAGAGGTTTTCACGAGAGAACGCCTCTGATGGCAAGACAGGAATCTTGTCGGAGTATCGCGTCAACTCATCCAGCGAAGCCTCGAACTCTTCCATGCTGAATTTGTGCGCCGCAGACCCTCCTGCCGTCGCAGTCTGTTCGGCGATCAGATGCTCGATATAGCTCTGCGGCGTCAGTCCGCGCGACTGGACCTGAGCGGCGAGTTCGTCCGGGATGTTGACCGTTACCTGCATGTAATAAGGGTAGCAAACGGGCCGGATGATTGCGATAGGTAAAGAGGCTGAAGGCGCGTCTCGTCCGTCCCGTGAGACATTTCCTGTGACCGTTGGATGGACTGCCCAAACAGCGCGATCCTGCTGCCCGACTAACTCCTTTGGTTGGGTGATGTTAGGCTTATGACTCGGGCCTTCCGCACTCCCATTGACTCCCTTTTGGTTGGTAAATCAGGTTGAGACTTCCTCTAGCGTATTGATTCAAATTAAGTTCCTTTCTAAAGGCTGCTCCCGGACTGACTCCGATTCTTTGAGCTGAATGGGACACCACATCGAACGTCACAAATTTCCGCTAGCGCACTGAGACCTGACGCTGCCAACGTCCGCCAAGCGCGTTCCAGCGACTTATGTGGCCTGCCCTGTGACTCTCAACCAGTCTGTCTAGCGTTCGACAGGATTAGGCAAAGAATCGGCAGCATCGTGGAAGCCGGAATCCCCTAGAACTCATACGATTAAACCAGGCAGGTGAGCTGGTCGCTACCGGTGATCGCTCTTGAGACCTCGGAGGGTAGCCGGAAAGATGCATACGGATAGAGCAAACCAATCCCACAACAAAGGAGCCTGGGGAGGTGTTCTGGCCCTCTCCTTGGCCGCATTTGCGTTGGTCGCATCGGAGTTTATGCCTGTGAGCCTGCTGACGCCCATTGCAGCGAGCTTGCACATCAGTGAAGGGCAAGCCGGACAAGCGATTTCGGTCTCCGGCGCATTCGCCTTGCTCACGAGCCTGTTCATCACGGCTATCGCCGGGAGGCTTGACCGGAAAGTGCTGCTACTCGGCCTGACGTTGCTCATGATGGCCTCGGGCTCTGTCGTCGCGTTTGCACCGAATTACTTGATCTTCATTCTTGGCCGTGCCCTCATTGGAATCGCGATTGGCGGGTTC
Organism: Acidobacteriaceae bacterium; assembly: GCA_049587035.1. GTDB lineage: Bacteria > Acidobacteriota > Terriglobia > Terriglobales > Acidobacteriaceae > Granulicella. The sequence continues at coordinate 1,842 of JBAVDD010000404.1, read as the reverse complement.
TGGTCTATGTCGGCAGCAACGGCCATGAGGCTCGTTCCCGAAAATCAGGTCTCGCGAGCCCTTGCCGTTGTGAATGGAGGGAACGCGCTGGCAACCGTGATCGCCGCTCCTCTCGGGAGCTTCCTCGGGTCTGTTATTGGGTGGCGGGGAGCCTTCTTCTGTGTCGTCCCGATCGCCGCCGTCGCATTTGCGTGGAAACTGCTGAGCCTTCCCTCAATGAAGACCGGAGAGGCATCCTCGTCCAGCAGTGTCTTCCGCCTCATGAGGCGTCCGCCGGTCGCGTGGGGGATGGTGGCGGTGAGCGCGTTCTTCATGGGACAGTTCACGCTCTTCACCTATTTGCGTCCATTCCTGGAAAGCGTAACTCGCGTCAGCATTTCCATGCTTTCCCTCATCCTTTTTGTAGTTGGAGCGGCAGGCTTCCTCGGTACGGTTCTCATCGGCAAGCTTTTGGATCGCGGCCTGTACAGGACGCTTATAGGCATCCCTGTTCTCATGTCAGTCATCGCTTTGGCGCTGATCAAGGTTGGATCTTCACTGCCTCTCACGACCGCACTTCTTGGACTCTGGGGATTGGTTGCGACGGCCGCTCCGGTTGGCTGGTGGACCTGGCTCGCAAAGACGCTTCCGCGAGATGCTGAAGCTGGAGGAGGGCTCATGGTCGCCATCATCCAGCTTGCAATCAGCCTCGGTGCAACCCTCGGCGGCTTCGCGTTCGACGCGCGCGGCTACCGCCTTACCTTCGGCATCAGTTCCGCGATTCTGCTTATCGCGGCTGGGTTGGCAACATTGGCAGCACGGGCGAGATCAAGATCAGCGCCGAACGAATTGGCTACTATGGAACAGCATGGTGATTACCCTCTGATAGGTTGTGGCACGTGACGATGAATAAGGACCCAGAACACCTGCAAGCGGAACTCGCAACCATCATTGCTTCACACGCCCGCTCTGACGGAGATCACAAGACGGCTGTGCCGGGACTGACACTCGCAAGGCGAAGCGAAGAGACGCCCTGCTATCGAGCCCATTGTGTACCGGGCCTGACTATTTTCGCCCAGGGCAGGAAGCGAATGGAACTGGGCGGCAAAAGCTACGTCTGCGACAGTTCCTCGTTCTTCCTCTCTTCAATCGATGTCCCGATTCAGAGCGAGATTCTGCACGCAACAAGCTCTGAGCCTCTGCTGACCATGCGCATAGACCTGGACATGGATAGCGTTCGGGAGTTGTTGAACCGTGAGGACTATATCGCCCCAAAAAACACGCTGCGAGGAGCGGGGCTGGCAGTAGGCGTATCGACAGTAGGGCTACTGTCTGCGGGCATTCGGTTGATCGAGCTGATCGACACGCCGGAAGACATTCCCTACCTGCATACCCTTATTCAGCGCGAGATCATCTATCGGATTCTCCGCACACCGCAGGCCCAGAGCCTTCGTGCAATCGTTACCCATGGAGACCTAAGCAATCGAACCGCCAGGGCAATGGGTTGGCTGCGGGCCAACTACGCAAAGCCGCTTCGAATGGAAGAGCTTGCGGCCGTGGCACGTATGGGCGTGTCAACGCTCCATCATCAGTTCCGTGCGCTTACATCGATGAGCCCACTGCAGTACCAGAAGCAGATCCGCTTGCAGACTGCACGCGAGCGGATGTTGATGGACGGAATGGATGCGACTACCGCAGCTTTTGAAGTCGGGTACGAAAGTGTGAGCCAGTTCAGCCGTGAATACACTCGCCACTTCGGTGTGCCTCCCATGCGGGACATTCGCACAACGAAAGAGCGGCAGGCAGCCGGCTCAGTAGGTCAATAAACCGGACGGCTCGAACAGTATCGTGCAAGCTTTCGGC
>JBAVDD010000403.1:0-5092 GCA_049587035.1 Acidobacteriaceae bacterium | reverse complement strand
ACGATGAGGTTGTGCTTGCGTTTGTTTGCAGGATTGACAAGCTTCATGTCGAAGCAGGCTTTCGCCCATGCTTCTTCGATAGGGCCGGAGGGTATTCTTGCGTCAAGTGTCATTTTATTTTATGAACCCCAGCAAAACACTGATTGGAATGGAGATATACCCCAGAATGATGAGAGCGGCGACAACGCGGGCGGTGGTTTTCAGGTAGGGGCTGAGGCGAGGATGCCCCAGGCCTACGGACTGAAAGGCGCTCCATAGGCCGTGACTTAGGTGGAGGCCTAAAAGACAGAGGGCAAAGATGTACCAGGCGGAGACCCACCAAACCTGGAAGGCGGAAACTACGTTTTGATAGACATCGCCGGCTGCGAAGGTTGCGTGGGGGTGGAGATAGCCGGCGGTGAACTGCAGTAAGTGAAAGATAATAAAGACCAAAACGATGGGGCCGCTCCAGTACATGGTGCGCGAGGCGTAGGAGGAATTGATGGCCTCCTTGCGGGAGTAGCCGATGGGGCGGGCGGCTTTGCTTCTTAGGGCTAGTTGGACGGTCGCGGTGATGTGCAGGGCGATGGCGAGGAGCATGATGCCGCGCTCGATCCACAGTAACTCCCCTAGATTGTGTAAGAAGTGGCCGTAGGCGTTGATGTGTTCGGGGGCTTCGAACATTTGGAGGTTGCCTAGCATGTGGCCTACGACGAAGGCGAACATGATGGCTCCGGTGACGGCCATTACGACTTTTTTGCCGTTGGTGGACTGCCAAAATGTAACGGAATCAGGGTGTTGCGGGATGACTTCGGTGGCGCCCATTAATTTTCCCCAGCCTTGTTGTTCGGAGTCGTGGAAGGCACAGATGGTGTGAGTTTCAGGTACTTCCGAACCCGGTTATGTGCTGCGCGATGGCACTTTGAGCTCGGCATTCAGCGCTTGCGTTCTTTCGTACCTGAGCAACTGAATTATTGCTACTGGCAAAGAACGGCGTCAAGTTGCGATATTCGAATATCGTCCGTTTTGTGCGATATTTGCTATCGCGCGATGGAGGGGAGTTGAGCGAGGAGGGAGCGGAAGGCGTTGCCTCGGTGGGAGAGTTCCCACTTCTGTTCGCGGGGGAGTTCGGCGAAGGTGAGGTTGAGGGAGGGGATGAGGAAGAGAGGGTCGTAGCCGAAGCCGTCTTGCCCTCGGGGAGCGTTGAGGAGTTGGCCTTCGGCGGCGCCTTCGGCTCGGAGGAGGATTTCGCCGTTGTGGGCGAGGGAGAGGTTGCAGACGAAGCGGGCGGTACGGGAGGGTTGGTGCTGCATGAGGTGGAGGACGAGGTTGTTGTTGCGTGCGTCTTTGGAGAGCTGGGCGTCGGGTTGGAAGTTTTGGTCGTCGGCGAAGCGGGCGCTGCGGACGCCGGGTTGGTTGTGGAGGGCCTGGACTTCGAGGCCGGAGTCGTCGGCGAAGACTAGCAAGCCTGGGGCGAGGAGGGAGTAGGCGATGGCTTTCAGGTCGGCGTTGCCCTGGAAGGTGGGGGCGTCTTCTACGGGCTCGGGCATGTCTATTAGGTTGGGGAGGGGAAGGACGGTGATGCCCTGGGTGCTTGCGCTGGTGGCGAACTCGGCTAACTTGCCGGGGTTGGAGGTTGCGGCGTAGAGAATCATCATCTTTAAGCTATAACGTCTTGCGGTTATGGCATCAGACTAGGCGAGAGCTTGTAGAGTAGTGCGCGCTCGGTGAACGGAAGAAGGTGCGCTGGTGATGGCTCGTTTCGTTTGGGTGGTTGGTGCTTGCGTGGTGTTGGCTTGTGGGGGATGCAAGGGGAAGCAGAAGGTGGTGGTGCAGAAGCGTGTGCAGCCGGTGGTGAAGGTGGCTCCGCCTACTCCGCTGGATGAAAAGAAGGCGGAGCTTGGTGGAACGACGTGGCAGCCGCAGTGGGATGGGATTGTGGAGAAGGCGCTGCCGGCGGATCTGTTGGGCGTGCGTGCGGCGCGGGCGGTCAGGGGGTATTGTCCTCGGTTTGGTGAGGAGACGGAGGCGCAGAAGCGGGAGTTCTGGGCTTACACGTTTCAGGCGCTTGCTTCGGCTGAGGCGGGGCTGAATCCTACGAGTGATGTGCATCATTTGCAGGCGGCGGTGAACACGATTGATCCGGTGACGCATCGTCCTGCTCGGCAGGAGGGTTTGTTGCAGTTGAAATATGAGGATGCTGTGCGTTATGGATGTGATTTTAATTGGCAGCGGGATCGGACGCTGCCGGTGAAGGATCCGGAGCGGACGATTTTGCAGCCGGCTGACAATCTGGGATGCGGGGTGAAGATTATGGAGAACCAGATTGTGACGCTGCATCGGCCGCTGGTTACTCGGATGAGTTATTGGGCTACGCTGCAGCCGGGGACGGAGGGGTATCGGGTGTTTCGGAGGCAGATGGTGAATGTGCCGGGGGCTTGCCGGGTGCCGAGGGTGAGGCGGAGAAGAACGGAGATGGCGCGGCGGTGATTTGGTTGCAAGGGCAAGTACAAGGGCAGTCCCAGGGGCTAAAGCCCAGGTCATGGGTTGGGTGGAATGTCCGGGCTAAAGCCCGGACCTATCTCAGAGGCAACGGCAAGTGCAAATGCAAGTGCAAAGACAACGGCAAAAGCAACTACAGGGGTCCTTCGCTTCGCTCAGGATGACGGCGTAAAACAAGCAACAGCAACAGCAACTGCAGATCCCTACGGGATGACAAACCAAAAAGGCAAACGCAGTGCGGGATCAGGGTTTGGTGGCGGTGGGTTTCAGGGCGGAGGGGTTTAGGCGGCCTATGCGGCCGTGGGGGCCTACGGCGTAGGGGAGGGAGAGGGCGTTCCAGTGTTGGTCGGCGTCGGGGGCTTCGTCTGGGGTGGGGTGGAGGGGGCGCCAGTTGCGGCCGTCGTCGGTGGAGATGTCGGTGCCGTTGGGGCCTATGGTGATCCAGGTTTTGGTGGGGGCGTCGTAGGCTACCGCGGAGCGGAAGCCGTGGGGTGGGGTGGTGGCGGCGTGCCACATTTTGCCGCCGTCGGTGGTGAAGGCAGCGGTGTTGGTGGAGTCGTTGGGTTTTAGGTAGTCGCCGCCGACAGCGACAGCTTTTTGTTCGCGATTGAAAAAGATTGAAAATGCGCCGGAGGCCTCTGTCCCTGCTCCTAACGGTACAGATTCGCATCTCCAAGTGGGAGGTTCGCCACCGTCGGTGGTTGAAATGAAGCGCTCGCAAACCTTTGCACCGGCCGTGCCACCAGTTGCAAAGAGCTGGCGGTCTACCGGAGTGGGTTTAACGCCTTTGACGCCCTTAGGTACTAATCCAAAATATGCCTGATATGCGTTGGGAAGGATGAAGAAGGAAGAGTTGCTCGCCGCGAACGCGCCTGCTGTCGCCGCATTCGCTTGTAGCCCGTTGGCACATTCGCGAAGGGCATGTGCTACAGGCAGATCAAACTGCGAACGTGTGCATGGAATGTCTTTAGTCATCGCCGGAAGTGGCTGTACGAGAGGCATTCGCAGCACCGTGAATTTTCCATCTACGGGGTCACCCAAAATCCACAGTTGTTTACTGTCCGCGGCGATCGCATCGAAGAAGCCATCTTTGTCGGGGTTGGTGAAGAGAAGGGTCCAGGTTTGGCAGCCGTCGGTGGTTTTGTAGAGGCGGCTTTGGTCTCCTTTGCCGCTGGACATTACGATGGCGGTGTTGGCGTCGAAGGCCTGGATGCCTCGGAAGTCCAGGTGGGCCGCGTTGGGGGGGATGGTGCAGACTTGCCAGAGGTGGCCGGCGTCTTCGGTGCGGAGGACGGTGCCGTTGGTGCCGGAGGCCCAGGCGATGCCGGGGCTTACGTTGTCGATGCCGCGGAGGTCGGCGGTGGTGGGGGATTGCTGGAGGGTCCATTGGGCTTGCGCGGTTGTCGTGAGGATGGCTAGTAGGAGGAGGGCGCGCATGGAGGGAGTTTACATGTGGGGTCTGGTGTTTTGCTGAAAGGCGGCGGGAAGAACGGGCGCGCGCTTCGCGCGCGAGAAGCAGGTTCCTCGCTGCGCTCGGAATGACAGCTAGAACGGCAAAAGCAAAAGCAACGGCAACGGCAAAAGCAACGGCAAAAGCAACGGCAAAAGCAAAAGCAAAAGCAAAAGCAAAAGCAACGGCAACTACAGGGGTCCTTCGCTTCGCCCAGGATGACGATTGTGTGGTGTATAGCGGTCGCTAGGCGGTTAGGATTTCTTCTTCGAGGGATTGCTTTTCGAAGAGGTCGGTGTAGTAGCCGTTGCGGGTGAGGAGTTCGTCGTGGGTGCCTAGTTCGGCTATGCGGCCGTCGATGAGGACGGCTATGCGGTCGGCGCTGCGGGCGGTGGAGACTCGGTGGGCGATGAGGATCGTGGTGCGGCCTTGCATGGCTTCGCGCAGGCCGGAGAGGATCTGCTCTTCGGTGTAGGTGTCTACGCTTGCCAGGGCGTCGTCGAGGATGAGAATGGGTGGGTTGACGAGGATGGCGCGGGCTATGGCTGTGCGCTGCTTCTGGCCGCCGGATAGGGTTACGCCGCGCTCGCCTACGATGGTGCGGAAGCCAGAGGGAAATTCGCGGATCTCGTCGGCGATGTGGGCGGTGCGGGCGGCGGCCTCGATGTGGTGGTCGAGGGCCAGGACGGCGTCTTTGCCCTCGGGGGCGGGGATGCCGAAGGCGATGTTGTTGGAGACGGTGGTGGAGAAGAGGAAGGTCTCCTGGGGGACGAAGCCGATGGCCGCGCGGAGGGTGTGGAGGGGGTAGTCGCGGAGAGGGCGGTTGTCTAGCGTGATGGAGTTGGGAGGGGCGTCGTATAGGCGGGGGATGAGGGAGACTAGCGTGGATTTGCCGCTGCCGGTGGGGCCTACGATGGCCAGGGAGGTGCCTGCGGGGATTTCGAGCGTGATGTCGTGGAGGACTTCGGGGCCGGTGGGGTAGGTGAAGTTTAAGTGGTGGAAGGCTATGTGGCCGTTGACGGCGGGGTCGAGTGTGGGGTCGGCCTGGGCGTCGTCTATGGTGGGCTTTTCGATCATTAGTTCGTTGATGCGGACTACGGAGGCCGTGCCTCGTTGGACCAGGTTCACTACCCAGCCGATGGCGATCATGGGCCAGGTTAG